>CAYODK010000085.1:0-21123 GCA_964402695.1 uncultured Verrucomicrobiota bacterium
TCCGGAGCGATGCCCACGGGTCTCCTTGTATCAAGGTCAACTGCATCGCTCCGGCAAAGGCCGGCTTGCCAAGCCGTAGTCTCGCAGCGCAGGGACCGGTCTGCCTACGCGGCCGGTGCTTCGCACCGACCGGCTCCGGCGGGACAGCCTCCGCTCTTCGCTGCGCTGCGAGCGGAGGCTGGTGGAGGTAACGAGAGTTGAACTCGTGACCTCTTGAATGCCATTCGGGTTGGCGCTTTTTTGGCACCTGACAAAGCACGGCTTTTGCCTTCAGAAACCAGCGTGTAGGAGCGGTCTAAATCGAGTTTCTCGGCGTGATTCATCAATGGCACATCCATGGACGCCGAGGGGCGATATGGGGCGATTGTGCCAAAGAAGTGCCAAAGTCGAGGCGTCTGAAAAACAGTTCAAATTACGGTCCGGCGACCATCGAAAGAAGGCGATCAAGCAGGCCGGCTGGGATGGAGTCCGGACGAAGAAGCAGCAGCATGCCGATGGCGACCGACAGGGCGAGCTTCCACTTCTCGAGCCGGCTGACACGGCCGTTCGTGGTCTTGGCCTGGGCGAGAATGGCATCGAGCTTCTCGTCGATGCGCTTCTGCCATTCGTGCAGGGCGCCCCAGTCGGTCTCGTGATGGCAGGGGTCGGCCATGGGAGTTACTCCGGAGGCATCGCGGTGACCGTCACGTTCACGTTGACCGGCGAGTTGTCGCCGGCCGTGACCGCCACCGTGGGCGAGTTGGCGGGCTGGTAGTTCCCGCTGTGGCTGTTCGTGGGCTGCGCCTCCTGAGGCTGCGCGCTCCCGCCGTCGTCCTTGTTGGCGTCGTAGATCGCGTAGCCGCCGGCCCCTATCGCGACGAGCGCGACTCCTGCGATGTAGCGGCCGGCGTTGCGCGTGAAGTGGCCGGCGGCGATCTCCTTCCACGTCTGCGGCTGCTCGATCTCTCTCGCGGAGACCGCGGCGTTCACGTCCTGGGCCTCGACGTTGCCGGCGGCGGCGATCAGCTCGCCGGGGGCCGGGCGCCAGAGGGCGACGGCCTCCTCGACGTAGACCTTGTTGGTCGGGCGGCGCGCCCGCGCGGCCTCTACCAGGTCGACGCGGATCCCGATGGAGCGGCCGCGATCGTCGGCGCGGGCGTCGAGGCGCAGGACATCGCCGGCGGGGGCGTTCAACGCGAAGGTCGCGAAGACCGCGAAGAGAGGAAGAGCGAAGGTCCGATGCAGTTTCATGATCATGCCTTTCTGCGGAACTTGTTCCGCCATTTGAACCACGCGTACCAACTGACCGTCACACCGAGGAACCGGACCGCCGCGCGGGCGCGAGTCATGCGGTAGATCCGGGAGATCCGATAGAACCGGGCATTGGCCTGCCACACCGGACGGCCGACGAACCAGTCGAAGTCATGCCGCAGGCACGGCGGGAAGTACTTCGTCGGCCAGTAGGCCTCCGACACGCACGTGCAGCCGTCGCAGTCGGCGAACCAGTCCCACTCCTTGGAGTCGAGGGCCTCCATGATGTCCGCGCGGGCCCAGTCGGGGACCGAGAACGTCGCGAAGGACGCGAGGATGCGCTCGCGCTCGCTCCCGCGGGTCGGCGCGTCCCGGTTGAATGGAACGGGACCGCTCACGCGTCCCTCCAGTGCAGGAACCGGTTGGCGTACTCGGCCGGGTGCCCTGTGCGGCCGCGGCTCCACAGGACGCAGTGGGCCATCTCGTGGACCAGCTCCTCCCAGTGCTCCTGCCGCGTGACCGGGTCGACGTAGAGGATGACGTATTGGTTCTCCTTCCCGCCCTGGGTGAGCGCGCCGACGCGGCCCTTGCCCCAATGGCCGGCGGATATCTGCGTGTCGCCGATGTTCGCGTAGATTCTGATTCCCCGGCCGGCGTAGGTGAGGTTCAGGCGCCGCTCGGCCTCGGCGAGGGCGCGTTCGCACTCGGCCTTGTCGTAGCGCGTCACCTTGGCGATGCGCTGGGCCGGGGGCTTCTTCAGGTGCATGAAGATCAGGATGCGATCGAGAACGGTCATGGCAGGCTCCTCTCTTCGGTGGCGGCCGGGGGTCCGTAGGTCGGCGACGCCGCGGCGGTGGCGTCGAGGTTCATGTGCGTTTCGTAGATCGCCCGCTGGTAGACCTCGGCCCGGATGAGGGGCGAGATTCCCGGGGTCCATCGGTACTCGACGCCGCCGGGCGTCGGGACGAACCCGTCGACCAGCCGGGCGATCTCGTACTCGACGATGTAGTAGGCGTAGCGCAGGCACGGGTTCGGCAGCTTCGTCTCGTCCGGGTCCAGGGTGTTCCCGGCCTGCGCGAGCGCCATGCGGAAGTCCGCGCGGGCGTTGTCGATGGTCTCGTCGATCTTGGCCGCGAGCGCCGGGTCGGTCGCGATGAACGAGTCGATGTACGGCCGGCGGACCAGCGGCAGGGCCGCCAGGACGTACGACCGATCGAACACCGTCCAGTTCATCGGGGATCTCCCGGGAGCTGTGGCTACGAGGCCGCGACGTTGTAGCGGACCGCGGCAGCGGAGTTCGTGACCTTCACGTCCTCGGACCAGTCGAACTTCGCGACCTCGACGCGGCCGTCGTCGCGGGTGTAGGCGCCGGGCACCATGTACTTGTTCGCCAGGCGGAAGGTCTTCATGAAGGACGGATCGAGCCGGCTGGGCTGCTCCTTCCGGGCGAAGACCAGGACCGCGTTGTCGAGCAGGAACGCCGGGACCGCGTCCTTTCCCTCCGGGGCCGTGTCGTAGACCATGTACGAGGTCCGGACCTTCGGAGAGCCGGTGAACAGCATCCCCGCGGCTTCCTCGCTGGGCACCGCGAGGCCGAGTCCGCCCTTCGGGGCGGAGGGGGCGACGATGAACCGGCCGCGGACCTTGGCCTGGTTCTTGAAGATCGTCCACGCGGACGCCCCGAACAGGACGCCGATGCTCATGGCGCTGCCGTAGGCGCAGGCCTTGATCACCGAGAGGATCGCCGTGTCGAGGTCGGAGACCGGGTCGGCCGCGTCGTTCCACGTCTTGGACGTGCCGGCGCCCACGGCCGCGAGGCCGGCGTCGATCACGGTCTTCTCGTGGGAGAGGCTCGCGACCTCGGCGATGGCGACGGCGCCCTCACGGAACATGTCGCCGAGGGCCTGCTCGCTCTCGTACTGCTCGAGCCGGTCGACCGGGTAGTCGAGCGAGTGCGGCTGGCAGTTGTAGGTCTCGTCGGAGACCTCGAACCGAAGCTCCGCGGCCCGGCCGCCGACCGGCCGGAGCGTGTCCGGGATCCGGAAGCGGTTCTTCTGGGTGTACTTCTTGAACTTGCCGACCATCGCGGAGACCGGGACGGTGGGCGCGAGGAAGCCGGCGACGGGCTGGACCGCGTCCTGGGCGATCCCCTGGGCGAACTCGCGGATGACGGGCTGGGCGCTGATGCTTTCGAGTCTTCCGGGCATGGCTGGTACTCCTTCGGTTACGTGACGGTGAGGTTGCCGAGCATGGCGGGTCGGGCGAGAACGAGCTGCTCGTCGACGCCGGCCTCTTCGGCGATGAGCAAAGCGCGGTAGGTGCCGGCCGCCGTCGGCAGGGTCCGGGCCTTGCCCTTGTCGGCGGCGGTGCCGGGGTCGGCCAGCACGAGGACTGCGGCGGGGTCGCAGGTGCCGTTCAGGCGGACGCGGACCTGGGCGCCGGGCTCCAGGGGCGCGAGGGTGGCGTTGCCGCCGGCCGCCGCGCCCTCGACGATCAGGAAGAGGGCGTAGTCGCCGATGGCGGCGGGAAGCGCCGCCTTTAGGACGCCGGAGGCGTTGGTGAGCTTCGCGAGCCGGCCCTCAAGGCCGGTCAGGTCCTCGGCGGCGATCACCTGGATCGGGCCGCGCTTGGTGTTGGTCATGATCATGGGAGGGTTCCTTTCGGTCAGATGCCGGCGGAGAGCTTCAGCGTGCCGCTGTCGTTCCACAGGGCCCCGGAGACGCCGGGGTCGGAGGTCGGGATGTTCTGGACGATCAGGAGATCCCCGCCGTTGTTGTCCATGCGCGGGGCGCTACCGACCGGGCCGAAGACGATGCCGCCGGCCGCGCCGTTCAGGACCAGGACGGCGTCGTCGAGGTAGGTGCCGGCGAGGTCGTAGCCGTCCTCCGTCGGGTTCACGCGCAGGAGCTTCTTGGCATCGCCGGTCGTGGGCGTGGGGACGCTGGCGCCTGCGGCGGGCGCCGTCCACTCGACACCGTCCTCCTCCGCGTTGACGGTCAGGACCTTCCCCGCGTCGCCTTCCACGGGGGTCGGGAGTTCGGCGACCGGCGTGCCGAATTCAACGCCGCTCTCGTCCTCCTTCACCCTGAGAACCTTGCCCGCGTCGCCCGAGGCGATGGCGGGGAGCTCGTCGGCCGGAGGCGCCGGGACATTGGCGGGGGCGCGGGCGAGAACGTCCTGGCCGTCGATGCCGGCTTCCTCGGCGATCAGGTAGACCGGATCGGCGGCGCCCGCCGCGACGGCCTTGCTGTCGGCGTTCACGGTGAGTCCGTCGCCGGGGTTGCAGGTGCCGGAGAGTTTCACGCGGACCTGACGCCCGGCCTCCAGGGGGCAGAGGGTCGCGTAGTTGGCGTCGGCATCGACGACAATGAACCGCGCCGCGGCTGTCGAGGGCGTGGCGAGCGCGGCCTTGCCGGCGGCGTCGATCAGGGCGAGAAGTCCCTCGCCGAGGTTCGCGACGGCGGCCGCGATCTGGATCATCCCCTCGCGGGTGTTCGAGAGCGGGTGCATCACCGGGCCTCCGGGATCTCACGCTCGGCGCGGGAGAATGCGACCAGGAAGGGCACGCCCTCGCGGGCCTTGATCTCGTACGCCCGGTTGCGGATGGCGACCGCGCGGGCGGCGTCGGCCGGCGGGGTCGTGTCGCCGGGGTTGTCGGGGCGGGGGTCGGGGACTGCCGCGATGCGGTTGCGGAGGGGGGTCGCCGGAGGACGGGATCCGGGAGTGGGGAGTGGAGAGGCCGGAGCCGGAGGCCGGGAGTCGGGGTCGGGCGAAGGGGTGACGGGCGCCGTCGGAACGGGCAGCTTTGCGATGACGCCGAGGGCGGTTTCGCGGTTGGCGAGCAGTTGTTCCCGCCAGAAGGGCTCGGTGCCTTCGGGGATCCGGTCGCGGTACTGCTCCAGGGTGCGGTTCGCGATCTCGGTCTCCGCCTGCGCGGCTGCGCCGGTCATGGACTCGAGCTGGCCGGTGAGATTCGCAACGAGCCGCAAAAGCGCGAGGATGACATCGGAGTCCGGCGCGTCCTCGGCAAGGCCGAGCTGCGCGCGGACCTCTTTCGGATCGATCTTGGTCTCGGTTTCGTTCATCGCGACGCCTCGTGGTTGATGGCGTCGGTTTTCGCACAGGGGAAGATTTCGTCAACGGGGGGACGCGAGCGTCAGATGAGATGGGCGCCCACCGCCACCCGTGACCGCGATTCTGGTCTTACCGGCCGTTGCATCCGCCCTCACAACTCCTTGGCACTCCGCCCGGGACCTTCCTCAAGAAACCGCTTGAACCCGTCCGACGACGGGCGCAGCATCCTCCGCAAGGTGAATCGATGGAGGCGGAAGAAGCGAGTCCTGACCGGCTCGAAGCCGTAAAAGGCGACCGGTCGTAGAATATACGTTGGCAGACAAGACGATGAGCGAAAGAGCCAGATGGCTTACGCTGTACGGAGCGATGCTCGTCCTGCAAGCAGTCGTTGCATGGGCGATCTTCGTCTCTTCATGGTGCATGAGGAAGAACTGGTCAGAACTTCTGGCAGGCGCGGCACTGCCCCGCGGAACGGTCCTTGCCTTCAATCTCGCTTATGCAATTCCTGCTGTCGCGGCCACAGCATGTTTCGCGGTCCTGAGCGGTCTGCTGCGGCGGCGCCCAATCCACACCGCTGGATGGTTTGCGGCCATTGCCATGGCCGAGATTGTCGCCCTCGCACTCTATGCGGTGGGAATCACGGAGCCAGCATTGTTCATCACGTATCGAATGGGACCATAGAGAGGACTGCCAACAACGGCGTGGTGCGCTACCTCGCGCCCGCGGCGGTCGCTCGGAAGCACATGCCGGACGTTCGCACAGAAGACATGAAAGGAGACACACAGAGCTACCGCCGCTGCTGCTCGTGTGATCAGATCCATCCGGTCGCAGCCGATGGATTCGACGAAAAGGCATACGTGTGCCCGGATTGCGGGAAGCAAGGCTGGAATGAAGAATGGCCAGATTCATCCATCCGGAGAATCATGACTTTCGTTGCGAGTTTGCCCCCGTCAGATCCTGATTGTGAGCGTATGTCGTGCTTGCTGCTATCGGCTTGTCTTGAGGATCTCATGAGGCAACAGCTCACGACCATGGCATTGCACGGGACCATCTGGGAAGAGATCAGTCTTGTTCTTGATCCTTTGCTGGATGCTTACCGGGGGCGACATCGGCAGATGCAGCTCTTCGGGCGCATTGGCTATGGCACGTTCTCCAAGAACTGTGCCGAGGCGGGCTTTCCTGATTATCCTAGACGATGGGGGCAGGTTGCCGACCAGAGAAACCACTACGCGCACTCAGCAAGTGAGCCCTACAAGGCTCTCCAGAACGTGTGCTTTCTCGAGTTCATCCGGGAGACGAAGGCCCTGTTTGCTCATCTTCACAATTCTTACAACACAGAGACAACGGGCTACGCCGCAGCAACCGATCCGCCAAGGCCAGGAGAACTTCGTGAGTTGATCGAGGAGCTGGAAGAGGAGGAGTGCGAACCAGAGGTTGGACAGGTATCGTCTGAAGCCGCGCCGAGCGCGCCTCCAGACGAACCGTCAACCTGATCGTTCGGTGAAATGATGAAGATGGTATTTACAGATCCAAGCGTCGTCCCATGCGACATCCTCAAGGGGCTGCTCAATGCACGCGGCGTGCCATCCATCATCAAGAACGAACGTGGTTCGGCTGGCGCCAGCGTCGGCGATCCTGTCCCGTTCATGGTCTCGGCCACATTCGCGTGGCCAGAGGTGTGGGTACCGGATGACCGTTACGACGAGGCCACTGCAATCGTCGAAGATATGAAAGGGCCAGATGGGACAGCGGGTACCCCTTGGAAGTGCAGCAAATGCGGAGAGGAAGTCGATCCGGAGTTCTCGTCGTGCTGGAACTGCGATACGCCCAAGGTTCAATGAAACACCGAACCACAGCCTGCTGGGCACGGCGCTATCGGGCCACCCCGGAGGCATGACGTTGGAGACACTTGATGAAGAAGGTAGGCAAAGCGGTACTCGTCTGTCTTCTCGTCTTACTGTTGCTCAGTCTGATCCCGTCTCTGCTTTCCGAACTTTACCGTCTCTCGCCGCATGTAAACCCCATGGCGAAGTTCTCCCCTGTCGCCGCGACCTTCACGCTGTACGAAGATGACACTGATGGGGGCTGCCGACCGCGGAACGTATCCGTTCCAACGGAGGACATGTCCAGCTTTGTTGAGTTGTTTGCGGATTCGCAACGTGATCCGTGGACGCCAAGAATGGTGTGCATACTTCAGGGGGTGGTGACGAACTCGACCGGCCTTGGCGAGTCACTATCCATATACAGGAGGCGTGGGATGGATGTCTCCTTCTTACTCGGTGATGCCTACTACTGCGCGGGCCGGGATAATCTCCTATCCATGTTTGCGAAAAGGATAAGCAGGGTCTCCAACCACACATCGGAAGGTATTCGTCGCCCCGCGGACGGGTCGCCGAGACCTGCAATGTGAACGTTGGTGAGACAGAATATGAACACCAAGACGCTGATGCTTCCGCTGGCGCTGCTCGCCTTGTGCTCTCCGCTTCACGCCCATCAAGACACGGGTATCACACTCGTCACCAATCGTCTTCAAGGGCTGCCAAAACAGTATGAGCCAGCCAGCTTCTCATATCGCTCGCGAACCCTGGCGATTGGCACCAACTCTGTTGTCATCCCCGAACCCATATGGAAGCTGTTTGGTGATACTGACGAAGATCCGATCGTCTTCTCCGCCTCATGGTATCACCTCCGCCAACCTGGCGGGTTGCCAGATTACCTCTACATGCGCAACAGTAGCTGTGAGTTCGTGGTCAGTCTGAAGACGTTGGAAATGATCGAGTTCATGAGGGATGAGAGGATTCCACAGGAAGCTCTGAAGGACTGGAAGGTGACGCGATCAAAGATTTCCCGGCCAGAGAAGTGACCTGTATTTCAGAAAGGCCGCGGACAGCCTTTCCAAAAACGGTCATTCACATCGTTGGGCAAGAAGATGAATAGGAAAGCAAGAATCGTCTTCGCGTGCGCGACAATCCTAGTCGCTTGCGTGCTCGTACCGGCAGCCGCGTTCTTCTGCCTTACCCACGCCGCGGATCCCGACAAGTTCAACCAGATCGAGTTCGGAATGAGCCGAGAGAAGGTCGAAGCCATTCTCGGCAAACCCCACGACATCGGACGCTTCGACGAGCCCGGTTCGCTTGACTACTACTACGGAGGTTTCCAGCGTCACAGGTGGTGCACGATGGATGTATTCTTCGGCACCAACGGTTTTGTGTGTGGAAAGTTCCATGATCACTGAAAGGCCAATCGGGTCGCCCCGACTGCCCCTGAATGCCAGATCAAGGCCTTCTTTCGGCCGCTCTGAGTAGTTCCCGAACCCGCCGCTCCTGCTCGGTCTCGTAGGTCTTGGGAGTCTTGAGGGTCTCGCCCTGGTTTCTCGGCCCTTTGACCGCCGCCTGCAGCGCGCCGAGGCCGGCGAGGCTCGCGTTCCACGTGGCGGCAACGGCATTGCCGGCGGGGCCGAGGCTGCGGAGGGCGCCGGTGCGGCCCGACACGAGCAGGCCGAGGCCGAGGGCCGTGGACGCCCTGTCGAGGGGTGACTTCTTCGCGAGATCCCGCTCTGAGGGCTCCCAGACGTAGAGCCCGGCCCGCTGGAGGGCGCTTCGGCCCTCGGGGCTGGCGACGCCGCGCTTCCGGTCGATGGCCTCGACCGCGGCGTCGTGGTGGGCACGCAGCCGGGTATGCTGCTCGGCCAGCCGGTCGTAGCGCGGTTGCGTGAGGCCCTCGCGGAGCAGGATCTCCATGGTGTCGCCGGCCGGCCAGACCGCGCGGAGACCGGGGATCCTGGCGACGGCGCGCGGGATGGCCTCGACGTAGGCGACCGTGCGGCCGTACTTGTCGGTCTCGAACTCCCCGGGGCCGCCGGCGACGAGCCGGACCGCGGAGCCCGCCGGGTTGATCGCGATGGCGCGCGCGGTCGCCTCGCGCGAGTAGGGTTCGTCCCGGCTGCCCGGCTTGGCGGCGTGGGCGATTTCGGTCGCGTCGCCGCCGAGGTAGCGGACGGTGCGCCCGCCGGCCGTGCGGAACGTGTCGGCGTCGCGTTCGGCCGTATCGGCGACGATGTCATAGAGCCGGCCGGTGCCGAGGAAGTCCCGCACCTTGGCGGCCTGGTATCGCAACGCGCCCGCGGCGGCCGGCTGGACGACGTACAGCGCGCTGCCGGTGATGTTCCACGGCTTCCGCTCGGCGAGCCTCGTCCGCTCGGCTTCGGCCTCCCCGGCCGTGATGGCGCCCGCGCCCTCTCTTCGGCCGATTTCGTCGTACTGCTCGCGATAGGCCGCCGTTTCGGCGAGGTCCTTGGAGAACCGGCCGCCGACGGGGAGACGGCCGGTCAGCTTCTCGAGCGGGTTGCCGGCGGTTCCGAGCGCGAACTGAAGGACCGGGGAGAGCATGGAATCGGGCGCGAGCTCGTACGCATCCCCCTTGCCCCATGCCTCGCGGAGTGCGTCCTGGTACTCGCCGATCTTGTGCTCCTCGTAGGCATCCACGCCGGCGACCGTTCCCGCGACGATGGCGGGCCCGAGCAACCGCTTCCCGGCGAGCGCGAGCGTGCTTTCGCCGTTGATCTCCAACACGCCGCGTGCCCGGGCGAG
The DNA here is from genome assembly GCA_964402695.1 of uncultured Verrucomicrobiota bacterium. Lineage (GTDB taxonomy): Bacteria > Verrucomicrobiota > Kiritimatiellia > PWTM01 > PWTM01 > VGWF01. The sequence continues at coordinate 9,894 of CAYODK010000085.1, forward strand.
CGCGAGCCTGGCGGCCTCGGGGATCTGCCGGAGCGAGGGGATCTCGTTGCCGGTGAGTTCGGAGACCTTGCCGTGGACCGTTGCGACGGCGCGGCCGAGGGCGCGGAGCCATGCCGGGGCCCGGCTGGCGGCTCTGCCCCCTGCGGCACTCATGGCGGCGCCCGCCTTGGCGAGCCAGGCGTCGGCCTTGGTGAAGCTGCCGGGCATCGCCTCCCGCGCCCCGGTCTTGACGGCCTTCAATGCCGAGAGGGTGGCGACGATCTCCAGGCCCTGCTGCGCCTGGGCGAGCCGCTTCTCGGTGCGCGGATCCATGGTGGGATGCTTCCCACGGTAGTCGCCGATGGCCGCGGCGCTCGCACCCGAGACGAGCGGGACGGCGACGGCCCTGACGGCCCGCGAGAGGGCCCCGAGGCCGCGCACGGCGGCGGGCCCCGCACCGCCGATGGCGACGGGCATGCCGTCGGGGAAGTTGGCGCGGTGGGAGTCGTTGACCTGGCGCATGAGCCTCTGGATGGAGGCCGGCGCCTTGGCCGACTGGCGGCGCAGGAACTCGGGCTCGTAGCGGTCGGTCCATGCGTCGTCGGTGGGAGGGTAGAGTTCGCCGGGGAGGGCCGGCTTCGTCCCGGGACCATCGGGCTCCCAGGATCGCGTGGCCCCGGACCGGCCGCGCATCCGTGCGAACATGGCCTTGCGCTCCGCGTCGGAGCGCGGGGAGCGGTTCAGCACCGCGAGCCGGCCGCCGCGGGCCCGGGGCCGCATGGCGGCGAACGCCTCACTTTGTGCGCGGGTACGCATCGGGGGCCGTCTGGGCGAGGATTCGGAGGGCCTCGGCTGCGGACGCCCTGTCGCGTGTGCTCATGGGCTGGCCGAGTCGCGGGATCATCGCGCGGACGGCGGCGATGTTGGCCCGGTGGTTGACGCCGGGCGCCAGCCGTTCGGCGACGTCGAGTTCGCCGAGGACGATGGCGTCGAGGTAGGCGGTGCGCTGCTTCTTGACCGCGGCGACCTGTTTGACGGGGTCGGGATCGCCGGCCCTGGCCTTGGCAGCCGCGGCTTCGGCCTTTGCCTTGTCTGCCGCCGCCTTTGCGGCTGCGGCCGCCGCTGCCTTTTCGGCCGCTGCGGCGGTTCGGGTCTGCACCTCGACGGCGGCGTTCCTGTGCCGGAGTTCGGCCTCCTGGCCGGCGATCTCCTCGGACGCGATCTTCGCATCGATGGCGGCAAGGGCCTTGAGGTGCCGATCTTGGGCCTTCTCGTAGTCCTTCATCGCCTTGGCGTCGGCCCCGGCCATCTTGTCGAGTTCGCGCTGGATGGCGGCGTTGAGGGCCTCCGGCCGGACGCCGCGCGCGGTCAGGGTCCGTTCCATCTCGGTGCGCCACTGGCCGGCCTTCTGGTTCTGCTCGCGTGCGGCCTGTTCGGCCTGAAGGACGGCGGTCGCGTCGCCGCCCGCGGCAAGGGCGGCCTGACGCGCGGCACGGGGATCGACTTCGGCGAGATCGGGGACGGTGGGGTCCGGCCGTTTCGGTGCCTGGGCTTCGAGGTTCGTCCGCTGGGTGTAGAGGGCGTCGAGCCGGGCCTGGTTCTGGCGGACCATGGCGGCGGCCGGCGTCGATGATGCGGGATCGCCCTGCGCTGGAACGCCGGGGGCTGCGGGGACCGGATCGGGCGCGCCTCGGCCCTGGTAGTCCATCCGGGCGAACATGGCCTTGCGTTGCTCGTCCGACATCGGGGAGCGGTTGTGGAGGGCGCCGCGACTGATGAGGTCGCGCAGCCAGTCGCGCACGGCGCGCTGCCGACCCTCCTCCTCGGCGCGGCGGCCGGCGGCGGTCTGGGCCACCGGGCCGCGCCACTGGAGGCCGCGGCCGGCGGTGAGGCTGTTTGGGTTCGGCTTCCTGTCCGGGTCGACCGGCATGTCGACGCGGGCGACCTGCTTGCCCTTGGCCTTGGCCTGGATGCCGTCCTGTTCGGGACCGGCCTTCTTGGCGACGCCTACGCCTGCGGCCCTGCGGCGCGCCTCGGCATCGCCGGCGAGTTCGGGCTTGTTCCGCGCGTTGTCGGCCTCGATGGCCTTGCGCCGGGCGATGATGCGCGAGAGCGCGAGGTTCTGTTCGCGCTCCCCGGCCGTGAGTTCGCGTTCCGCCTCGGCATCCTGGTCGACCTCCGCGGGAGTCCTGGGCTCGTAGTCCCTGGGGTTCGGACCGCTGCCGGACCGGAGCCGCGCGAACATCGCCCGGCGCTGGGCGTCGGTCATGACGCGGTTCGCGAAGAGTTGTCGGATGCGGTCGCCGATGCTGGCGCCCGGCCGGATGGTCGGGAGACCGAGTTTGCCGTTCCGGGGATCGTTCGGATTGCGGTAGCGGCCGGTGCGCTCGTCGAAGTCGGGGGAGCCGCCGATCCAGATGTCGCCGGGTCGGCCCGGCGTCGGCCGTCCGGGACCGACGATCGGCATCGGGTACGCGCCGCCGGGGCGCGCCGGCTGGGCCGGTTTCTTCGGATTGACCGGGATCGCGTTCTCGGGGACGCCGGGGACGCGGCGGCCGTCGTCCACCGGCAGGGTGGTGTCGCCGGGGATGGTCTGGCGCAGCGGGTTGACGGCCGGTCTGGCCGGTTGCTCTGCGGGCCGGCCGGTCGGCGTCTTGTCGGCCGCTGCGGTCGGCGAGCCGCGGAGCTTGGCGAAGAAGGCCCGCCGCTGGGCCGTGTGGCCCGGAGTGAGGGCGTTGGTGAGCGCGCCGAGCGCGCGGTTCGCGAGGAACGCGGCGATGTGGGGCGGCGCGTCGATCCGCACGTCGTTCGAGAGCGGGGCCGCGCCGACGATGTTGGGGGCGTTGGTGAGGGCCGCGTTCTTGAGCCGCAGCGGCCGGAGTTTGTCGGGCGCCAGCGTCTCGCAGTCGGCCGGCATCCAGACCGGGCTCATGTAGCGATAGCGGCCGCCGGTGACGGCCTTCTCGCCTTCGTCGGTCCACCGGATCCGGGCCCAGACGCCGGAGCCGGGCCGGTGCTGGGTCTCCATGATCCAGCCGGCGGCCTCGCTGGGCCGCTCGGGGTCCATGCTGAAGTGGTCGTAGTCGACCAGGACGCCGCCGAAGTCCGGCGCGGCCGCGCGGGCGGTGAAGTCGGAGACGATGGCCTCGCAGGCGGCCGTGTCGACGACCTGCAGGATGCCGGTCGGCTTGTGGAGGAACTCGCCCTCGGGCGTCAGCTGGTACCAGCCGTCGGCCGGAAGGGTGAAGTCTTTGGAGAGGAGCGGGATCATGCCGGGGCCTCCATCTGGATCGGGATGAGCTTCAGACCGGTCTTCTCCTCGAGCTGCTTCTGGTCGACGCGGTAGCCGGCCCAGTTGAGGTTGGCGGCGGCTTCGAGGAGCTTGGCGGTGTTCTCGGTCTGCGGGACGTCGAACTCGAAGAAGGCGGCGACCGGCTGGCCGGGGAACGTGGCGCGGAGGATCGGCGCGTCGAGGTGCTGCTGGTAGGTCTCGGAGAGCTTCCCCGCATCGGCGCGGGCGAGTTGGAAGAGCGCGTCGGAGTGCGCGCCGCCGGCCAGGGTGCCGCTGCCGCTCTCGGTGAGCATGGTCAGGATGCCGCCGGTCGCGGCCATGACGATCTGCCGGTCGCAGTAGTCGATGCGCTCGGCGAAGGGGGGCCGGCTTCCGGGCCGGGCGAGGTCGATGGTCTTCAGGTCCGTCCCGTGCGGCAGGGCCCCCCGGCCGTTGCTGACGAGCTGCTCGGCGATGGCTTGGAACTCGGCGAGCTTCTCGTCGGTGTTGTGGGACTCGGGGGCGACGAAGAAGGCCGACGGGTTGGCGCTGGCCTGCAGCATCGCGTCCCAGTCGGCGGAGGCGAGAACCTTGGCGTGGTAGTGGTACGCGATGGGCTTGAAGGCCGGCGTCCGTTCGATGGTGACGAGCCGGGCCGGTTCGACGGGCTCGCCGCGGGGGCATTCGTCACGGATCTCGGGGTTGAGCTCCCAGGGGCGGCCGCGGGGCCTCACCCAGAACCACGGGGGGATCTCGTCGAGGCGGTCAGGGAAGAGCTCCCCGGCGGGAACCTTGTCGAGGATCGCGTAGCCGGTGAAGGCGGAGAGCGCGAGTGCCCGGCTGGCGTCGCGGAGGTTCTCGATCCGGTTGTATGCCTGGCGAAGGGTCTCGGCCTGGTCGCTGGCCAGTGCGGGATCGGCGGCCTCGACGGTGCGGATCTGCCAGGTGAGGGCGTCGACGAAGGCGAGCCGCCGCTCGACGGCGGCCTGGATCGTCACGTCGGCGCTCTGCATGTACTTGTAGAGCCACTGGGCGCCCGCGTGCTGGCCCCGCGCCGCGGCGTCGTGAATCGAGTTCAGCCGCGCGACGGTCAGGCCGCGGAGCGGGTTGTACGCCTCGCGCCACTGTGGAACCGGTATGAGCATGGCGGGGCCATGCTTTCACGGGGCGGAGGGGAGTCAACGGGCGGGGGCGAAAGCGCACGTTCGGGAGCATGCGAGTGTAACCTGTTGATGGTTCGGTGTTCTATTCGATCACCTTCCAACTGTCCAAGTCCCCGGGAAGGTTCAGTTCCCATTTTAAGTAGTGCCGCGCAGCCTCTGAGCCCGTTGAAAAGATCTTCTCAGACTGTTCTCCAATCTTCCGCAGGTCGTATACGCTCGCACGTCGGCTGCGGACTACGAATCGGGCAGGCGTTTGCCTTTCAATCACGATCACATCGTCGATCATCTCGCCATCCGCGCGAGGCACCCACTCCCGCGGGAACCAGCGATCTCGATTCAGCGCGGACACTATATGTGCAATCAGATCATCCATCTTCAGCGGGCTGTGTGGCCAGATCCCGCGAGCAATACGGTCGGGCACATTGTAGTGCCCACCGCGCAGCAAATAGTCTATGCTTTCCTCATCCATCTCGTCTTACCCAACGTTGCACGTCGCCGGATTCCGAACCCGCCACGGATAAGGAAGACGGTCTAGTGCGCAACTCTTCATATCTTCTTTCTCGCGATATCAAGCATCACCTTGCTCGATCGAGACAGTTCCTTGTCATGCTCAAATGGCTCCAGAAGATGAATAGCCTCAACCGGGTTACCGACATGGAATGCCATCGATGCCTTCACGCAGGCTCTTTCACGATCTAGCCGACGTTGGTCATCCTGAGCAAAGATCATGCGCTTTCCACGCAGTACTCGCGCACGATCGATGATCTCCTCGCTTGGGGACGACAGGAGCCTCCAGTGCTGTGTCAGGCCCTCGCCAATTCTAGCGACGACCTGCTTCACAAACTCTGGCTCGTGAACCCACATTTCGCCTGTCACTGTGAGTTTGTCAGGCACACGGGCGGCTTCGAGAAGTTCCCACGGCGCGAAACGGTCTCTAATGCCTTCGTAGTAGAGCATGGTTTCAATCAGCGCCTCGCGGTCTCCGTAACCGATATCGAATGTTGTGTGTCCTGTCTCGAATCGGTTGACCCACCAGAATATGCCGTCGCAAATGCTAGAGTGCTGTCGCAGAGTAATGGAAGATGGACCGGGATAGCCATCCAAGTTGGATAGTCCCGTCTTGTGCCGCGCCCCTTGTGCTAACATGAACGGGGTGACATGCGTGTTGATTGCGCGGTCAAGCACCTCAAGTAGCTCCGATGTCTTCATCTTCAGATGTCCTGCGTACGTCACTTCTCTGGTGCGGCGCGGTTAGCGGCGTCGCCAGCAGAAGTTGGTTGGCCATCCTTTGATTTCATCCTGAATGTGCAAGTCGTGGGCGCTTTGGCTTCCCAAGTTCCATTGGAGTTGATGACGAGAAAGCCGTGCGCGATCTGATATGCATCACCCATGTCAGCGATGGGCGCGCCCCATGACATCTGGCCAAGAAAGCTGTTCCCAAGATCGATCTCGTATGTTCCATAGGTGTACTTGTTCGATGACACCTTAGCCAGAGGGATTGTCTGCCACTCGGCAACCTGATTAACGCTGGCCTTATGATGGACGGTAAGAGACCGGATGATTGCCTGCTTCGCCTGTTCGGCACGAGCATCGATCGGATTTGCTGTTGAGACACAACCGAGAACAAAGAGGGCCATTCCTACAAGGGCTATCAGTATCTTCTTCATCTCTGTCCTTTGGCCAACAGTATGGATTCTGCCTACTTCAGTTTCCGGCCACCTCTCACCCGTGAATGCGTGGCACCGCCTGAGCGCCGACGGACTCGCTTCTTCGGAAGTCCCTCTGCAATGGCATGGTCGACCTGGTCACTCGCCTTTGAGATCGGAGCCAAGTAGTCATTGTACGGTCGCTCCAAGTACGTCTTATGCCCCGATCGATCCGTTGGACCCTTCGATGACCGCATAAGGCCTACTTCGGCCTGCCGATCCATGCATAGCTGCGCAATCCATATTCCTCCACCGTGGCTGGCGGCTGACCAACCGCGGGCAGGAGCAGGATATACGCCCCCTGACGCGGGCCGGGCAAGCGGTTTGTGCCTACGCCAGCGCCCGCGCCTGACCCCGGAACCGCCCCGCCACCGCCGGCGCCATGGGGCGCGGGGCGGGGGCGGCGGGGGCGTGCTCGCGGCGGAGACTGTTGGCCAGGGCGAGGGCGATCACGCAGTCGTCGTGGAAGCCGGACGGGGCGCTGTACGTCAACCGCCCTCCGCTCGTGTACTCGTACTCGTACCGCCGGAGCTCGTCGGTCAGCGTCTCCCATCCGCGCGGCCACGACACCTTTCGCTGTTCGATGGCGACGGCGAGGCTCTGGATCAGGTCGACCTTGGTGGTGTTGGTGAACACGAAGGGCTCGGTGCGGGGCCAGTCGTGGCGGAGGTCGGTCACGATAGGGTCGCCCGCGCCCGTCGCGTCGGCGACGATGGTCGAACCCGGCCAGCGGCGGGCGAAGCCGAGGATCCGTTTCTTCTGCGCCGGCCACTCGAGCGTGTTGAACCGGAGCATGTCGAGCGCGCGGCCGGTGTCGCGGTCCATCGCGATCGCGACCGTCCAGTCGGTGTACTTCGCCAGGTCGAGGCCGATGCCGACGGACCGGGGCGCCGCCGGAGGCGCGCCGTCGGGGAGGAGGCAGGCCTCGATGCCACGGAAGGCGCCGGCCGAGTCCTCGAGGAAGGCGGCCTCGTACTCCTGCCGGAAGATGTCGGAGGGCAGCGTGTGCCGGGCGTCCTCCCACTCCTCGGGTGGGAAGTACGGGCTGGAGTTGCTGGGGAACTGCCACGCGGCGCGGGTCGGGTCCTGCCCGGCCCGGCCGCGGGTCCATTCGTCGAAGAACCAGTTCCGCCCGAAGGGCGTGGAGATCAGGAGGGCCCAGCCCTGCCGGTCGCCAAGGGTGGGCCGGATGTAGGTGTTCCAGATCGACTTCTCGATCCGTGCCGCCTCGTCGACGACGATCCCGGCGAAGCCGTTGCCGAGGATCGAGTCGGGGTTGTCGGTCGAGAGGAAGAAGATGCGGACCGGGCCGGCCGCGCCCTGGAACGTGGCGAGGGTGGGCGCCTTGCCGGAGAACTTGAGGAGGTCGGCGGCGATCACCCGGCAGGCGTCGATGCCGCGCTCGGCGATGAAGTAGGTGGGGGCGATCCAACCGTAGTCTCCGGCAAGCTGTCCGGCCCGGTCGAGAAGCTCGGCGGCGGCAAGGCGGGTCTTTCCCCATCGGCGGCCGCAACAGACGGACCGGAACCGGGCCCGGCTGGCGTGGACAGCGAGTTGTCCGGGGTGAGGCCGGTATCTGAGAGAAACGATTTCCATACGATGACCCTTTCCCCGCCGAGGTCGACGCGGACATCCTTGGGCAGGAGCGGCATGACGAGCGTCTTGAACGCTGCGACGGGGCGCTGGCGGATGTAGGTGCGGAGCGCCTCGCGCATACGGTTCTTGGTTTCGGCCTCGGCGAGGATGTCGTCGAGCAGCGCCAGCGCACCGGCGCGTCCGACCCTCTGGGATGGCGGTCGGCCCTTGGGATTGCCGCTGATGCCCGGGGGCCAGCGGTTGTTGAGCATGACCGGGGAGAGGTTTCGCATGGGCGGCTCGAAGTCGTCCGGGCGCAGGACCTCATTTGGCGGTGTTGGCGGCATCGGTAGCACCGTGCGAGCGTCGCAGGGTGCGCCGGTTCGTCAACGGGCGGACCGTGATCGCGGCAGCGAGCCGGTCCGCCTCTGGAGGCCGGGGCGGCCGGGCGACGCCCACCTACGCCGCGGAGCCGGCTACGGTGGGCAGGCCGGCCCCGGCCGTACGGAGCGCGCCCGGCCGTCGCGGCGCGCGTCGTGGGTGGCGTCCTCCGTGTCGCCGCCGAGGAGAACCGAGGACGGGCGAGGGTCCTGGTGAGCCTGCGAACCGGGAGCCTGAAGCCCGGCGGAGGCTTGGACGAGTGGGCGACGGGCGCCACAGGAGCCGGGCAGGGCCGCGTCGGGCGCGAGTTCCCGACTGCGTCGACCGCCGGGCCAGCCCGGACCGCGTTTCTGGAGGCAAGCGCCGCGAAGAGCGCCGTCCGCCTTCGCCCTCCGGGCTACGGCGCGACAAGCGCGTCCGGAGGCCAGCGGGACGGGCGTTTCCCGGCGGGAGGCGCAGAGGAAGGGAAGTCCAGCGCCGGACGAGGCCCGACAGACCGGCGATCCGCGTCCTCGGGCCGCCGGAGGGCCGGGTGAAGCGAAAGACGAAGCGTCGAGACGAAGTCGACGGCGCGTTTCGCGAACCCGGCCCGGAGCGCGGCCCCCTTCCCCCTGGCAGGGGGCATGGGGGTCGGCGAGTGTCGGCCGGAATGCGACGGAACCGGTTCCGTCGAGACGGGGGAGGCCGGACCGCGAGGGGCACCGTGGGAGCTGCGGCGGCGACCGGACGCATAATGGGTCCGTTATGCGACGGTGCCCCGGTCCCGCGCGTCTCGTTCAAGGCTGCCGCGCGGGACGCGGCCGGCTTCCCCGGCGTCGTTCCCGGCCGACACCGCCGACGCGTGGACATCCCCCGCCTCGGGGGCATGGGGGCAACGGGCGACGGCGGAGCGTGTGAGCCGCAGGCGAGCCGCGGAGCCGGAGCTTCCGCATGGAGTCGCGCGAGCTGCGGGGCGTGCCCGGGAGGGGGTCCAGGGGGACGGCATCCGCCCCCGGTATAGGCGAAGCCGTAGCCCACGGGAAAGGGATCGAAGGGAAAGGCATCCTTGCCCTCGTAGAGACCCGCGATCCGCGCGGCGACGCTTCGGGGGACGCCGGGCGGGGGAGGGATCGAGCCGGCGCGGGCGGAGCCCCCAGAAGGCGGCGTCCGGGCCAACGTCAGGGCTCACCGGGCGGCGCACCTTGTGCGCCGTACGGTGCGGCCCATTGTTCGCTGTCATTTCTTTGCATTTCCAATTTCCAATAGGAATGCTTCACGGCAGCATCCGCCCAGCGGATTCTCCCGCTGACAATGGCCTGTACGGTTCTTGCGGGTCATATTCTGGATTTCATCTATGGTCGTTGCTCCATTCTGCACAGCCGCATGGATCTCGCCACGCGTAAGTTGGGAGCAGTAGCAGATAGGAACCTCCTGCCGTCCGTCCTTGTACCATAGAGCTTGGTGTAGTTCGTTTTTCCCGATCGTCTGGACCTTGGAAAAATAGGCGACAGGGCAGGTGGCCGATACGCAAGCCGACCACCGTTTATCGGGTATAGGCGGGGTCTTGGCGAAATGTAACACTACTTCAGGGGAAACGGGGATCGCTGGCGTTCCGCATTTAGGGCATATCGGAATAATGGTCATCGTATTTTCAGCGAACGTCAAGGGTCAGCGGATTTGCGAGCCGTCCGCGGGGAGCAAATGCGCTGGACCCTCTTGTTCGACAATTCTCATTCCTCTTGTGGCTCTTCCATCATCCACCAGGGTGTGTTGATGAACTTTGCTCCGTCATCCTTTGAGTAGAAAGTGTGCATTGCATCGTTTGTGAAGTACCGCCAGAAACCGGCTTCGTATTGCTTGTCGAGAATCTGGAATGCCCCCTGCCTCTGTTGTTCCCTCAGGAAGTCCCGATATGCATCAAGAGGCTCAACGCCTGCCTGCTGAAAGATCACCCGTCCACCGTATTTCTCGTAAAACACCTTGTTGATCTTCCATGATGTCACGAACTGCCGCGCCATCTGGCGTTTCATGGGGCGCATCTGTTCTTCCATGCCCTTAGTCTTCTCTTTCATCTCCCCGGCTCTCTTCAGGATACTTTCAATGGTCTTCAAGTGGGATGCCTTCTGCTCACGCTCTCGATCCGACAGGGATGAGCTTTTGAGTTCCTCAATCAGCTTCTTCCTGTCCGCCTCCATCTTTATCTGGCTCTGCTTCTCCTTCTCCTCGGTCTTCAGGACAAAGGCGTTCAGTTCCTCCTCTGTCGGCTCGATCTTGTTCTCCATGGCGAACTGCTGAAACAGTGCGCCGAATATGAGTCCGTTGAGCTTGTCCTTCTCGCTGGCGACGATCTTCTTCCCGAGAACAGTTGCGATGACGTTTGTGTCCGTTGCCTCCGCCTTGGGTGTGTCAGCTTCCGCAAAACAAGAAATCGTCAGCACCGCTATGACAACTGTCGCGAAGATACGTCTCATATCGTTGTCCTTTCTCTGTCGAACATCGTTAGTAGGCGTAACTCAAAGTCGATTCCATAGCTGACCGATCATCCGGCACATACCTTCCATGGGTGGAGGGTAGCAGGGTCGAATGGGCAAGGCAAAGTCATTAGCGGGTGGACGTTGGGAATGAAAGGCGGCGGGGTGCTGGCGGACAGCGCGGTGCTCGGGTTGCTGGTTTGCGCCGCAAATGCGTAAGTCGAAATACATAAGTCCCGCCGCCCAGTGCCAGCGATGGGAACGGAGCACGAGCGGCTGCCAGCAACGGGGCCGGCGGGGTGGTCCCGGCGGGGCTCCGCCGGGCGCGCACCGCGCGGGGGTGCAGGGGTGAGCGAGCATCTCGGGGAGCATGTGAGCGAACCCCCTGCCGGCGAGCGCGCGTATGTTCCTGCATTTGCGCCGAAGCCGTGGGGGACCCGGACGCGAGCGCGAGGGACGAGCGCGAGCGGCCGGGGGGCCGGGCCGGCCTCCCGGCCGCCACCGCCCCCGCCCCGTCCCGGTTGTCCGCTGGCAAGTGAAGACTGCCGCATCTTTCATCCAACCGGGCCGCGCATGTCTGCCGCGCGTTCTCGGGGCGGGCTGGCGGGGTTGTTCAGAGTCCGGGGTCCGCATCGGACAGGCACAGGTCACCGTGTCCGGTCGGGCCGTTGTCGTATTCGGGTTGGTGCTCGGCCTCCTCGAAGT
>CAYODK010000086.1:0-20727 GCA_964402695.1 uncultured Verrucomicrobiota bacterium
AGGGGGGGCGCCGCCCGGCGGATTCCCCGCTTTTCGAGTCCGCGGAGGCCGCCACCGTCGCGCTCGAGGGTCTCGCCGCGGTTGCGGATGGCCTGCGCGCCGGCTGGCTCGCCCGTCTCGCGCGGGAGGTGCCGGCTCTGCGGCGCGATCTCCACGCGCGGCTCGATCTGCGCAGCTACGACGAACTCGTGGGCCTCGTTCGTGCGGCCCTGGCCGGCCCCGGCGGCGCCCGGCTCGCGAAGGCGCTGGCGCGCGACTACCCCGTGGCGATGGTCGACGAGTTCCAGGACACCGACCCCGCGCAGTACGCGATCCTGCGCGCGCTGCACGGGAGGGGCGGCACGGATCTCTTCCTGATCGGCGATCCGAAGCAATCGATCTACGCCTTCCGCGGCGCCGACATCTTCTCCTACGGGGACGCCAAGGCCGGCGCGGAGGCGCACTCGCTCGACCGGAACTGGCGTTCGGCCCCTCGGCTCGTGCACGCGGTGAACGCGGTCTTCGCCCGTCCCGACGCCTTCGTGCAGACGTTCATCGGCGGGGCCGCCGTGACGCCGGCCGAGCGCGACGGCATCGAAACGCTCCGGGTCGGAGGCCGGGAGCCGGCGCCGATGACGCTGTGGCTGGCCGGTCCCGGCGAGGGGGGAAAGCCGCTCTCCAGGGGCGAGGCGGCGGATCGCCTCTGCGACGCGGTGGCCGCGGAGGCCGTCCGACTGCTCGACCCGGATTCCGGTGTGCGGATCCACGGGGGCGGGCGCGATCGGCCGCTGGTTGCGGGCGATCTGGCGGTGCTGGTCTCGACGCATGCGCAGGGCGCGCTCGTGCGCGGGGCGCTCGACCGCGCCGGCGTCCCGGCGGTGGAGTCGAGCCCGGCGAGCGTCTTCGGGTCGGTCGACGCCCGGCACCTGCAGGTCGTGCTCGCCGCCCTCGCGCGGCCGCGCGACATCGGGCTGCTGCGCGGCGCCGCGCTGACGCCGCTCCTCGGCTGGACGCCGCCCGCCCTGGCCTCGGCGGAGCCGGAGCCGGCCGCATGGGACGCCCTGGTCGACCGCTGGCAGGCCTACCACATCCGATGGGTGCGCGAGGGGTTCGGCGCGATGTTCCAGCGGTTGCTGGCGGAGGAGGGGGCCGTCGAACGCCTCCTGGCCCGGGCCGACGGCGAGCGCCGCGTGACCAATCTCCGGCACCTGGCCGAACTTCTGGGCACGGCCGAGGCCCTGCGCCGGATGAGCCCGGCGGGCCTCGTGGCATGGTTCGACGCCGAGGTCGCCGCGGCGGACGAGGGAACCGCGGACGAGGCCGAAATGCGGCTGGAGAGCGATGCGTCCCGCGTCCGGATCGTGACGATCCACAAGAGCAAGGGCCTCCAGTATCCCGTCGTCTTCTGCCCGTTCCTGTGGTCGCTTCCGCGCAACGACGGGGCCCGGATCCCCGTGGTCTGCCACGAGCGCGACGACGGCGGCCGGCGCATGCTCGACACGGGCGGGCCGGATCTCGACACGCACGTGGCGCGGCGGAAGGCCGAGGCGTTCCAGGAGAGCGTGCGCCTTGCGTACGTCGCCCTGACGCGCGCCCGCCTGGCGTGCTACGCAGGGTGGGGGGCCATCCGCGGGGCCGAGGAATCGCCGCTCGCGTGGCTGCTCCACGCGCCGGCCGGCGCGCCGCCCGGCGAGGCGGTCGAGCATGTGAAGCCCTGGAACGAGGCGGCCGTGCGCGCGGATCTCGGCCGGGTGGTGAAGGCCTCGCGGGACGGCCTCGCGGTCGAACCGCTCCCTCGGCGGGGCGCGGCGCGCGCTCCGACGGCCCGGACGCCCGCGTCGACCCCTCAGGTGAGGGTCTTCCAGGGGAGGCTCGACGACGGGTGGCGCATCGCGAGTTTCTCGTCGCTCAAGGCCTCGACCCACGCGGCCGCCGAGAAGCCGGACCACGACGAGAGCGCCCCGTCCGCGCCGGCCGCCGCCGCGGAGGGGGCCGACGATCGCTTCCGCTTCCCGGCCGGTCCCGGTCCCGGCCGCCTGTTTCACGAACTCATGGAGCACGCCGATTTCGCGGCGACCGACCTGCGCGCCGCCGCGCGCGCCGCGGAGGAACAGCTGCCGCACTACGGCCTCGACGCGCGCTGGCGCGACGCGTTCGCCCGCGCCGTGTGCGCGACCCTCGACACGCCGCTCGACGCCTCCGGCCTCCGCCTGCGCGATCTTGACCCCGCGCGCTGTCTGCGCGAGATGCAGTTCCTGCATCCGGTCGCGCGCATGCGCCCCGACGACCTGAACCGCGTGCTCGGCCGCGCCGGGCCGCCCGCCGCGGACCGCGACGGCCCCGCGCGGCTGGTCTTCGACCCGATGCACGGATTCCTCAAGGGCTACATCGATCTCGTCTTCGAGGCCGGGGATCGGGTCTACCTGCTCGACTACAAGTCGAACCTGCTCGGCCCCTCGCCGGATGACTACCTTCCGTCGCGCCTTGCCCGCGCCATGGCGGAGGCCGACTACGATCTGCAGGCCGACCTCTACAGCGTCGCGCTCCGCCGGCTGATGCTCTCGCGCGGCTGGTCGGCCGGCGTCTTCGCCCGGCGGTTCGGCGGGGCGTTCTACCTTTTCGTCCGCGGGCTCGATCCGGCCGACGGTCCGCGGCGCGGCGTGCACTTCTCGCGCCCCGACCCGGAGCGGGTTGCGGCGATCTCCGCGCTCTTCGACGGGCCCTCCGGGTGAACGGCGCGGATCGTCCGTCCGGAACGGCGCCTCGTGGACTGACGAACATCCATCAATCTGGTACCATGCGCAGAGACAAGAGGGCGATCATGGGATTCAAGATTCCGGGACCGAAGGCTGCGCAGTTGGGCCGCTTCAAGGATCTGTGCGAGACATGGGTCGATGCTTTTGCGCGGGATGACCACGAGGCCTGCGCGCGAATCCGCAAGGACATCCGGGATCAACCCGACAGCCTGCAGCGGCGGCTCGCCCTGGCCTACGTGGACAAGAAGGCCAAGCTGGGGGTGAAGCCCAAGCTGCCCCCCGTGCCGTTTGAGCCGACGCCCGGGGAGACGATGCGCGTGGCCGTCGAGATGCTGGCGCGGAGCCGCCGGGCCTTTGCCGAGATGATCATGGACGACGTGCGGGAGCAGCGGGTGGGCGAGGATGTGCTGCTGGAGATCAAGACGATCTGCGAGGCCGCGCTCACCGCCTTGAAGCGCCGGGAGGAGATGCGGAGCCTGTTCAGGGTGCCGGAGACGATCGGGTAGCCTCGGAGGCCGCCACGCTCCGCACAGCGTGCCGCCCGCTCCGCGTCAGATCTTGTAGGGCGTGTCGAACGCATCGCACCAGCGGTAGGCGTCGATCAGCGCGATCTCGCCTTCCTTGCCGCCCTTGCTCTTGCCGTGCTCCATCCCCAGCACGCCGTCGAACCCTTTTTCGTGAAGGAATTTGAAGATGGAGCGATAGTTGATTTCGCCCGTCGTCGGCTCCTTGCGCCCGGGTGAATCGCCGAGGTGGTAGTGTGCGATGTACTCCCAGGCGTTCTTGATGTTGGGAATCAGATCGCCCTCGGTGATCTGCTGGTGGTAGAGGTCGTTGACGATCTTGCACGACGGACTTCCGACCGCCCTGCAGATCTCCATCGCCTGGGGAATCCTGGTCAGGAATAGGCCGGGGTGGTTGCGCGGGTTCAGCGGCTCCAGGGTCAGGATGCAACCGGTCGGCTCGACCTCCTTCATGATGGCCTTGAGGTTCTCGATCAGGTTGGCGGTCATCTGCTCCATCGGCATCCCCTTGACCAGTCCGCCCGGAACCACCAGGAACCACTTTCCGCCCACCCGCTTGAGTTTCTCGCAGACGCCCTTGTAGTGCTTGGCGTAGCCTTCCTGCTGATCGGTCCCGGCGACCAGGCTCTGTCCGCCGATGGTCGTGCTGCAATACGGGCCGCCCAGTGTGATCCCGAGCCTCTCCATCTCCCGGGCGAGCGTGTCCTGCAGTTCCTGCGGCTTGCCGAGGAAGCCGCCATCGAGAAGCGCGGAGAAGCCCGCCCCGGCCATGAACCGCAGTTGGGCAAGCGGGTCCTTTCCGGCGTGGGCCTCGAACATGCCGAAGGTGGGTGCGTACTTGAGCTTGAACTTCGTCCCGGCCGCCGGCGCGGGCGCCACGGCGCCTGCGCCTTCCGGAGGACCCGCCTGGGCCTGTGCCTTCGCCGAGGATGCCCCCGCGACGAGGCCGCACGCGGCCGCGGCTCCGGTGCCCAGAAAATTCCGGCGGCTCATGGTCGCGGTGCGGGGGGCGGCCGCACGGGGAAGGACTGTGTTCATGGGGGCATCCTCATGGTGTGAATGGACTCCGGATCCCCGTCAGGGGATCGATGGTCCATCGCATTCAGGGTCGTGACCAACACCGGCCTATTCTCCCGCTCGGGGTCGAAAGATCAAGACGATTGACGGGGGGATCCGTCCCGCTCGTTTGAAGGTCGCTCTCCCGATCCGCCCGTCTCCAGCATGTCGCGGTTGAGGTCGAGGAACGCGGCACGCCATGGATAGAAACGGAGGAGGGTGTCGTCGCGGCAGCCGAGGATGCAGAAGGCGGCGAACAGGGCTTCGACGGTGGCGAGGCCGTCCTCGGGATCCGCGTGGGTCTTCGACCGGCGCGGGTAGGCGGTCTGCCAGCCGGGGGGAATGCCGCGCGCGTCGACAGCGCCGATCGCCCGGCGCATGACCGGCGCGTGACGCCAGTTGGCGTCGAGCAGGAGCAGGGGTCGCCCGGCGTCGGCCGCGGCCAGCGGCGGCGCCCCGGGCGCCAGCAGGAGATGACGCGACAGGTCGGGCGTCGCGGCGAGCGGATACGTCCGGAAGTCCAGCCCCGGCGTCCCGCGCAAGGGCTGGATCGTGCACTTGGCGCGGTTCTCCCCGCGTCGGACGATGATCAGGGCGGTCGGGCGCATGGGTGGAGCGTAGGCGGTTTCGCGTCCCGCGCAAGGTGCTTTCGCACCGGCCCCGTCGGCGCTTGAGTTGCGGAGGGGCATGCCTCACCCTCTGGCGCATGAAACCGGTGCCAAGTGCCGTCGTCGTGTCCCTTGGGTGCCTCGTCGCGATGTCCGGTCCGGCGCGCGCGCAAACCCGCGCGGGCATGCCGTCGGGGAAGTCCACGGGTGGGGTAGTGGCCGTCTATGATCCTCAGGTTCCGGAGGAACTCCGCGTGCGGGGCGGCCTTCCGAACTTCTTCTCCAAGGCGAAGGCCGGCGCGCCTGTGCGCGTGGCCTATCTCGGCGGCAGCATCACCGCCGCCAACGGCTGGCGGCCCCTGACGCTCGCGTGGTTCAAGGAACGATATCCCGCCGCGGAGTGGATCGAGATCAACGCGGCGATCTCGGGAACGGGCTCGGACTATGGCGCCTGCCGCATCGCCGGGGACGTGCTCGCGCTGAAGCCGGACCTGGTCTTCATGGAACACCGCGTGAACGGCGGCGGCGGGTACGAGGCGAAGTCCGTCGAGGGCATCGTTCGGCAGATCCGGCGGCACGATCCGCGGACCGACATCTGCCTCGTCTACACGCTGTCACAGGGGATGCTGAAGGATCTGCAGGCGAACCGCGCACCGTGGTTCACCCCCGTCATGGAGAAGGTGGCCAACGCCTACGGGATCCCCTCGGTCGATCTCGGGGTCGAGGTGGCGCGGCGCGAGAAGGCGGGGGACCTCGTCTTCAAGGCGGATGCGCCGGTGCCCGGGAAGATGGTCTTTTCGGCCGACGGCGTGCATCCGGGCGGCGAGGGCCACGGTCTCTATCGTGACGTCCTCGCTCGGTCGATGGTCACCATGCAGGCCGAGGGCACGGCGGGGCCGCACCCCCTGCCGCCGCCGCTGGAGGCGGGATGCTGGGAGACGGCGGGCCTGCTGCCGATCGGTCGGGTGGCGTTGAGCGCCGGGTGGATCCCTGTCGACCTCGAGCGCGATCCGGTCTACCGGGACGACTTCGGACGAACCCACGCGATGCTGCGGGGCGCGGTGAAGTGCGGAGCGACGGGCGAATGCGCGACGGTGAAATGGAACGGGACCACGATCGGCTTCAGCGATATCCCCCAGGGAACCGGCATGGAGGTGGAAGTAACCGTGGACGGCTCGGCCACGCCGCTGGTCCTCAAGCGTACGCAGACCGAACAGCGACGGACGTACGCGCGCTTCTTCTACCTGCCGGAGTTGGCGCCCGGAGACCACACGGCTGTGCTTCGGATCAAGGCCCTGCCGGAAGGGCGTTCCTACTACCTCGGGCAGGTTCTGGTGGTCGGAACGACGGCACCGTAGGGGCTTGACGCTGGAGGTCCCGGCCGGACTCTGCAGCATCACGGGCAGCACCTTCAGGGAAGAAACGAAAGGCGGGCAGTCTCTTCGTCGGACTCCGCCGGTTGCGAGCTGGATCGGCCCGCTTCGATCCCGAACGATGCCTATTGGCATCCTGACTTGCCGATCCAATCCGCAGTCACCTCTCGAGCATCCGCTCCCCGGCCCACTCACCCTCGCTTGCGGGATGCCGGATGCTCCATCGGCCGAGACTGCCCGCACCACAACATCGGTCCGGGGCGGCGCGCGTCAAGTCAAGGGAGTCGAAAATATTCGGTCCCGGATCCCGACGACGCCGTCCGGTGCCGCGCCGCATCCTGGAAAGGGGCTTGCCTGCCGCGTCTTGAACTCCGCGGCGGTCGGGAGCAGTCTTCGCACCATGAGCACACGGATTTCGTCCGGTCCCCGGGGCGGGGCGGTCTCGCTTCGGACGATGGGGATGGTCGGGGGGGGCGAACGGTCCGCGCACCGTCCGCCTTCGCGGCCCGCGCGGGGGGGCGGCCTGTGGGGGCTCGGCATCCTTCTCGCCACATGGCCCTGGATCCCGGCGTCCGCCGCAGACTGGCCCACCTACCGGCACGATGCGGCGCGGAGCGGGGTGACATCGGAGGCCCTGGCGCTCCCCATGGTCCCGTGCTGGACGTTCACACCCCGCGCGGCGCCCGATCCGGCATGGGAGACGCCCCGTGCCGAGCCGGTGGAGGGAATCCTGGAACTCGGCCGGGCTCGGTTCGATGATGTGCACCACGTGGCCGTTGCGGACGGTCGGGTCTTCTTCGGCACCAGCGGGGACGGCCGCGTGTGCGCGCTCGACGCATCCACCGGGAGGAAGGTGTGGGATCGATATTCGGGCGGTCCCGTCCGACTTGCCCCCTCGTTTGCCGGCGGCCGCGTGTATGTCGGTGCCGACGACGGCATCGTGCGCTGCCTCGACGCGACCATGGGGGCCGAGGTCTGGGAGCGACGGGTGGGTCCGCGTGATGAGCGGCTTCTGGGCCACGGCAGGATGATCTCGCGATGGCCCGTGCGAACGGGCGTTCTCGTCGACGGCGATGTCGCCTACTTCGGCGCGGGCATCTTCCCATCCGAGGGCGTCTTCATGGAGGCCGTGCGTGCGTCGGACGGGCGGCCCCTCTGGCGCAACGACACCTGCGGCGAGTCGCCCGGCAGCATCGTGTCTCCCCAGGGATACCTGCTGGCCTCGGCGACGCAGCTCTTCGCTCCGCTCGGCCGCGTTTCCCCGGCGGTGTTCGACCGGGAGACGGGGGCGTACCTCCAGGCCGCAACCTTCGGCAAGACGATCGGCGGAGGTTCGGCGCTGATCGACAACGGGCAGTTGTTCACGGGGACCGAGGAGATCATCGCGTACCGGCCGGGGACCAAGGAGAAGACCGCGTGGTTCGGAGGCCGGCAGCTGGTGATCCGGGGCGATCTGCTCTTCGTGGCGACCGATACGTCGATCGCGGCTCTCGACCGCAAGGGCTACGCCGGGCCGAGCCTGAAGCGCTTTGCGCTCCGGGAGCAGATTGCGGCGTTCGCCGCGGAACTGCAGGCCGCCGAGAAGCTCGAGGCCGCGGCGGTCAAGGCGCTCGGAATCGATCGGAAGGCACTGGCCGCCATGGACCGGTCGGCGCCGGGGCGCGCCGCCCTGGAGGCGGCCGTCGAGGAGGGCGGGCGGCGGCTGGAGGACGCGCGTCGGGACCTGGGACGGCTGCGCGAACGGCGGTCGGAACTGGACGCCGCGTTCGGCGAGGCGGGGGAGGCGATGTCCGCCGCGCAGCGGTGGATCGTGAAGCAGGCCTGCCCGGATGCGCTGATCCTCGCGGGCGGCACGCTGTTCGCGGGCGGGGATGGCCGGATCCTCGCGATCGATGCATCCGCCGGGACCGTGCTGTGGGAGGCGCGCGTCGACGGATCCGCCCGGGGACTCGCGGTCGCCGGTGGACGGCTGTTCGTCAGTACGACGACCGGCGCGATCCACTGCTTCGGGCCGGACGGGAGCCCGGTCTCCGGGACGGTCGCAGATCCTCCGCCGGGGGCCTTGGCTCCCGCCGATGCCGCGAGGACCGCTGCGTGCGCCGGGGCTGTCGATCTCATTCTCCGCGAGTCGGGCGTCACGCGGGGCTACGCCCTTGTGGCGGGGTGCGGGACCGGCCGTCTGACGCTGGAACTCGCGAAGCGGACGGACCTGTTTCTCTGCGCCGTGGATGAGGATCCGGCCAGCGTCCGGATCACGCGCGAGCGGATGGCCGCCGAGGGGCTCCTCGGATCGAGGGTGACCGTCGACCTCGCCAGTCCCCGGGCGCTGCCCTATTCCGACTACTTCGCCAACCTGATCGTGAGCGAACGGGTTCTCGAGGGCGACACGGGCGCGATCGATGCGAAGGAACTGCTGCGCGTTCTGAAGCCCTGCGGCGGGGTTGTTCTTCTCGGCCGGCGGATCCCCGCGTCCGGCGACGGCTCCGACCTGCTGCCCGCCAACCTCTTTCCCGCCGCGACGCGGCTGGCGGATGGCGCGTGGTCCTGCTTCCGGCGGGGTCCTCTTCCCGGCGCCGCCGACTGGACCCATGCGTACGCCGATCCCGGCAACACGGCGGGCGGAGCCGACTCCGCGCTTCGTTGCCCGCTCGGACTGCTCTGGTTCGGGAAGCCCGGGCCTCTGGAGATGATCAGCCGCCACCGACGCGCGGCCGGTCCGTTGTCGGTGGGGGGGGTGTTGTTCGTTCAGAGCGAGGACTCGGTGTCCGGGTACGACGCCTACAACGGCCTGCACCTGTGGCGTCGCGAGCTCCCGAAGGTCGTCCGTGACCGCATCTCTCAGGATTGCAGCAACCTCGCCTCCGACGGGAAGAGCCTCTTCGTCGCGGTCCACGACACATGCCTGCGGTTGAACCCCGCCGACGGGAAGGTCCTCTCCACGTTTCGCGTTCCCGGAGGGGCGGACGGGCGATGGGGATATGTGGCGACCGAGGGCGGTCTTCTCTTCGGCAGTTCGACCGGCGCGGGACGGGCCTGCGACCGGCTGTTCGCCTTCGATGTCGAAAGCGGGGCCCGGCGCTGGACGTACGAGGGGCCCGCGATTCCGCACTCGTCGATCTCGGTGGCCGGCGGCCGCGTGTTCGTCGTCGAGGACCGGACGACGAAACCCGATCCGCGTCTCGCGCGATTGGACGGCCTGCCGCCCGTGCAGGCCGAGCGGGCCATGAAGGACGTGGCCACGCGGTTCGCGGTCTGCCTGGATGCGCGGGACGGCCGTGCGATCTGGGAACGGCCCGTGGATCTGACAGGCGGTATCGGCGGCCTCTACTGGAGCACGCTCGGCACGATGGCGGCCCAGGAAACCCTCGTGATCTTCGGCGTCTACACCGACGGTCACTACTGGAAGGACTTCTTCGCCGGGCAGTTCGCCTCCCGGCGCATCGTGGCGCTCGATGCCGGAAGCGGCCGGACCCTGTGGGACAGGAAGGTGGGCTACCGCGTGCGGCCGCTGATCGTGGGGAACACGCTGCACGCGGAGCCGTGGGCGTACGATCTGCGCACGGGCGAGCAGCGCGTCCGCGTCAACCCGGTGACGGGCATGGAGGAGCCGTGGCAGTTCCCGCGCCCCGGCCATCATTGCGGCCCCCCGGCCGCCGCCCAGAACGTCATGCTCTTCCGGTCAGGCCACATCGGGTACTGGGATCTGGAGCGCGACATCGGAACGATGCATTTCAGCGGCCAGCGGCCGGGGTGCTGGATCAACTTCATCGTGGCCGGCGGGGTGGCGCTGATTCCCGAGGCCAGTTCGGGATGCATGTGTCCGTTCCCGAACATGTGCACGGTCGCCTTTGCGACGCGGATGCCGGATCGCGCGTGGGCGAAGGCCAGCCTCGTGGGGGGCGTGCTGCCCGTGAAGCGCCTCGCTCTCAACTTCGGCGCGCCGGGGGACCGCAAGGCCGGCGACGGGACCCTGTGGCTCGCGTATCCGCGACCGACGGGTTCGCTGGTGCTGGGTGTCGATGCGAATGTCACCGTCTACCCGGGAGGCGGGCCGGTCCTGCGGGGCACGGACTTCGCGCCGGTCGCGGCGGAACCCGGCGGATGGTTGTACGCGTCCGAGTACCAGGGGCTGAAGCGGTTCGAGATCCCATTGCTCGCTCCGGGGGACGGGGAGGGGCTCTACACGGTCCGCCTTCACTTCGCGGAGACCGGGGGCGCCGCGCCCGGTGTGCGGCGCTTCGACATCGCGCTCCAGGACAAGACCGTGTCGCGGGATTTCGATCCAGTGGCGGCGGCGGGCGGGCCGGGTCGGGCGATCGTCAAGGAGTTCGCGTCGGTCCCCGTCCGCGGGACCCTCCGGATCGACCTTGCGAGCCCGGAGCCGAATCCCGGCGTGCAGGCTGCGCCCCTGCTGCAGGGCGTCGAGATCGTCAGGGAGCGGATGGCCTCGGTGGGGGGCACGGTTCCCGAGGTCCTTCTCAACCGGGCCCGGCCCGCCGTCGGATTCGAAATCGCCTTGGTCAACCACAAGGACGTCGCCTTCCATGGGCACGTGGAGATCGCCGCGCCCGGTGGGTTCGTCGTGACGCCGGCGCGCGTCCCTGTCGACCTCGCGGCAGGCGGGGGGAGGGCCCGGGTTGCGGCGAGGGTCGAGGTCGCGCGCGAGATGCCGGCACAGCGGCATGAACTGTCGGTGCGGCTCGTCCGTCCGGACGGCGCCGTGGAACGGGACGACCGGGGAGCGCTGGAGTACCTGGGCGACCGGGACCGGGTGGTCGTCGCGGCGTGCGAGGATGCGTCCGTCAGCGCGGCGACCAAGGGTGCGGCCCGCGCCGGGGCTCCCTCCCTCATGGTCGACGGTGGACACCAGGGGATGGGGGACACGGGCCAT
This sequence comes from uncultured Verrucomicrobiota bacterium, assembly GCA_964402695.1. Taxonomy (GTDB): domain Bacteria; phylum Verrucomicrobiota; class Kiritimatiellia; order PWTM01; family PWTM01; genus VGWF01. The sequence continues at coordinate 11,188 of CAYODK010000086.1, forward strand.
TCGATCGCGTACCTGAAGTTCCGTCCCGCGGTGACGGGAGAAGTCCTATCCGCCTGGTTGCGGATCCAGAGCGCGGGGAATCCCTCGTCCAACGGCGGGGTGATCCGGTGGATCGACGGCGCGTGGGACGAATCCCGGCTGACCTACGCGGGGCGTCCCGCCCTCGGGGCGGTCGTCGGCCGGGTCGGGACGGTGGTCGCCGGGCAGGTGCTCCGGGTTCCGCTCGACCTGAAGGCCGGCATTCCGCGCGAAGTCGGCCTGGCGATTGATCCGGGCAACACCGACGGTGTGGACTACCTCTCGCGCGACGGGGGTGTCCCGCCCCGCCTGGAGATCGAGTACAGGGAATGAGGGCCGAATCGGGTTCTTCCCCCGCAGGGGGCGTGGTAGGTTGCATCTCGATGCCGGTCGGGCCTTCCGCCCCGCCGGTGGATGGGGGCGCGATGAAGAAGAAAACCGTGCATCCGGGGTCCGTCGGTCTGGGTCTGCTGACGTGCGCGTGGATGGCGCAGAGTCCCGGGGCGGCTGCGGCCTCCCCGCCGGAGACCGCGCCGCCGTTGACCCACGAGGCGTTCGTCCAGCCGCCGCCGGCGTGGAGGTCGGTTCCGTTCTGGTCGCTGAACGACGTGCTCGATCCGGCCGAGATCGAGCGCCAGATGGAGGCGTTCAAGGTCGGCGGCTTCGGCGGCGCCTATCTTCACAGCCGCATCGGGCTGCTCACGGAGTACCTCGGGCCCGACTGGTGGACCGCGATGGACGCCGGGGTGCGGGCCGCGGAGCGGCTCGGCATCGAGGCGTGGTTCTACGACGAGGACAAGTGGCCCAGCGGCTTTGCCGGCGGCATCGTGCCGCTCGCGAGCGAAGACTACCACGCGCGTGCGCTGCTGCGGCTCGACAAGTCCGCGCCGCTGCCCGAGCGGGCCGAGGTGCTCGCGGAGGACGCCGCCCACCGCTACGTCTGCTGGAAGGTGCCGATGGGCGACGCGTGGTTCAACGGCACCTGCTGGGTGGACCTGATGAACCCGGCCACCGTGAAGGCGTTCATCGACTGCAGCTACCGCCCGTACGCCGAGCGCTACTCGAAGCAGATGGGCGCGTCGGTGCATGGCATCTTCACCGACGAGCCCCAGGTCTCGCCGCGGACGTCCGGCGTCGCCCACAAGGGGGCCCTCGCGTACTCGCCGGTTCTGCGCGAGCGATTCCGCCGCGAGCACGGCTACGACTTCGTCGACCGCGTCGCGTCGCTGTTCGAGGACGCCGGCGAGTGGGCGCCGGTGCGGCTGCACTACTACCAGACGGTCGGGCGGGCGCTGGAAGCGAGCTTCTCGAAGCAGATCGGCGACTACTGCGAGCGGACGGGCATGACGTGGACCGGCCACTACAACGGGGAGGATGCGTTCCGGTCGGTGCAGATGAACGTCGGCAACATGATGATCCAATACCGGCACATGCAGCGGCCGGGGATCGACCACCTCGGCCTGCGGCTGCCGGTGCAGATCGTCTACATGATGCGCAGCCTCTCGAGCGTCGCGAACCAGTACGGCCGAACGCGCCGCCTCTCGGAGATGTTCGGCATCAGCGGCCAGAACATGAACTTCGAGGATCGGGCGTGGATCTGCGGCGGCCACGCGGTGCTCGGCGTCAACCACGTCTGCCCGCACCTGTCGCTCTACAGCATGAAGGGCTGCCGCAAGCGCGACTACCCGCCGACGATCTCGCCGCAGCAGCCGTACTGGGGCTGGAACGGCGCGGTCGAGGACTGCATGGCGCGAATCTGCTACCTCTCCTCGGTCGGCGCCTACGCGCCGGAACTCCTCGTCATCCATCCGCTCGAGAGCGCCTACATCGACGACCCCGGAAGCGGCGCGTCCCCCGGGGGCAATGCGCGATTCGGGCGGTTCGTGAAGGTTCTCGAATCCCTGCAGGTTGCGCACCGCGACTACGACCTCGGCGACGAGCAGATCCTCGCGGACATCGCGGCGGTGGAGGGGGCGTCCCTGCGGGTCGGGAAGATGGCCTACCCGGCGGTCCTTCTGCCCTGCCTGAGGACGGTGCGCGCGAGCACGCTGGCGCTGCTCGATCGCTTCGCCGCGGCGGGCGGCACCGTGTTCGTCGCGGGCGGGGCGCCGGACCTTGTCGACGGGCGGACGAACGCTGCGCCGCTTGCGGCGCTCGCGCGCATCGCGACATCGATCCCGGAGGACGGCGCGGGTGCGGCGCTGTCGGCGGTGCTGCCACCGAAGGTGTCCGTCGCCGGGGCCGGGTCGGAGGCCGTGTGGACGCACCGCCGCGCGCTGCCGGGCGGGCAGGTGGTCATGCTCTTCAACCGGTCGCGGCTTGCGGCGGCGGATGTGCAGGTGACCCTCGCCGCGGGGGCGGACCACCCGGTCGTCTGGGATCCTGCCTCCGGGCGGGCGCTGACCGCCAGGCCGGGGGCCGACGGGGCCTTCGCCCTGCGCCTCGATCCGGCGCAGACGCTCTTCGTCTCGACGGGCGCCGCCTCCGGCCCGGCGAGGCCCGACGGCGCCTATGCGCCCCGTCGGTCCGGCGTGCAGGCGCAGACGCTCGACGGTCCGTGGAAAGGTCGCCGGCTCGATCCGAACGCGATCACGCTCGACTTCGCCCGATGGTCGACGAACGGAGGGGCGGCCTTCCACGCGGCGGAGCCGGTGATCGGCATCCACGAGCGCTTCACCCACCGGCCGTACCGCGGTCCGCTGCGCCTCGCCTTCGATGTCGCCGTCGACGCGCCGCCTGCGCGATGCTCGCTCGTGGTCGAGCAGCCCGCGATGTACCGGTCGATCGCGGTCAACGGGCGTGCCGTCGACTTCGCGCGGTCCGGCTTCTACCGCGACGCCGCGTTCCGGATGGCGGAGATCGGCGCGCTCCGGAAGGGGACGAACACGGTGACGCTCGACCTCGACTACGTCGCGCCGGTGCCGCCGAGCCGAGATGCGCGCGAGCGCTACGGGACGGAGATCGAGAGCATCTACCTTGTCGGCGACTTCGCCGTGGACGCCGCGGTCTCGGCGGAACCTGCGAAATCCGAGCGAAACGACCGGGGCGAATTGCCGAAGCGACCGGTGCACCGGTTCCGCGCCTTCCGGATCGCGGCGGAGAAGGGCTCGTTCGAGGGCGACCTCGCGCCGCAGGGCTATCCGTTCTACGCGGGCGCGTTCGAACTCTCGCGGACCTTCACGGCGGCCGCGCCGGCCGCAGGGGCGCGCCACGTGCTGACGTTCCCGGCGATGGAGGCCATCGTGGCCGTCGTCGAACTCAACGGCAAACGCCTTCCGCCGGCCGTGTGGAGCCCGTGGGAGGTGGACGTCACGGAGGCGCTCCGCGAGGGGACGAACTCGCTCAAGGTGACGCTGGTGAACTCGCTGCGGAACCTGCTCGGCCCGCATCACCACGCGCAGGGCGAACTGACGTCCGTCGGTCCGGTCTCCTTCACCGGCGGCGTCGGCTGGCCCACCAACCAAGGCGGCGAACGCGACTGGTACGACATCCGCCTCGCCCGCGAGCCGAAGCTCTGGCGCGACGACACCCAGTGCATCCCCTTCGGGTTCCTGAGCCCGCCGGTGCTGGAGCGGAGGGACTAGGGGGGCCGGGTCCCAGGCGTCAGGAGGGAGGAAGCGAGCGAATCGCCGGCGCAGCCCTGAGACCGGCGACAGCCACCTTCGACCGGCGCCGGATGACCGCGGGCGGGCCGGAAGGCCGGGGCCTCACCAGGCGGTCGGGTCCTCGTCGAGCAGTTCGTCGACCTTGCGATCGATGATCTGTTCGCGCAGCCCGCGCCGCTCCTCGATCTCCTTCTTCAGGCGGGCCAGTTCCTCCTCCATCTGGCGGATGCGGTTGGCGCGGTCGCGTTCGCGAAGCTCGTAGGCCTGGCCGATCTGCTCGCGGATGCGGCGACGGATCGGATCCCTCGCCTCGCCCTTCGCGCGGTGATACTCGTCCACCAGCCCCTTGACCCGCTCCATCTGTTCCGCCATGGCGGAGCCGAACGGCGCATGCTTGCCGGCGGTGCGGGGGGGGGCCTTCTCGGTCCGTTCGGCGGCGGATCCGGGCTGCGCCTTCCGGCCATCGCCCTCGGCATGAGCCGGTGGTGCCGGTCGACGGGCCTCGAGGCCGTCCGGGACCATCGGCCGGGGTCCCGGCCCGCCCTCGGCCCGACGCCATGCGTTGGTGCGGCGCGGGTCGGGGCCCTGCTCGCGGAACCGGTTCGAGGCCTCCTCGAATCGCCGGCGGAGTTCCTGCTGGAACGCCTCCGGATTCTCGCGGCGAAGGGTGGAGAGGCGTTCGTAGTCCTCGGGGTGATTCCTCCGCACGTACTCCAGGAGACGGTCGACCGGCCGCGCCCCCTCGGTCCATGCGCCCGAAGGCCGGGCCGGCGCGTCGCCCTTATCCTTGGGACTTGGCGGTTTCGGGCGCGGCGGTGTGGGGTCGTCCGCATCGCGTCGCACAACGATCCTCGAGTCCCCTTCCGCCGGGGCGTCGCGGTCCGGTTCGGCGGCGGCCGGCCCTCCGCCGGCGCCGAACAGGACGGCGGCCACGGCCAGGACTGGGACAGGGAGGCGGGAGTTCACGTCAGGCCTCCACCTGCAGCATCCTGGCCGCGATCTCGTCGAGCGTCTCCGCCGCGTCCTGCAGATCGAACGTCAGGCCGCGCTGCATGTCCTCGGCCACCGTGGCCAGTTCGTCGCTCAGCAGGTCCATCCGGACGTCGACCCATTCGTCCATCACCCAGGCCTGCGCGGGGATCGTTGCGCGGGCGACGGCGGAACCCTGCGGACGCGAGGCAACGAGGACGATCCCGAAGCCGACCGCGAACGCGGCCACGGCGGCGGCCGCGAAGGCGAAGACGGGGCGCTGGCCGAGGCCGAACCACGTCCGCCGACGGGCGGTCTCCTGGACTTCGCGGCGGCGCGCCTCGACGAGGAGCGAGGTGACCGTGAAGCGGGCCGGAGGCGGCACGACCTCATCCGCGCGAGCCTCGTCCCCCAGGTGCAGCAGGGCGGAACGGTAGGAGCGGCACGACGGGCAGCCGGCCAGGTGCGCGTCGAGGCGCGCCCGGTCGGCGGGCGTCAGCTCCCCGCTCGATTCGAGCAGGATGTACTGCGTGGAATGGCTGCATTTCATGGCCTATCTCCCGATGTCCCGATACTCGTCCTTCAGCGCTTCCCTCAGCTTCAGAACTGCGTAGTGCATCCGCGCCAGCGCGGTGTTGATGCTCACACCCTGGATCACCGCGATCTCCTTGAACGGAACCTCGCCCTCGGTGCGCAGCAGGAAGACCTCCCGCTGCTCCGGCGGGAGCTTGATCAGCTCCTCGCGGATCCGCCGGCCGAGATCCCGTCCGGCGGTCTCGGAGGCCGGTCCGATCCCGGATGCGGGCACGCGGTTGATCCAGCTGCTCTGCGTCTGCGTGCCGGCCGAACTCGGCTGAACGAAGGGCTTCCGCCGCCGCGCCAGGTCGATGATCAGGTTGTGCGCGATGCGGAAGAGCCATCCCAGGAGATTCTCCTCCCGGAACGCGTCCAGCTTCCGGATCGCACGGATCCAGACTTCCTGGAACACTTCGTCGGCGTCCGTCCGCCCCTCGGTCATCTTGAGAATGAACGAATAGAGCGGCCGGCGATACTGCTCGACCAGCTTCCCGAGCGCCTCGCGGCTGCCCTTCCGGTACTCGTCGAGCCACGCACGTTCCTGAGCGTCCATCGATGCCCGTTCACAGGACCGCTCCGTTTCGACCATAAAACGGGGGGGTCCGTCGATTATTGCCTTTCGTTCGGACGGCAGATTGAACACGAAAGCCCCTCGCAAGGAAAGCCCGTGTTCCGGCCGCGCCCCAAGGCCGGGGGGCCGGGGCTTGACGGGGGAGGCGGATTCACGCAGGGTTCCCCCGGTTCCGCCGTGAGGGCGGGCGGGGGACGAACGGACCATGGCCGGAAAACCGGGCGGATTGGGCAGGGGATTGGGTGCGCTGATACCGAAGGCGAGCGCCGTGGCGGCCGCCGCGGGGGAGCCGAGGCCGGAGGTCGCGCCGCCGCCTTCGGAGGTGCGCCGCGTGCCGGTGGGGGCGATCCGGACGGGGGTCTGGCAGCCGCGCAGGACCTTCCGGGCCGAGCCCCTGGACGAGCTCGTCCAGTCCGTGCGCGAGAGGGGCGTCCTCCAGCCGTTGCTGGTCCGCGCGGCGGGCGAGGGGTACGAGTTGATCGCCGGGGAGCGCCGCCTGCGCGCCGCGGTGGCCGCGGGGCTCGCCGATGTGCCCGTGCGGCTGATGGCGGTCTCCGACCGGGAGGCCCTGGAACTGGCCCTGATCGAGAACCTGCAGCGCGAGGATCTCGATCCGATCGAGGAGGCCGAGGGTTACCGGATGCTGGGGGAGCGCTTCCAGCTCACCCAGGACCAGATCGCCGAGCGCGTGGGCAAGGGACGGGCCTCGGTGGCCAATGCGCTGCGCCTGCTGGGGCTGCCCGAAACGGTGCGGGCCATGCTCGAGGACGGCCGGCTGTCCGTCGGGCACGCGAAGGTGCTGCTGGGGCTTTCGATCCCCCAGGAGATGGAGTCGCTGGCCAGGCAGTCCGCGAAGGAGGGGTGGTCCGTTCGCGATCTCGAGCGCGCCGTCGACCGCCTCCGCCGCGGTCCCCGACGCCGGCGGGCGGCCCAGCCGGATGTTCCCGCGCCGCACGTTCGGGATATCGAGGAGCGCCTCAAGCAGAAGCTCGGGAGCGCCGTCCGCGTGACCCCGTCGCGCACGCTGGCCAACGGCCGAAAGGCGTCGGGCCGCATCGAGATCGAGTTCTACTCCGGCGACGATCTCGACCGGCTGATGCTGATCCTGGGCCTGACCGAGGAATTCTGACCCCCGTGCGCTCGGAACCCGGACGTCTGAGTGCGGGATGCCGGGGGCGGGTGCTGGTCGGGCATGTGGCGGTCGCGCGCGGGTTCGCCGCCCGCGGCCTCGGCCTGATGGGGCGCGCGCCCCTCCCTCCGGACACAGGGCTGCTCCTGCGGCCCTGCGGCGAGGTCCACACGTTCTTCATGCGGTTTCCGCTCGACCTCGTCTTCCTGGACGGGGGCGACGTCGTGGTCCGCGTGGTGCGCCATGTCCGGCCCTGGCGCATGGCCTTCGGCGGGGCCACGGCGCGTTCGGTGCTGGAGGTTTCGGCGGGCTGGATGCCGGAGGATGCCGTGTCGCCAGGCGACCGGATCAGTTGGTCGGTCCGGCCTTGAGCGGCTCGATCGCCAGGATGTCCGCCTGATTGATCTTCATGATGGTGCCCGAATCCAGCATCAGTTCGACGGTCCCGTCGGGCATCTTCTTGAGCATCATGCCCTCCCGGACGATCTCCCCGGTCTGCCATTTCATGCGGATCCGCGTGTCGGGCACGTAGCGACGCACCATCTTCTCGTGGAGATCGACGACCGAGTTCGGGGCCACGGTGACGGTCTTCGGCGTATGGCTGTAGCCGGTCCGGTGCAGCTGGACCTTGTACGCGCCGGGGGGCAGCAGGTCCATCTCGAACGGGTCCGAGATCAGGCCGGTCGCGGGGGTCCCCGTGACGCCCTTCTCCTCCCCGTTGAGGAAAACCTTCGCGCCCGGCGGATCGCTGACGACGACGATCTTGCCGCTGTTCTTCTGCATGCGGAATTCCTCGACCACCGCGCTCTGCTGCAGCAGCGAAACGGTCCGGGCCGCCGTCTCGAACCCGGCCAGCTCGGCCCGCAGCCGCTGTTCGCCCGGCGGCAGGTCGGTCAGCGTCACCGGGGCCTCGCCGCGGAACTGGTTGTTCACGTAGATCCGCGCGCCCGGCGGGATGGAGACCACCTGCAGCGTCGTCGGGATCGCCTGCAGGACGCCGGCGACCTCCTTCGTTTCCTGTGCCTGCACGGCGACCTTCTCGGAGTAGGCCTTGTAGCCGTCCATCAGGATCTCGACGGTGTTCTCGCCCGACGGCGCGTCCGCGATCTCCAGCGGCGTCTTGCCGCGCTCCACGCCGTTCAGGCGGACCGTCGCCCCCGGCGGGGTCGATCGGACCATGAGCCGGCCGGCGTTCGTCGGCAGTTCCGCGAAGATCCGGCGCGGGATGCGGTCCGCGACGATCTCCTCGATCTCCCGGCCCAGGAAGCCGGCCAGGGTGAACGCGAAGCGGTGCGTGCCGTGGGGCAGGTCGGTCATGAAGAACGGCGTGCGGCCGCGGAAAGCCCCGTCGACGTGGACGTCGGCGCCCTGCGGCTTCGAATCGACAAGCACGAGCGCGAACGAGGGGTCGAGCTTGAGGTCGACCGAGACCCGGGCCCCCTCGAGAATGGACACCGACTTGCGGGCCGGCAGAAAGCCGGGCTTCTCCGCGACGATCAGGTAGGTGCCCGCGGGAAGCCGCGTGATGGTCGTCGGCGAGGCCTCGGCCATGGCGCCGTTGCAGGTGATGGTCGCCTCCGGCGGATCGGTCGCCACGCGGATCTGGCCGTCGCCCCCCGGGCCGGTGTCGCAGCCCGTGATCGCCCAGGCCAGGGATGCGGCGGCGGCGGCCACCCGGCCGGCGCGCAGGAATCGTGTGTGCGAGATCGTCATGGACGGGGTCCGCTCATTTCCGGTTGAGGCGACGCTGCACGTCGACCAGCTTCTTGTAGATCGTGTCATACCGCTCGTCGGCCCGATCCGAGACGGTCTCGAGCAGGATCTGGAGGTGGGCGTTGGCCTCCTTCCAGTCGTTCAGCTTGATGGACCGGTCGGCCCGGAACAGGTAGTCCTCATATTTCGCCTGGAGCATCCGCCGGGCCTCCTCGCGAAGGGCGATGGCCTTCTCGTAGAAGTCCGGCTTGGGTTCCAGGGTCTCGACCAGGCTCTCGGCCTCGGTCAGCGACTTGATGGTCCGCGCGAGATTGTCGTGGCGGACCTCGCGCTCGTCGTACAGCTTCTGGCCCGTGAGCCAGGCGTTGCGCGCGATCTCGACGAGCTTCTCGGGCGGGAGGGCGAGCGCGTACAGGCCGATCTCGTTGCGCACGAACTCCTCGATCTCCTCGCGGGCCTTCTTGAAGGCCTCGGGCTGGAGCCGGTTCAGGACGCGGACGCGGTGGGCGCGCCGGTTGACGACGATGGTCAGATCCGCCTGGTCCCAGACGCCCGGCGACAGCCCCTGGTACTCGTCGACCAGCTGGAAGAACCCGGTTTGTTCGAGGGACGTGGCGAGCAGGTCGAGCACCTTCGGGTCGGACTTCTTCTCGCGGCTGACGTGCTGTCCGTCCTGCAGGTTGTCGATCCGCACCGTCAGCACGCCGCCCTCCAGGGTCACGGCGTAGCGGAAGATATTCTTCGGCCCGGCCTCCACCTTTTCGTAGTGGATCTCGAGGCCGGTCGAGGCCGCGGCGGAGACCGCCGGTCGGCGGGACGCCCGCGGCTTCATCAGCCACGCCGAGAGCCCCACGGCGGCCACGACCAGGATCGCCACTCCGGCATAGAGCAGGATCCGTGTCTTCAGGGGCGCCTTGGGTTTCAGCGAACGCGCCGATTCGAAGCCGTCCTCGCGATCC
>CAYODK010000087.1:0-20696 GCA_964402695.1 uncultured Verrucomicrobiota bacterium
TGAAGAAGGCCGCGCCGCGAGTCAAACCCGGGCGCATCGTCAGGATTGGACCGCCGCCCATGACCGGAGAGTCGCCCGCGGCAAACGACGCGAGGCGCACGGTGAGTTCGCCGGGCGTCCCTATCGGTCCGTCAGGAGCAGTTCCGGCTGCAGCAGGCCCCGCGAGCGGGACACCCCGGCCGGCGGGGGCACGCGGCGGCCGCCGCAGGTGAGGAAGGCATGGGCGCGGCGCATCACGATCCCGAGGGGCGCCAGGTCCTCGGGGCGCAGGGCGGCGAAGCGGCGCGACGCGAGGATCCGGGCTGCGGACTTGAAGCCGATGCCGGGGACGCGCAGCAGCGTGTCGCGGTCGGCCCGGTTGACCTCGACGGGGAACCGCTCCGGGTGGCGCAGCGCCCACGCGGTCTTCGGGTCGACGGCGCGGTCGAGGTTCGGCGACGATTCGTCGACGATCTCGCCCGGCTCGAAGCCGTAGAGGCGGACGAGCCAGTCGGCCTGGTAGAGCCGGTGCTCGCGCAGCAGGTCCGGCGGCCCCTCCGGAGACGGCAGCAGCGGGTCCGGATTCACGGGCACGTAGGCCGAGTAGTAGACGCGCTTGAGTCCGAACTTCCGGTAGAGGCCGTGCGAGAGGTTCAGGATGCGCCGGTCATCCTCCGGCGTCGCCCCGACGATGAGCTGCGTGCTCTGGCCCGCGGGCGCGTAGGCCGGGGCGCGGCGGTGCCGGCGCCGTTCCGCAAGGCTTTCCGAGATGCCGCAGGCGATGGACGCCATGGGGCCGAGGATGTCGTCCTTCGACTTCTCCGGCGCGAGCTGACGGAGGGACGCCTCGGACGGCAGCTCGATGTTGACGCTGAGCCGGTCAACCGCCAGGCCGGCCCGGCGGACGAGGTCCGGGTTCGCGCCGGGGATCGCCTTCAGGTGGATGTAGCCATGGAACCGCTCGTCGACGCGCAGCCGTTCGACGACGCGGACGAGCTGCTCCATCGTGTGGTCCGGGCTGCGGACGACGCCGGAACTGAGGAACAGCCCCTCGATGTAGTTGCGGCGGTAGAACTCCATCGTCAGGCGCACGACCTCCTCGACGGTGAAACTGGCCCGGGGAATCGGATTGCTGGCGCGGTTCGCGCAGTAGGCGCAGTCGTAGATGCAGTGGTTGGAGAACAGGATCTTCAGGAGGGAGATGCAGCGGCCGTCGTCCGACCAGCTGTGGCAGATGCCGCCGACCGACGCGTTGCCGGTGCCTTCGCCGGCGCGGCGGCTTCCGCTGGAGGCGCAGGACACGTCGTACTTCGCCGCCCCCGCGAGAACCTCGACTTTGCGTTCCACGTCCACGCCGCCAGTATACGCCCGCCAGCCGGCCCGGTCACCGGCGGAAGGGGTTGGCTTCCCGGCACCGGCCCGCTAGCATGGCGCCAACGCGGAGGGCATTCGGCATGATCATCCGGCGGACGTGCGTGGCGGCGGCACTGGCGATCGCGGTCGGAGGAAGCGGAACGGCGGCGGGTGCGGCCCCCGCGCCGAACATCGTCTGCATCCTGGCCGACGATCTCGGCTACGGCGACGTCGGGGCGCTCAACCCGGACGGGAAGATCCGGACGCCGAACCTCGACCGGCTCGCGGCGCAGGGCATGATCTTCACCGACGCGCACTCCGGCTCCGCGGTCTGCACGCCGACGCGGTACGGGCTACTCACCGGACGCTACGCGTGGCGCACCCGGCTCGCCAGCGGGGTGCTCGGCGGCTACTCGCCCCCGCTGATCGCGCCGGGCCGCACGACGGTCGCCTCGCTGCTGAAGGCGCGGGGGTACCACACGGCCTGCTTCGGCAAATGGCACCTCGGATGGACCTGGGCCGTCCGCGACGGCGGCGATCCGGGCGACGCCATCGACCCGAAGATCGACCCGCGTTCCGTCGACTACGCCGCCCCGATCCGCAACGGCCCGAATGCCGCGGGCTTCGACCTCTACTACGGCATCAGCGCCTCGCTGGACATGCCGCCCTACGTCTTCATCGAGAACGACCGCGCGTCCGCCCTGCCCACCGCGACGAAGAAGTGGATCCGCGAGGGCCCCGCCGCGCCCGACTTCGAGGCGGTGGACGTCCTGCCCGCCCTCACGCGGCGCGCCGTGGCCCACATCCGCGACCGGGCGAAGGCCGGAGGCCCCTTCTTCGTCTACATGCCTCTGAACTCGCCGCACACGCCGATCGTCCCGACGCCGGAATGGGAGGGGAAGTCCGGCCTGAATCCCTACGGCGACTTCACCGCGCAGACCGACGCCGCGGTCGGCGAGGTGCTGCGGGCGCTCGACGAGACCGGCCTGGCCGGATCGACGCTGGTCCTTTTCACCAGCGACAACGGCTGCTCGCCGTCCGCCGATTTCCCGGCCCTGCTCGCGAAGGGCCACAACCCGAGTCACGTCTTCCGGGGCACGAAGGCCGACATCTTCGAGGGCGGCCACCGCGTGCCCTTCCTCGTCCGCTGGCCCGGGACCGTCAAGCCCGGCAGCCGGTGCGAGCGGACGGTATGCCTCACCGACCTCCTCGCGACCGCCGCCGAGATCAGCGGCGCGAAGGTGCCGGACGACGCGGGCGAGGACAGCTTCAGCCTTGTCCCCTGCCTGAGGGGTGACGACGCCGGGCCGTTCCGCGACGCCACAATCCACCACTCGATCAACGGCTCATTCGCGATCCGCGAGGGGCGCTGGAAGCTGGCCCTGTGCCCCGACTCCGGGGGCTGGTCCGCGCCCCGGCCCAACAGCCCCCAGGCCCGCGACCTCCCGCCGGTGCAGTTGTTCGACCTCCAGGCCGACATCGGCGAGACCCGCAACGTGGCGGCGGACAACCCCGACGTGGTCGCGCGCCTCACGAAGCGCCTCCAGACCCTCGTCGACAGCGGCCGCAGCACCCCCGGCGCCTCGCAGAAGAACGACCGTGAGGTTTCGATCGTCCGGCCTGCCCCGTCCGGGAAAGGCGGTGGCGGCGGGAAGAAGACCGGCGCCAACGCCCCGGCCCGGCGCAGAGACTGAGGCCGGCGGGGTACGGTCACGACGGAGGGCCGATCGGGCATGTACGACAGCGTCATCTCGTGGCTGCGGGACCTGTTGGGCCATGGCCCCGGCATCCACCACGCGTTCCTCGTCGCCTACGGGTTCCTTTCCCTTGCCTCCCTGGCCCTCGTCATCCGCTACGGGCGCCGGTCCCCCTCCCTGCTCTCGCGCCGGATGCCTCCCCTGACGGTTCTGCTGGTCGCCGCCGCGGGCCTGGCCGCCTCGGATGCCCGGTTCTCGGCGACGGCCCGCCGCATGCGCGCGGATCTGATTGTCGAGGCGGAGGGAGTCGCCCGGGCGATGGACCCGGCCCTGATCGCGGCGCTTCGCTTCTCCTCGTCGGACGCCACGAACCCGGCCCACCAGCGGATCAGCGGGCATCTGCGCGACTTCGCGCGGATTCGCGGCCACCGTTCCGTCTTCGTGCTGGCCCATACGGGAACCGGTCTCGTCACCGGGCCGCGGAGCCCCTCACCCGAATCCGCCACGACCCCGCCGCCGGGTTCGCCCCATGCGGGGCTTCCGCCGTCCGGATGGATGGCCGTCACCGGGGGCGTCTCGGCCGTCGTGGAACCGGCCGCAACCGGCAGCAACGCGGTGGCGACCGCCCTCGCGCCGTTTCGCGAGCCGGGACACGGCCTGGCCGACGTCGCCGTGGGCATCGATGTCGCCGCGCGGGACTGGCACGCCCACCTGACGGGCGCCGCCTTGCTGCCGCTGTTCTGCGCCCTGGTCGTGCTCTCGCTGCTGCTCGCCGGACAGCGCGTGCTGCAGGAGGTGTCGCCCTCGCAAGGCCGCGGCGTGCAGCGTCATGCCGACGCCATCGTCACGGCCGCCATGGGGCTGTTGCTGACCGCGATCCTCGTCTGGACCGCTCACGACATCGAGAGCCGCGCACGGCGCATGACCTTCGTGCAACTCGCCGAGGCCCATGCCCGCCGGATCGTCCGGACCTTCAACGACGTCGGCAGTTTCGGAATGGCGGCCCTGGCGAACTTCTTCGAGAGCAGCGAGGTGGTCACGGCGTCCGAGTTCCAGTCGTTCGCGCGCTCGCTGCCCATGCGCGGGGCGGTTCGAACCTACGAATGGGTTCCGCGCGTGGGAGGCAGCCGGCGGAGCGCCTTCGTCGCGGAAGCCTCGCGCAACGGCGTGCCCGATCTCGCGTTCTGGGAGCCGGGCCCCACGGGAGCCCTGCAGCAGGCCGCCACGCGCCCGGTGCACCATCCCAGCCTCTACGCGATCGCTCCCGCCGGCGAGTCCCCTCCACCGCCGGGCCTGGACCGCTCGGCCGACCCCGCCTTCCTCGCCGCCGCGGACATCGCAGTCCGGACCGGCCTCACCACCGCCGCCCTTCCGGCCGACAAGCGGTACCGCGGAAGCCCTCCGCCCTTCGTCCTCCTGCGTCCGGTCCGCTCCGCCTCGCCGGGTTCCGCCACGGCCCCGGACCGCTCCTGTGCGGGCTTCGTGCTTGCCCAGGTGAGCCCCCGGGATCTCCTTGCTTCGCTGCACGATGCCGGCGGCCGCTCCGGCCGGCCCGTCGCGATCGAACTGGCCGACCTGCCCGCCCTGTCGTCCTCGGCCTGCGCCGGCAACGCCGACGGCGAGAGGTCCGGGCTGCCCTACGCAGGCTCCTCGCGGCGCGGCCCCACACCTCCCTCGTCGATCTTCCCGCTTTTCCTGTGCGGCCGCACGCTGGCGGTGCGCGTCTGTCCCACGCCCGCGTTCCTCGCGGCGAACCCGCTCCGGGACGGCATCGGGATCGCGCTGTCCGGATGCCTTCTGACGGCGCTGATGAGCCTCTTCGTCGGCGTGCTGGCGGGACGGGAGCGGCGTCTCGGGGAGGAGGTCCGACGGCGGACGCAGGATCTCCGGGAGAGCGAGCGACGGCTGGTGAGGGCGCAGCGGGTTGCGCGCATGGGAAGCTGGCACCAGGTGGCCGGAAGCGACGAGCCCGAGTGGTCGCCGGAGATCCGCCGCCTGTTCGGCGTGAAGGCCGCGGAACCCGCCACGCGCGAGGCCTTCCTCTCCCGGATCCATCCCGACGACCGCGAGCGCGTGGCGCGCGCCTGGCAGGATGCCACGGCCGGCGGCTCGCACGAGATCGAGTACCGGGCCCTCGTCGACGGGGCGACTCGCTGGATGAGCGAACGCACCGAGCGCGACGGCGACGGACAGGCCCCGTGCGTGGGTATCGTCCAGGACATCACCGAGCGGCGCCGTCTGCAGGACCAGCTCTTCCAGGCCCAGCGACTGGACACGGTCGGCCGGCTGGCCGGCGGCATCGCCCACGACTTCAACAACCTCCTGCAGGTGATCAGCGGGTTCTGCGACCTCCTGCGCGAGCGGTTCCGACCCGACGCGGAAAGCTCCGCCGATCTCGCCGAGATCGCGAGCGCGACGCACAAGGCGACCGATCTGACGCGCCAGCTCCTGGCCTTCAGCCGCCGCCAGGTCATGACCCCCCGCGTGCTGGATCTCAACGCGGTGATCGAACACAACCGGCGAATGCTCGCCCGCGTGCTCGGGGAGGACATCCGGATCGACCTGCAGCCGGGCCAGGGTCTCGACCGGGTCCGGATCGATCCGGGACAATTCGACCAGGTCTTCATGAACCTCGCGGTCAACGCGCGCGACGCCATGGCCGACGGCGGCGTCCTGACGATCCGAACCGGAAACCTCGACCTGTCGGACCTCGAGGCACGCTCGATCCCCGACGCCGCACCGGGCCGTTACGTTCGAGTGACGGTCGCCGACACCGGAAGCGGCATGACACCCGAGGTCCGCCGGCAGATCTTCGAGCCGTTCTTCACGACCAAGGGGCGGCGGGGCACAGGACTCGGGCTCTCCGTGGTGTACGGCATCGTCCGGCAGCAGGAGGGGTTCATCCAGGTTGAGAGCGAACCCGGCCGCGGCGCGACGTTCCACGTCTGCTTCCCGGCCTGCTCCGCGGGCCGCGACCCGGAGGCGGCGCCGGAATCGCCCGAGGACCTCGTGGCGTATCGAGGACGGGGCGAGTCGCTCCTGGTCGTGGAGGACGAGCCGGGCGTCCTGCGATTCCTGATGCGGATCCTGGGCAACGCGGGATACTCCGTGCGCGGCGTCGCGACCCATGCCGGGGCGGTCGCCGCCGCGACCGAGATGGGGGCTGGCCTCGATGTGCTCGTGTCGGACGTGGTTCTGCCCGACGGCACGGGACTCGACCTGGCCGACCAACTCCTGGCGCGCGTGCCCGGACTCCGCGTCCTTCTCGTCAGCGGCCACACGGAGGAGCACAGCCGCGTTGAGGATACCCTCCGGCGCGGGATCCGGTTCCTGCAGAAGCCCCTGTCCGCCCGGGACATCCTGCGTGCGATCCACGAGATGCTGCATCCCTGACCCCTCGGGACGACCGCGACTCGGCGATTGCACCGCGGCGACAGGCGCGTAGAATCGTCCCATGCCCGTCCTGACGACATCCCAGGGTCCGACGCCCCGGTCCGCCGCAGCGCCCGCGCGACCGGGCGGTCCCCCGCCGTCACGACCGTGGGCGGCCGCCGGGCTCGCCACGCTCGTCGGCCTGGCCGCCGGCTACGCCATGGGCCGCTGGCAGGGCGCGCCGGTCACGCCCCCGCCGGACCCGGCGCAGGCCGCGGACGCGACGTGGGACGCTCCAGCCACCCCGGAGGTTTCCACCGCTGCGTCCCGCGGAACCGCCGGGGAACCCGGCGAGCGCACGCTGCGGTACGCGCCTCGCACGTCCCGGTCCCGCTCCCCGGTCGACCAGTTCCTCGCGCAGTTCGCCGACCCCGCGGCCCTCGACGGCAGCCAGGCCGCCGACACCGCGGCCGGGATGTCCGCCGAGGAGGTCCGCGCCGCCCTCGACCGCATCCGCGAAATGGAGGCCGGCCCCGCCCGCTCCTCGGCCGAGGCCCTTCTGACGCGGCGCTGGGCTCAACTGGAGCCGCTCAAGACGCTGGAGTGGATCGGCTCGGTCACGGAGCCCATGCGCCGCCACGACCTGAAGCACGAGGCCCTGCGCGGCTGGGCCGAGACCGAGCCCATGCAGGCGCTGGTCTACGCGGAGATGAATCCGGGGGAGTTCCTGGACGGGGGCCGCTTCCGCGACATCTTCGAGGGCGTCAAGACCGCGGACACCGGGACCGCGCTGGCCTTCCTGGATCAGTTGGACACGTCGAAGTACGGAGAGGCCGCCGCCGACATCATCTGGAGCCACTTCGCCCGGGACCGCGAGGCCGTCCTCGCCAAGATCGATTCCATGCCCGACGGCGACCTGCGGCGCCTGTCCGTCGACCGCGTCATCGACCATTGGGCCCGCTACGATCCCGTCGCCGCCAAGGCCTGGATGGAGACCCACACCACCCCGGACAACCGCCTCACCGCGCAGATCGAACTCGGCGAATCGTGGGCGCGCGTCGACCCCCGTGCCGCCACGCAGTGGTTCTCCCAGCTGCCCGAGGACCAGCAGAACCCGAAGATCCTCGATCGCATCGTGGGCCGGTGGATCCAGTACGAACCCGAGACGGGCATCGACTGGCTGCGTTCCCAGCCGGTGACGCCCGTCCTGGACAACGCCCGCACCGAGCGGGCCCGCCGCCTCGCCGGCCGCGATCCGGTCGAGGCCATGCTGTGGACGCAGACCATCAGCGATCCCAAGCGGCGCGCCTCGACCGAGGAGCATATCGCCTGGGAATGGTACCGACGCGACCGCACCGCCGCCGTCGACTACGTCCTCAACCAGAGCACGCTCCCTGATTCCACGAGACGCCGCTTCACCGAGCGCGCCCAGCACGACGCCCGCGCCGCCCAGTCCAAGAAATAGCCATCCCCCTCAGGCTTCCCGGCTCCCGGACCTCGGATCCCGGCCCCGGACTTCGGACCGATCCCCCGCCGACCTCCGACCTCTGACCTCCGACTTCCGTCCTATTGCGTCAGCGCGTACATGAGGATGTTCATGCCGACGGCCAGCGAGCCGGATTCGTCGTACCCGCGGCCGTAGGGGTTCGGAGAGAGCTCCCAGCCCCCGGCGAGGCCGAACGGGCTGTAGAGGACCGCATAGTGGCCGTTCAGTTCGATCGCCTCGATCCTCGGCTCGATGCGCGACCGGCCGCCCTGCTGCGAGAGGGCCGGCGTCACGCCGACGGCGTCGACCTTGTTCGGCAGCGTGAAGATCATGTCGCCCGCGGCGACGGGCGCGAGCGGCTGGTCGGGGAGGACCTTGCGCAACTCGCGGCGCAGCGCGGCGTCGAACGCGGCACGGCCGCAGCACGACTCGGCAAACAGGAAGCCGCCCTTGCGCAGGTACTCGCGCAGATTCTGCGCCTCGGCCGCCGAGAGGCGGAAATCCTCGTGGCCGGTCATGTAGAGCAGCGGGCAGTCGAAGAGCTTCGGATCGGACAGGCGCAGTTCGGTCAGGCCGAACTTCACCGGGACGCCCGTCTTCAGGTTGAACTGCTGCAGGAGGACCGACAGCCCCTTGTGCCGCGTCTTCCACTCGCCGTCGTAGACGACCTGCGCGACCGAGACCTTGCCGGCCGCCGTCGGCTCGCGATCGATGAACTGCAGGCTCTGGGCGAGCTGCCGCGCCCACGCCCGCTGCGCCGTCGCGTAGGCCATCAGGTTGACGCCCAGCTTGCGGGCCGAGTCGACGGCGTAGGCGCGGGTCGTCTCGTCGGCGTGCCCGTCCCACGCGATCCCCAGGCCCCAGCGCGACACGACCGCGATCGTGCGGCAGTTGAGCGTCACGCCGTCGAGCCAGGGCAGCGACTCCGCGTAGCCGGCGTCGCGGACGCCCTGCAGGTAGTCGACCCGGTCGAGGTCGTAGTAGGAATGGAAGACCGCATGGTCCGGCCCCAGCCGCTGCACCGGCGCCTCGGGGAAGATCGCCTTCAACTCCGCGATCGCCGAGTCGTAGAACGGCTTCGAGCCTCCGCCGGCGTCGTAGATGATCATGCCGCCGCCCAGCAGGTACTGCCGCAGCCGCGCCCGCTCCTCCGGCGAATGCGTGATGCGGAAGTGCCCGGTGCGGTACAGAATCGGGTTGCGCTCGGCGTTGGTGTCGATCTCCGCCAGCGACTTGGCCTCGCAGGAGAGATGGACGTCCATCATGGACTTCATCCCCTTGAGAAGGTTGTTCACGTCGTCCGGCCGCGAGGCCCAGTCGAGCATGCCCTTGTCGGACTTGATCTTCGTGAACATCACCGGCGGGTTCGGCGGGTTCTTCTTCTCCGACCGCGCCTGCGGAACGACCGGCGGCGGCGGGTACGGGATGTAGGACTCGCCCGACGACATCCGCGCGGGCGGCGGGGGCGGCGGCGCCCCGACGATCGGCGGCACGAAGCCGGGCTCGTCGGATCCGTCGCCCTCGAACAGCATGTAGCCGCGCGCGGGCGCGAACGCCGACGCCGCCAGGGCCGCCACGGACAGCCCCGTGATGAAACGCCGTTTCATGGTTCGCCTCCCCGCCCTCACCGGGCGGTTCGATCCACTTCCTTCAACAGCTCTTTCCCCGCCTTGGGCGAGGCGCGATCCTTGAACTGGATCAGCGCCGGCCGCACGAGGAACGCATCACCCTTCCCGTCGCGCAGCGCGATCAGCCGACCCCGCGCCGCCACCGTCTCGCCCGGCTGGACCGTCTTCGCCAGCTCCACCGACTGCCGGCTGTCCGTCACCAGCGCCACCGGGATCTCGGAACCCGGCTCGACGGTGGCGAGCGTCATCCCTCCCCGGTCGTCGGGGCCCGTCACCGATCCGACCCTCAGGTACCGGAACGTGTGAAGCAGGTTCGTATGCGCGGCCGCGAGGACCGGCCGCGCCTTCGCGTCGGCCCCCTGCCACTCGAGAGCAAAATCGTTCCCGTTGCGCACGGCCTCGGCCCGTGCGCCGCACGCCGCGGCGAGGGCCACCGCCCCCGCCGCCCACGCTGCGCGGACACCCCTCATCGTCACCGCCCGCCGGTCAGACGCCGGAGGACGATCCGCTCGAGTTCCTCGTAGTCCCGCGCCTTCAGCAGCGGATCCACGACACGGTCCTCCAGACTCCTCGAGATGTCCAGCAGGCGCAGGAACATTTCGCGGCTGTTGGACAGGTGCTTGTGCGCCAGCCCCTTCTTCTGCGTCCGCATCGCCTTGACGTCGAGCCCCACCCACTCCCCGCGGCGGCCGAAGCCGTGGCGGTCGAGGATGCGGACCTGGTTGAAGGCGCGCCGCAGGTCGACGGCGCCGAAGGTCTTGTCCTCGTCGAACTTCAGCCCGTTCTGATCGTTCAGATGAACCGTCCACAGCTTGTCGAACGACAGCGCGAAGCCCATCTCGTCGGACGGATCCAGCCCGGCGAGGATCGCATGGGCGCTCTCGATGTTCACGCCGACGCGCGACGGATCGATCGACCGGTAGCCCAGCGCGATCGCGTGGCCGGTGGTCGGCAGGTACGCGTGGTCCATCGGCTCGTTCGGCTTCGGCTCGATTGCGATCCGGATCCTCTTGTTGTAGGCGAGCATGTCGTCGATCGCCTCGAGCAGGCGGTTCGTCGCGACGACACTGTCCTTCGCCTCGCGGATGTAGGTCCCCTCGCGGGCGAGCCACAGCACGATCAGCCGCGTGCCCAGCGCGTCGGCGATGTCGATCGCCTTGCGCGAACGGTCCCGGGCGTAGAGGCGGGCCTTGCGGTCGTTCGACGTGTAGGCGCCGTCGATCGTCATCGGGCTCTCCCACAGGCGCGGCGCGACGAACTCGGCCTTGAGACCGTGGCGGTCCAGGGCCTTCCTGCAATCCGCAGCCTGCTTCGCGATCTTCGCCGGGGTCAGCCGGTCGAGCCCGGGGACGGCGTCGTCGTCGTGGAACTGCACCGCGCCGAAGCCGAGCTTGCGGTAGGCCTTCAGCTTCACGTTGAAGGGGATTTTCTCGCGAACCGTGGGGCCGAAGGGGTCGGCGCCTTCGTGAAGGTTCCACGGACCGAACGAAAAACGGAACACGCCTTTCATCGTCGCTCCTCCGGGTGGTTGCCGCCATCATGGCACTCCGCCGGTCCGCAATCCAGCCCCGAAACGTCCCTTCGTGCCCGCCCCGGCCGGCTTCCCGCAGCCCCATGGCGCCCGCAGGGTCCTCCAATCCTCGAACGCGCCCGCCGATGCCACATCCAAGCGCGGATGATGTAGGATGCGGCCATGAGCGACGCGATCCGGGAATTCCTCGACCTGTGCCGCGCGGCCCTGGCGGCGGGCACATGGGCGAAGCTGACGCTCGGTGCCCACCGCGGCGCGGACGCGACGCTGCGACAGGTCATCGTGCGGCCGGTCGCCCTCCGGTCCGGCGACCGGCTTTCGTTCGTGTACCGCCACGCGACACGGGACGTGACGAAGAACCTCCCGACGGACGACGGCCTCGTGCGGGTGGCCGACCTCCTCGCCACGGAATTCGGCGGCGCCCACCTGTTCACCACCGAGGCCGAGATCGAACTGCAGCCCGCGCGGGGCCGGTCGCCGGCACGGGTCGTCCGGCGAGCCCCGCGCCACGACACGCCGGCGCCGGGCACGCACGACCGCGCCCGGGTGCGGCCCATCGATCCCGCCGGGGCGGGATGGCTTCGGACGCTCGGCGTCGTCAACGCCGCGGGGCGGCCGTGCGACGGCATGGCGGGGAAGCTGCGGCAGATCGAGAAGTTCGCGGAGATCCTGCTCCATCACGCCGCCGGGATCCCGCCGCGCCCCGACCGCTCTCTCACCGTCGTCGACATGGGCTGTGGCAAGGGGTACCTGACGTTCGCCGCCTTCGAGGTCCTCCGCGACGCGGGATGGTCGCCCCTGCACGTCACCGGCGTCGAGCGCCGCGCCGATCTCGTCGACGCCTGCACCCGGGCGGCGGCGGAACACGGCCTCGATGGCCTGACCTTCGCCCAGGGCGACGTCGCGTCGACGGCGATCGACCGGGTCGACGTTCTGGTCGCGCTCCACGCCTGCGACACGGCGACGGACGACGCCCTGGCGATGGGCATCGCCGCCGGGGCGTCCCTGATCCTCGCCTCCCCCTGCTGCCACAAGGAGGTTCGACGGGGCCTCCACGTCCCGGACGTGCTCGCCCCCGCCCTGCGGCACGGGATCCTGCTCGACCGCCACGCGGAACTGGTGACCGACGCCGTGCGAGCGGCGCTCCTGGAATGGGCGGGCTACGACGTGAAGGTCTTCGAGTTCGTCTCGACCGAGCACACGGCCAAGAACCTCATGATCGCCGCCGTCCGCCGGCCCGGCCCCGCCCGAACGGACGCGGCCGCGCACGCCATCCGCGAATTCGCCGCCTTCCACGGTCTGAGACACCAGCGCCTCGCGGCGCATCTCGGGTTCGCGCTGGACCCGGCCCCCTGACGGACGGGTGGGATTCTCCGCCGACAGCGATCCTGCGTGAACGGTCCGTGGCCGCGGTGGAACGCGGCCTCCCCCCAGTCCTGCTCCCGAGATTCACGGTCGGCGGGACCGCCAGCCGGGCGCATGGCAACTCCGCGGAATGGCTGTAGCCGCGACTGATGGTCGCGGCCGTGCGTATGATGTCCAGCGCCGGCCGCGACCGGCGGTCGCGGCTACAGAAGGGGGATCCCAAGAACCCGCCGCCCACCCGGGAGAAACGCCCGGCAGACCACCCCGCGCCCCGCCGTCCTACACCCGCGCGAAGAGGTCGACGGGCTTGAGCACGTTGACCGCCGCCGCCTGAAGCGCGGCGATGGCCTTGTCGGTGTCGTCAAAGCGGAAGACGAGGATGCCGCGCCCGCCGCTCTTGATCGTGAACGCGTACATGTACTCGACGCTCAGCCCCGCGGTCTCGGCGACAGCGAGGATCTTCGCGAGCCCCCCGGGCTCGTCGGACACCTCGACGGCGAGAACGGAACTGGTCTTGACGACGAAGCCCTTCGCGCCCAGCGCGGCCTTGGCGCGGTCGACGTCCTGCACGATCAGCCGCAGGATGCCGAACTTCTCCGTGTCGGCCAGCGACAGCGTCGTGATGTTGATCCCCTCGCCGGACAGCGTCTCGCACAACTCGTGCAGGCGGCCCGGGCGGTTCTCGAGAAACACCGACAGTTGCGTGAGCTTCATGGACGACCTCCTCAGCCGTTGCGCTTGTCCAACACCCGCTTCGCCTTGCCCTGGCTCCGCTCGATCGTATTCGGCTCGACGAGCCGCACCGCGACCCGGATGCCGAGGGTGTGCTCGACCGACTTCGCCAGCTTGGCCTCCAGGGCCTCGAGCTCGCGGACCCGGTCGCCGAAGACGTCCGCGGTGACCTCGACGCGCACCTCCATCTGGTCCAGCCCGCCCTCGCGCGTGAGCACGATCTGGTAGTGCGGCACGGTGCTCTCGACCGCCAGCAGCGCGGCCTCGACCTGCGACGGGAACACGTTCACGCCGCGGATGATGAACATGTCGTCGCTGCGTCGGCCGATGCGGGCGATCCGCCGGATCGTCCGCCCGCACGCGCACGGCTCGGCGATCACCTTCGTGATGTCGTGCGTCCGGTAGCGGATCATCGGCATCGCCTGCTTGCTCAGCGTCGTGAGGACCAGTTCGCCCTCGCCGCCGTCCGGCACCGCGGCGTCGGTCTTCGGGTCGACGATCTCGAGCAGGAAGTGATCCTCGAAGATGTGCAGGCCGGCCTGTTCGCTGCACTCGATGCCGACGCCCGGCCCGATGATCTCCGAGAGGCCGTAGATGTCGTAGGCGCGGATGCCGGTGCGGTCCTGGATGAATTTCCGCATGCCCTCGGTCCACGGCTCGGCGCCGAAGATGCCGGCGCGGAGCGGGATGTCCTTCCAGACCACGCCCATCGACTCGGCGACCTCGATCAGGTGCGTGAAGTAGCTCGGCGTGCAGCAGATCGCCGTCGAGCCGAAGTCGCGCATGACCATCACCTGGCGCTCGCTGTTGCCGCCCGAGATCGGGATCACGGTCGCCCCGAGGGCCTCCGCGCCGTAGTGGGCGCCGAGGCCGCCGGTGAACAGGCCGTAGCCGTAGGCGTTCTGGATGATGTCTCGCGCGCCGAGACCGGCGGCCGCGAAGCTGCGGACCATCACGTTGCGCCAGACGTCGATGTCGTCCTGTGTGTAGGCGACGACAATCGGCTTGCCGGTCGTGCCGCTCGACGCATGCAGGCGGACGACCTCGCTCATGGGGCTGGCGAACATGCCGTAGGGATAGGTGTCGCGCAGGTCGCCCTTCACCGTGAACGGAAGCCGGCGCACGTCGTCCAACGTCCGGATGTCGTCCGGCTTCACCCCGAGGGCGTCCATGCGCTCGCGCGTCAGCGGGACGTTCCGGTAGGCGCGCTCGGCGGTCGCGCGCAACCGCTGAAGCTGGAGGCGGCGCAACGAGGGCGCCGCGAGGAAGTCCGTCGCCGCCGCCGGATGGAAGAGGTTCTCCCGATCGTTCCAAAGGTCCCGCATCATGGTCTCGCTCCCCGCGGCGCCTCCGCCGCGCGGCAAGGAAATCACAAAGGCGCGGCGGAATCAAAGGGAACCGTCGGGGCCATCCTCCCCGTCCTTGCCGCGACGGGCTGGCGGGGTTCCCGGCCGGATGGTATGAACGGCGCGTGAACGCGGTGCGCCCCCTGGTCTGGTACGTGACGCCGCACGGCAACGGGCACGCCGTGCGGACGTGCGACATCGTACGCGCCTTCAACGCGCGGTACCCGGGGATCCCGGTCGTCCTCGTCGCGCGGCATCCGGAGGTCTTCCTGCGCCACCGCGTCCCCTCGCCCGCGACGACGATCCGGCACGACGGCTTCGACACCGGCCTCGTGCAGCACGATTCCGTGCGCAGCGACGCAGACGCAAGCCTCCGCGCCGCCATGGACCTTGTCGCGCGCCGGCGCGACCTCGTCGCCGCGGAGACCGTCCGCCTGCGCGAGATGCGCGCCGGGGCGGTGGTCTGCGACATCCCCTCGATCCCGCTCGAGGCCGCCCGCGCGGCCGGCATCCCCGCCCTCGCCGCCGGGAACTTCTCGTGGAACTGGATCTACGAGCACCTCGCCCTCGCCGATCCGGCCTGGCGACCGGTGGCCGATGCATTCCGCGAGGGCTACGCCGGCTGCGACCTGCTTCTCCGGATGCCGTTCCACGAGCCGATGGCCGCCTTCCCGGCCATCGAGGACATCCCCGTCGTCGCCTCGCCCGGCCGCGAGCGGCGCGACGAGATCGCCGCCCGCACGGGCTGCGACCCGGCCGACCGGTGGGTCCTTCTCTCGTTCAGCGCGCTCCACTGGGACGACGCCGCCCTCCGCCGCCTCGGCGCGATGGAGGGCCACGCGTTCTTCACCGTGCGCCCGCTCGAGTGGCGCGCGCCGCGCTTCCACGCCCTCGACCGCCACGAATTCCCATTCTGCGACGCGCTCGCGTCGTGTGACGCCGTCCTCACCAAGCCCGGCTTCGGGATCGTGTCCGAGTGCGTCGTGAACCGGAAGCCCGTTGTCTACGCCGAGCGCCCCGAGTGGCCCGAGACCGGGCCGCTGGTGGACGGCATCCGCCGCTTCGGCCGCGGAGCGCCGCTGACGATGGAGCGCCTGTACGCCGGCGACATCCGCGGCGAGCTCGACGCCGCGCTCGCGGCCCCGCCCCCGCCCGAGCTGGCCCCCGCCGGCGGCGCGGAAATCGCCGCCCGCCGCATCCGCTCGTTCCTGCCCTGATCCCGCCGATCGGCCTCCCGGTCCACGGCGGCCTGAGGATGAGGGTCGAGTTCCGCACCCTCCGAGCCAAGGCCATCGACCGGTAGCCGCCGCGCGCTTCCAACCCCTGGAAGAACCCAACCGAAGGGCTTCCAAGGTTTGGAACCCCGGCCCCGGTCCGCGCGACGGACGTCGGATCAGCGGTACTCCACCGTCTGCGGCCCGGGCTTGAGAGCGGTCTCGCGCCCCTTCCAGGCGAAGGTGCCCGTGATGCCCGGCGGGAGGTCGATGGTGCCCGTGCAGGCATCGCCCGTGAACGCCAGGTCGACGGCGATGAAACCGTCGGGGTGCGGCAGGCGGGCCCGGATGGCCGGAAGGCGGCCGGGCTGGGGCGCGATGCGGACCGTACGGAAGCCGGGCGAGGCCGGACGGATGCCGGCCAGGCTGGCATACAGATGGAAGAGAGGATGGCTGCCCCACGCGTGGCAGTCCGACCGGGTGTCGCCGGGCGCCTCGACGGGCGTGGAGAGACCCTGTTTCACGAGGTCCTTCCAGAAGGCAAGACGGTCGACGATCAGGTCCCCTCGCCCGAACTTCTGCCACGTCTCGAGAAGGTAGAAGCTGAAGTAGATCGTCGTCCGGCTCAGGTCCGGCGCGGTCAGGAGGTTCTCGAACGCCCGCCGGGCGTCCCCGTCGGCCAGCGTGCCGGTCAGCAGCGCGAGGCACTGGCCGTGCTCGCTGAACGCGGTGTGCGCGAGGTTGTCGGCGACCAGCCCCCGCCCGGGGTCCCAGAACCTGGCGCGGATCGCCTCCTGAACGCGGCCGGCCTTCCCGCGGAGGCGCGCCGCGAGCGCGGGCTCCGCGAGCGATTCCTCGACATCCGCCGCCGCCTGGAGCGCATGGACGTAGAGCAGGTTGTTCAGCGCCGAGCAGCCGTCGCGGCCGTCGGGCGCGTAGCCGACCTTCCACTCGGGCACCCAGTCCATGAACGACCAGCCCGGCAAACCGTCGAGGAGTCCGTCGGAATTCAAGAAGGCGTCGAAGTTGTCCAGCATCGCGCGCAGGCCGGGCGCGCGGGCCTTCACCCAGGCCCGATCGTTGCGCCACCACGCGTAGTCGCGGACCATCAGGGCCCAGATCATCGAGAAGGTCGTCGACATCTGCGGGACGTGGGCAGGGAAGCGCTCGTTGACAAAGCCGCCGTTGGATCGCGAGCGGTCGAAAAGCTCGATGCCGCGGCGGACGAGCCGGTCGTCGCGCGTCATCACGTGGGTGGTCAGCATCTCGAGGCGGGAATCGCCGACGTACATGAGCTGCTCGTAGTACGGGCAGTCCATGAAGGTCTCGTGCGAGCACATCTGCATGCCGCGGACCGCGAGACCGACCACGCCGGGCAGGCCGGGGTCGCCCGCGTCGACCGCGCCCTCGAACTCGAGGGGGTATCGCGTCTCGTCGAGCGCGAGCGCGTGGATTGTCAGCGGCGCGGCGGCGGTGGTCACGCGCACGCGGCACCAGAGGCCGGCGCGCCACCAGTGGGTCGAGAACGGACGCCGCGCGCCGCCGTCGGGCAGGAACGTGTCGACCATGCCCTTGAAGACCTTCCCCGCGAACTCGCCCCGGTGGCCCTTGGCGCGGCCGCCGGGCAGGTAGAGCGACTCGGCCCACCCCCACTCCACCGTGGCGCCCGATCCGCCGGAGACCTCGGCAAACGGGTGGGCGCACTGGTAGGCGCCCAGGTGCCACAGCATCGACACCGTCGTGTTCGGCGGGACGACGACCTCACCCCGGCCGTCGATCAGCGCCTGCCACTTCGGGAGGTCGGGATGCGCGCCCGCCTCGGTCCCGACCGGCGCGGCGGGATCGGCCGCGGCGGTGAGCGCGGCCGCCCGGCCCGTGCGGATTCGGCGATCGATCATGGCCGGCAGCGTGGACGGATGCAGCCTCCAGCCGGCGACGTACTGGCCGTACGGCTGGTTCGGCACGGGACCGCGGACGACGGCGACGGGGCCGAAGGCGCCCTCTTTCCACTGCGGACCGCACCCGGCGGCGGTGAGTTCCCCGCCGACCGCGAAGATCGACGGCTCGCGCGGCGGGGCCAGGGTGAGGCCGTCGAGTCGCGCCGCCTGCCACGGGGCCCTGCCGGTGGTGAGGGCCTTGTCGTAGCCGCCCTCGGCTTTCAGGATGAAGCCGCCGCGCCAGGTGAGTTGCGCCATGGGAGAGAGAGGCCCGAGGCTCCAGCAAAGGGCCTCGACGCGGTGCGGCCCCGGCGCCAGCGTCACCTTGTACGTCGCGTAGCTCCAGGCGTCGACCGGCGACCGGTCCGGCCCGCGCGCGATGCGGCGGCCGTCGAGGAGGAGTTCATAGCGTTCATCCGCGCTGACGTGAAGGACCAGCGGTTCCGACCGGGCCTCGAAGTCGCGGCGAAAGCGCACGAAGACAGGGCCGCGCCAGCCGCCGTCGAAGTACATGGCTCGGTCGGCAAAGCGCTTGGCCGACGCGTCCGGCAGGTCGCGCCTCCCCGCCTCGGGGAGCCCGGCGAACTCCGGGTGCCAGATCCAGGAGGCGGAGTCGATCTCCTGCACCGGCACGACGCCGGCATTGCCGTCCACCAGCCGCGGGGGAAGCATGATCCTCTCGACAACCGGCTCCGCGGCCGTCGCCGCCATCCCCAGAACCGTCACCCCCGCGGCCACGCCAAGCCACCGGATCGCCTTCATTCGCTGCCCTCCCGCACTCGGTCGAGGATCCCCACGGACGGACACGGACGCGCAAGGACGCACACCGCGAGGTGGATTCCAGGAAGCCCCGGGGCGATCGCGCGCTCCGGAAGCCTCCGCGCGGCCGCCGCGCATCGCGCGGGGCGGCTAGTTGATCTTGCCGACCCGGCGGTAGGAACCGTTGTACTTCTTCGTGAACGCCTGGAGGAAGTCGCCGCCGTCCTTGTCGATCGCGTACCCGATGGTGTGAACGATCGGCGGCTTCTTGCCCTTCTTGACGTAGCACTGCTCGTGCAGCAGCGTGAAATGCTCGATGAAGTCCTCCAGCGACCACCACCGCATGTTGTCCGGCATCCCCGGCGGCTGAGGCCGGGGCGGCAGCGGGCGGACCGGCGTCCGGCGGTTCTCGAAGTGGCCCTCGCGAGCGCCGTGGACGGCGCCTTCCTTGATCGAAGCGCCCCGCGGCGGGACCCAGACGCGCTCGGTGCGGTACTCCATCCCCGCGGCGGCCTTGTCGTACGCCTCCAGCGCGCCGGCGTTGGCCTTCCGCCACTCCTCCATCCGCGCGTTCCACGCCGACTGCTGGTCGGCGGTCAGGCTCTTGCTCACGCGGGGGATTCCGTCCGAGATGATAAGAATCGTATCGGCCCCCTGGAGAAACGCCGCGGTCAACGCCAGGTCGAGCCGGGTGGTGCCGCCCCCGGCCCGGAGGCCGAGGTCGACCGACTTGATGTTCCCGCTCTCGAGCCCGTAGTTGTTCTTCGTGTTGTAGGGCTGGAGGAACTTCTTCGCGTCCCGCTTGTTGTTTTCGGTCGCGGGCACCATCTCGTCCTTGAAGGTCTGCCCGGCGTCGGCGAACGCAACGACATTGAACAGGGTCTTCTCGTTGAGCGCGTCGACGACGCTCCGAAGGCGGGACTTCACGCGCTCGAAGCCGTCGAACCCGCCGCGTTCCTCCTCGATCATGCTGACGGACACGTCGACGCAGATCATGATCTTCTCGCCGCGCCCGCGGATCCCGAAGAAGTCGAAGGCCGACACGCCCTGGCCGAAGCCGCCGAGGCCGTAGCCCGTGCCCAGCCCCGCGCCCAGCCCGACGCCGGTGATCGCCTTGAACTTGGGCTGGAAGGAGGTGCGGACGACCTTGGGATCGACCTTGATCTCCGGCAGCGCGAAGTTCGACGGCTTCATCGCGACGAGCCGGGGCATCACCGCCGGCCGGCTGGAACTGCGCTGCCGCTTGGAGACCTTGACCTGGTGCTCGAGCTTGCGCGGCTCGTAGGTCTTGATCGGCGGCGGGGCGGTGAACACCGTTCGCTCCTCGAGGAACGAACGGATGACCACCCACGATCCGAAGATCAGCATGCCGACGACATGGACGGCGAGGCTGATGCCGGCGACGATCAGCAGGGTCTTGCGGCGCTGCTGCGACAACCGGGTATACCCCCACCCCGAGAGGATGAGGTTCAGGTCCAGTTTCGGTTTCATGGTTCCGCGTCCGTCATTCGCCGCCCGCGGCGAAGGTCACGTTCTTGATCCCGGCCCTGGCGCAGGCATTCATCACGTCGATCACGCGCTGGTGCTTCGTGGCGTCGTCCCCCTGCAGCGTCACCATCGGCTCCGCCTTCGCGGCATCGGACGAGAGCTTGTAGCGCGTCAGCGTGTGGACGAGCTGCGGGAGGTCGACCGAGTCCGGCGCGTCGAACTCGAGACCGTTGAGCACGACGCGCCCCGTCTCCCGGACCTCGATGACCTGCTCGTCGGCCATGTCGACCGACTGGGCCTGGGCCAGCATGCCCGGCAGCCGGATGCCGAGGTCCGCCTCCGACCGCACGAGGCTGGCCGTCGCGATGAAGTAGGCCAGGAGCAGGAAGACCATGTCGATCAGGGACGACACGTTGATGTCCGGCTCGTCGACCTCGTAGCTGGGAAGCTTCATGGCGCCGCCGCCTCGCTCTCGGTGGGCGTGTACACGCCGAAGATGAAGTCATCGACGCCGATCGCGGCCATGGCGTTGAGGACCTTCTTGACCTCCTTGTGCTGGACGTTGGCATCCGCGCGCACGTAGACCTTGGTCTTCGGCTCGGTCTTGAGGCGCTCGGTCACCTCGGCCTTGAGCTCGTCGATCGTCGCGGTCTTGTCACCGCTGAAGATCGAGCCGTCGGCCAGGATGTTGACGGTCCACCGGTCGGGGCGCTCCTTGGGGACGACGCCCTTCGAGGCGACCGGCATCTCCATCTTCATCGTGCGGTTCTGGCTGATCGAGGAGGCGCACATGAAGAAGATGAGCAGGA
>CAYODK010000088.1:0-20663 GCA_964402695.1 uncultured Verrucomicrobiota bacterium
GTCTCGCGGCCGGTGCTCCCGGCATCCGCGGCGATGTGACCGGCGTCGAACTGGTCGGCGCTCCCGGCAAGCTGGCGTTCACGCGCGAGGCGGCGGGCCTGGTCGTCACGCTGCCCGCGAAGAAGCCGTGCGACCATGCGTATGCACTCCGGATCGCCGGGCTCGACCTCGCGGCGTCCGAACCGGTCGTGCCGCACGTTGAAGGCGCGGGATGCATCCGGCCCGCGGCGGACGGCTCGCTCGTGCTCGATGCGTCCGCCGCGACGACGCACGGCGCGATCGTGCTCGAGGCCAAGGGCGGCCGGCCGAACCTGGGGCGCTGGGACGAGGCGGCGGACCGGGCGTCCTGGAAGGTCTTCGTTCCCAAACCCGGCGCCTACACGGTGACCGCCGAGACTGCCGCGCTCGCCGACGGCATCGGCTTCGCCGTCGAGGCCGGCGGAGCGGTTGCGATGGGGAAGGCCCCGAAGACCGGTGCGTGGACGAACTACGTGAAGACCGCCGCCGGCCGCCTCACGATCCCGGGGGCCGGGGAAGTGGAGGTGACGGTGCGCCCGCAGGATCCCAAGACGTGGAAGGCCATCAATCTCCGCGCCGTGATCCTGAAGCCCCTTCCGTAACCGCCGATTTCCAAGCCTCGGACGCCCCGCGTCGCATGAATTCCAAGGGTTGGAAGTCCCATATCTGCTGATGCGATCGCACCAACAGAGGTAAGAGGACGGGGCGGGGACAGGCGCTCAATCCAGCACGTTCCGCGGCTTGGGCGGCGGCGGCGGCGGGGCGTTGGGGTCGCGCGGCGCCGGCTTGGGCGGCGGGGGCTCGCCCTTGATCTTGATCCGCGGGTCCAGCGAGATCTCCCACGCCGCGGACCCCGCGATGTCCCAGCCGGCGGGCACGTTGAGCCGGTCGCAGACCTTCCGGGCCTCGATGTAGGCCTCGAAGCTGTCGGGCCAGACCAGGAACCGGATGTGGTTCGGCTTGCCGACGATCTGGCGCGCGAAGAGATGAAACCGCGATGTCGGCGCGCGCACCTGGGCCGCCGATTCGCCGGCCGTCGGCCTCGGGGACACGACCAGGTTCCGGACGCGCTTCTCCGGGACGATGTTCACGCCGAAGTCGAGATCCCGCGTGCCCATCGGCTGCCTTTGGAAGAGGCTCCGGACCTTGTCCGGGTCGCACAGCATGGGATCCTCGCCGGTGCGGCCCTGCTCCCCGGGCGGGGCGCCGGCCGCCAGTATCATGGTCCGCATCGTGCGCATGCGGTCGACGACGTAGCCGCGGAGGGCCGGGACATCGATCGGGATCACCCGGTTGTGGCGGCACAGCACGGTGACCTCGGACGAGCCCTTCTCCGCCGGCCGGGGCGCCGGCATCGGGATCACCACCGCCGGCGGCGCCTGGCGGACCGCGGTCTGCGCCAGCTTGGCCTCCATCTCCCGCTTCCGGCGCTCCTCCTCGCGTTCCCTCTTCTCCGCCTCGGTCTTGAGCTTCTCCCGTTCGGCGAGCTTCGCCTGGAGCTGCGCGATCTCCTTCTCGACCGCCGGATCCTTCGCCAGCCGGCGGCGAAGCTCCTCGATCTGCTTGCGGAGGGCGGCGAGCTCGGCCTCGGTCGGCGGCTTCAGCGCGGCCAGCTCGCGGGCCAGCTTCTCCGGGTCGGCGGGGGCCTCGGCGGCCGCCTTGCGCGCGGCCTCGAGCTGTTCCTGCGAGATGGTCGGAAGATTCTCCTCGATGCGCTTGACCGCCTTCTGGACGCCCAGCTGGGTGATGACGAGCACGATGACGAGGATCCCGACGACGTTCGTCATCGTGTCCAGCAGCGAGTCGAAGCTGGCCGCCTCGTCCCCGCGGTTCTTGCGCGATCCGCTCATCGGGAGAATGCCGACAGGTCCACCGTGCCGTCGCCCGGCAACGGGAGCTTCCCGTACCGCGCGCCCGCCGCCTCGGCGGCGCGACGCGCAAGGGAGTACGTGCTCACGCCGTTGGTGCGGACCAGCAGCACGACGATCCGGTTCGTGTCGGCCACCGTCTGCTTCAGCCAGGCGGCGAAGTCGGTGTGGTTCGTGATCTGCGCGGCCGGAATCCGGATGGCCGGGTTCCGGTGCAGGATCAGTTCCGTCCGCGACGCCTCCGCGAACAGCGGGGTGAGCCCCGCCAGCGAGCCGCCGCCGGTCGGCTGGATCCGCAGCAGGCTGTCCGTGGCGACCGCGTTGCGGCGGTCGATCTCGGTCCTGAGGCGCGCGGTGAGGTTGGTGTAGTCGGCATGGCGCTTCAGGAGGTCGGCGATCTGCGTGTCGAGCGAGGACTGCTCCGCCAGGAGCCGCGCCCTGAGGGCCGCAAGCTCGGCCGCCGGGTCCTTCGTCGCCTTCAGTCGCGCGAGCTCCTCGAGGAGCTTCTTCAGCTCCGCCAGCCGGCGCTTCGCCGCCTCGAGTTCGTCGAGGATCCTCCGGGCCGACTCGTCGCGCTGCTTCATCCGCCGCTGCAGCTCCACGAACTCCTTGGCGCGCTCGATCGCCTCGTCGTCGGTCTTCTTCCCCATCTGGCCGAGCGCGATGCCGGTGATCATGAGGAACAGCGAGCCGATGATGCAGGCGAGGATGCTGAGGAACGGGAAAAGCTCCACCCGCGGACCGCCGTCTGACGCGCGCCGGCCCACGGGGTCACTCCGCCTTGCGGCCGCCGAACAGGGAGAAATGGCGGTGGACGACGGGCTTCTGGACCGTCACCTGCTTCCCGCCCAGTTCGGCCAGCAGCGCATTCAGGGCGCCCACGCCCTCCGCCAGCGGGGCGAAGGAGGCCTTGAGGGCCTCGGCGGTCTCGCGGATCGCCTGCACCGATTCGCCGCGGGCCTCGCGCCCGTCGCGGGTGAAGCCGTTGACGGCGCCGGTGAACTCGGCCGCGAGCGCCGCCTGGCGTTCGTGGAGGGCCTGGAAACGGTCCATGACCGTGTCGAGCGCGATGCCGAAGGTCCGCTGGCCGTCCAGCACCGCCGCGACGATCGTGCCGGGGTCGCTTCCGAGCGTGCCGGCGCCCCCGGCGGCGGCGGAATCGTTGAGCCGCTTGAGAAGGTTCTCGTTGCAGTACTCGTCGACCCATGTCAGCAGATCCTCCTCCGCCTTCTGCATCGTGCTGGCGGGGAAGCTGATCATCAGGCTCATGACGAGCGCGACGAGGGTCGTGTCGAACGCGACGGCCAGGCCGCCGGTGATGCCGTTGAGCGACTGGCGGAGCGTGTCGATGTCCTGCGCCTTCTCCAGCGTGGCCGAGAAGCTGCCGACGGCGTCCGAGATGCCCAGCACCGTGCCGATGAAGCCCAGGATCGGAATCGCCCAGATCAGGACCTTGAGCAGCGCGTAACTCGAATGGATGGCCCCGGCGTCCATGTCGGACTGCGCCATCATCATCGAGGCGACCTCCGGGTTGCTGCGGCGGACCTTGAAGTGCGCCAGGCCGTGCCGCATGCGGTTGACCATGAAGCTCGCGTGCAGGTGCGGCGGCAGCGAGTCGATGTTCTCGAGGAAGCGGTCGACGTTCTCCGCGGTGATGTCCTCCGAGATCTCCGAGGGCAGGACATTGAGCAGCATCGCCTGCTTCTGCTGGGACAGCATGCGCACCTTGAGGATCAGGATGCCCGCCGCCCATCCGGCCAGGAGCGTCTCGGCATAGCAGACCCATCCGCGCTCCATCAGCAGTTGCGAGAGGTACCATGTCCGGTTGATCGCCAGGAACAGGTACACGACGATCGTGATGCCCAGTCCGATCAGGAAAGCCAGCCACATCCTGACGTTGGTGCTGTCGGTGTGCTCCCGGGCGGAGGGGCGCCGCTCCCGGGCGGGGGCGGGTCGGCCGCCCGCGCCGCCGGACGGGCGGATGACGATCTTCTGCCGCACCGGGCCCTCGGTCGCGGCCGGCGCGGGGGACGCGTCGGGCGGTGGAGGCACGATCACCTTCGCGTTGCACTTCGGGCAGCGGACCGTGCGTCCCGCGTGGGCGTCGTCGGTCTGCAGCTTCTGGTCGCATTGCGGGCAAGCGAATCTCATGTCGATGTCCTCCGGCACCGGACGCGCCGTCCCGGTCGGCCGCCCGTCCGCACCTGTGTACGGCGCAGGTGGGCGCCCGGCAAGCCGAATCGCGCGCACGCGCCGGACGGATCGACCCGCGCGGGAAATCCGCTCCGACATGGTGTAAAGTGTCCCTTTTCAGGAGACCCCGCATGAACCGTGAAGCCGAAGTGCTGAATGCGTTGCGCGCCATCGTCGACCCCGACCTCGGGCGGGACATCGTCTCGCTCGGCTTCGTCAGGAACCTGGCGGGGCTCGACGACGGCCGCGTGCGGTTCACCCTCGAGCTGACCACGCCCGCCTGCCCGATCAAGGAACAGTTCCGGACGCAGTGCGTCGAGGCCCTGCGCGCGCTGCCGTGGGTGAAGTCCGTCGATGTGACCCTCTCCGCCGCCGCGCGGCCGCGCCCGCCGTCCCCGGACGGGAACGGGCTCGGGGGCGTCGACACGATCCTCGCCGTCTCGAGCTGCAAGGGCGGCGTCGGCAAGTCGACGGTTGCCGTCAACCTCGCCTACACGCTCGCCGGACTCGGCTCGCGCGTCGGGCTCTTCGACGCCGACATCTTCGGCCCGAGCCTGCCGACCATGGTCTCGCCCGCCGAGACCGGGGTCTACGCCCTCGGCAACCGGATCCAGCCGCTCGTCTACGAGGGCGTCAAGCTGATGTCCTTCGGCTACGCCGCGCCGCAGGGCGGCCCCGCGATCATGCGCGGGCCGATGGTCAGCCAGGTCCTCGACCAGTTGCTCACGCAGACCGACTGGGGCGAGCTCGACCACCTCGTCGTCGACATGCCGCCGGGCACGGGCGACATCCAGCTCACGCTGATGCAGCGCGTCCCTGTCTCCGCCGCGGTCATCGTCACCACGCCGCAGAAGCTGAGCTTCGTCGACGTCGTGAAGGGCATCCAGATGTTCGACAAGCTCAAGGTGCCGGTCGTCGCCGTCGTCGAGAACATGAGCTGGTACGAATGCCCCGGCTGCAGCGCCCGGCACCATCCCTTCGGGTCCGGCGCGCGCGATCGGCTGGTGAACCAGTTCGGCATCCGCACCGCCGTCGACCTCCCGATCCGCGCCGAAATCTCGGCCTGGAGCGACGGCGGCCGGCCGGTCGTGCTGGCCGAACCGGAGGGCCCGGCGGCCGCCGCGTTCCGCGAGCTCGGCGCGTCGGTCGTGCGCGAGGTCAGCCGCCTGCGCCATGGCGCAGGCGCGCCGCCCGCGGTGACCTGGGAGCCCGGCCGCGGCATCGTCGTCGCGCCGACCGACGGCCCCGCCTCGGTCGTATCGCCCGCGCTGTTGCGGCGGGCCTGCGCCTGCGCGCTGTGCGTCGACGAGAGGACCGGCGAGAAGACGCTCGATCCCGCCACGGTGCCGGAGACCGTCGAGCCGACACACATCGGGCCGATGGGCAACTACGCCGTCGCCGTCCACTGGTCCGACGGCCACACGTCGTCGATCTATCCCTACGACACCCTCGCGGCGCTGGCCGAACGCGGCTGACGGCCGCCGCGGGGGCGGCCGAAGGGCGAGCGGCGGAGAACAGAGGCCGGAGGTCGGCCCCGCCCCCCGACCCTCGTCCCGTCGAGGCCCGGGATCCGAGGGCCATCGACATGGTCCGCCGGGTCGGCAGCTTCTCGGCCAAGGCGGTGGAGCGCGGGTTCGCGATGGCCCCCGACTTGCCGATGGCCGCGGGGGCGTGGTCGGCGCGGGGCCAGCCCTTCCATGCGGGCCGCTCGCGTGAAATCCGCGCAAGGTGGGGTAGGGTGATGGTCCGACGATGCCTGCAACCGTCCAGAACCGGGTCGCGGTCTTCGACACGAAGCCCTACGACCGGGAGTTCCTCGAGCCCGCGTTCCGCGCGGCGGGGATCGAGGCGCAATTCCTGCGTCCGCGGCTCGGGCCGGACACCGTCCGCCTCGCCGAGGGCTCGCGGATCGTGTGTGCGTTCGTCAACGACGACCTGTCGACCTCCGTCGTCGGCGACCTGGCCGGCATGGGCGTCGGGTTGATCGCGCTGCGCTGCGCGGGCTTCAACAACGTCGATTTCAAGGCGGCGTACGGACGGGTCCACGTCGCGCGCGTGCCGGCCTACTCGCCCTACGCGGTCGCCGAGCACGCGGTGGCGCTGATCCTCGCGCTGAACCGCAAGACGCACCGGGCGTGGCTCCGCACGCGCGACAGCAACTTCTCGATCCAGGGCCTCGTCGGCTTCGATCTCCACGGCAAGACGGCGGGCATCGTGGGCACGGGCAAGATCGGCCGCGTGCTGGCGGGCATCCTGCGCGGCTTCGGCATGCGCGTCCTCGCGCACGATGCGTTTCCCGATCCGGCGTGGGCGGCCTCCGCGGGCGTGGAGTTCGCGGACCTCGACACGCTGTACCGCGAGGCGGACGTGATCTCCCTGCACTGCCCGCTGACGCCGGAGACGCGCGGCATGGTCAACGCGGCCTCGATCGCGCGGATGAAGCGCGGCGTCATGCTGATCAACACGGGCCGCGGCAAGCTGATCGACACGAAGGCGCTCGTCGCCGGCCTCAAGAGCGGGCGAATCGGCGCCGCCGGGCTCGACGTGTACGAGGAGGAGGAGCGCTACTTCTTCGAGGACTTCTCCGCGTCCGGGGTCGACGACGACGTGCTGGCGCGGCTGACCACGTTCCCGAACGTGCTGATCACCTCGCACCAGGCCTTCTTCACCCGCGAGGCGCTCGCGCACATCGCGGAGACCACCGCCCGCAACGTCCGGCAGTTCCTCGACGGCGTCCCCCTGGAGAACGAGATCTGCTACCAGTGCTGCGAGGGCTCCTGCCGCCGCAAGACCGAGGGCCGCTGCTTCTGAGGCCTTCCCGCTCTGCGATCGCGGCGCCTACTCCGCGGCCTCGACGCGGATCGTGTGCGTGACGGGCACGAAGGCCGCGCGGATCGCCTTCACCAGCGGCTCGCGCTCCGCCTCGGTGCGGGCGACGGTCCCCTCCATGTCCGCCTTGCCGTCGGGACCGTGGAACCTCTTCTTGATCTGGTCGGTCTCGAACGCCTGCTTCGCCAGCACGGCATCGTCGACGCGCTTGAACGCGTCGCTGAACGGGTTGACGGCGAAGTCCGCGGCCAGGTTCACGCCCGCGCGGAGCGCCGCGGCGTCGTAGGTGTTCGTCGCGGCGCCCCAGATGACGCGGCAGCGCGGGGCGGGGGGCGTCCAGACGACGAGGCGGAGCCGGTTGAGCTCCTCGTTGAACGGCACCAGCGCCATCCCGGCGCGGAGGCTGGAATCCTGGTCCAGCGGGCCGGTCGCGCAGAACGGGTAGCGGCGGCTCTCGACGACCACCTCGCCGCCCTTCGACGACACGACGCGGTGGCCGCCGCTCCCGCTTGCAAGGCCTGCGGCCGGGTCGATCGAGATGGCGCCGAGGTCGCCGCCCGGCGCGAGGACGCGGAGGAATGCCCAGGCCATCACCAGGTGGCCGGCCCAGCCGGGATGGACGCCGTCCTGCCCGGCGATCATGAAGCCCGCCCCGTGCCTCTTCTGCGCCTCGAAACCGACGGTGAGCATCGGCAGGTAGACGTCCGCGAACGGCTGGCGTTCGGCGCGCGCGACCTCGAGCGCGATGGTGCGGAGCCGGAGCAGGCTGAGGTTGAGGTCCTGCACGGTGCCGGTCGCGGCCTTCACCCAGTGCGGCATCTTGTTCACGGTGCCGGCGGAGCCGGTGACGACGCGGACACCGTGCGCCTTCATCGACTGCACGATCGCGGTCTGCAGCGCGCGGTATTCGGCGCCGATCGCCTCCTCGTAGGGCTTGTAGCCGTGGTCGTTCATCCCGTAGCAGGTCGTCGCGACCGTCGGGTTGAACCGGAGGACATCGTTCGTCATGCGACGGAGGAACCCGCCGCACCGCTCCCCGCTCCAGCCGTACTGGCGGACCGAGATGCCGAGGTCCGGCGTGCAGACGGTCAGGTAGGTCTCCATGATCCGCGAGTACATCTTCTGCTCGGTGATCGAGTCGCCGCAGATCGCGAGCCGGTCGCCCGCGCGCAGCACGGGGCGCTCGGGCGCGTCGGCCTTCAGCGCCCGGTAGGGCGCGAAGAACGGGTCGGCGGGGAGGACGGCGAACTCCGCGGCTCGGAGGGTGGCGGCGGCCGCGAGGGCCGCGACAAGGGACCATGCGTGCATCAGCTTCATGGACGCCAATGTAGTCGGCCGGTCCGTCGAATGCGATGCAACTCCGCGGCGAGGGCCGAACGGCCGGCGATCCCCGCCCGCCGGGGTTCTGAACCCGGGGATCGACGTCGCGCGTGGCTGTGGCGCGACCGGCGGTCGCGGCTGCAGCCGTCCCACGGAGCCGCGTTGCGCCCGCAGCCGGTCTCAGGGGCCGGCGCCCGGCGGGTTGCGCACGAGGCTGTCGAGATGCAGGGCGAGCCGCGCCATGTTGCGCATGGCGCTCGAAGAGATGGTTGCACCCGTCAGGCCGTCCACCCGCCGGTCGAGGGACAGGTCCGGCCGCAGCGCGGCGCCCTCGAACTGCGCGAGGAACCGCCGGGTGCGGATGTCCCTGCCCCGCTCCTCGCGGCTGGAGAGCACGGTGCCGCGGGCGATGCGGCCGTCGCGGATCACGAATCCCGACACGATCGGCCCCATCTTGCCGCGGGCTTCGAGCACCCAGAGGGTCCGCCCGTCCGCGCGCCAGTGGCGGGCCCCGGGCTGCGGGTACTTGTGGCCCAGGATCCGCTCCGCGACCCCGGCGACGGGGCCGCGGAGCTCGATCGTGGACGCGGGCGGCGGCGTCCCGAATTCCGACGCGGCGAAGTCCGCCGCCGGATCCCCGGCCGCCGCGGCCACGATCAGGACCGCGATCGCGAGCGCGCCGGCCATGCCGGCCCGCGGGTCAGAACTCATAGCCGAGGCCGAGGTTGATCCCGTTCTGGTTCCTCCCGTCCTCGTGGTCCTGCCACTGGTAGTCCGCTTTCACGACGACCTGCTCGTGCGGCCACCAGTTCACGCCCGCGTTCACCTGCCGCTTGCGGCTGGACTCGTCGTCGTCGCCGGCCCGGTTGTCCCATTCGCTGTATCGTGCGAACAGGCCGACCTGTTCGACGATGCGCACCGACGGCTCGACGTACCATCCGAACTGCCGGTCCGCGCCGGCGGCCTCCGGACCGGCCCCGTCCAGGGTCCACTCCGCATAGAGCGCGCGCAGGCCGAACGGGCCCTTCCGGACATCGGCATGGACCTCGCCCATCCATGCGCCGCCCGCCCCGGGATCCTCACCCTGCGCCACATCCGTCTGGTGATGCACGGCCCCGCCGAGCGTCACGCCCGGAATGCTCCAGCTGAGGGCGAGCGTTGCGGCCGGGTCCGAGGCCCGCGCCTGGGCGACCTTCTGCCTGCCGCCGCGGACGGCATACTGGGTGCCCGTGGCGATGTTCAGTCCGCTGTGCAGGTAGGCCTCGTAGCGGAAGCCCGCGCCAAGGTCGCCGTGCAGGCCGGCGCCCGCCTCCCACCAGGTCGTCGGCAGGATGGATGTCTCCACCGGGTTTCGCTCGACGCCGTAGAACCGGGCCGGCTCGTGCGTCGTGTTCAGCAGACCCACGGGCACCAGGAACAGGCCGGCCCGGGCGGTGTGGCGATCGTTGACGTCGAAGTCCAGGAAGGCCTGCTCCAGTTCGACCTCCCCGGGCTCGTCCCCCCCGGTCACGGAGTGCTCCACCTCCAGTTCGGAGCGGAAGCGGATCCGCGGCGTGAAGTCATAGCCCACGAACAGAACGAAGCGGTGGAAGTCGACCTCGTCCTTGTCGGACGCCCCGCCTTCGCCCGAGAGGTTGTTGTAGTGAAGTTCGCCGTAGCCATGCAGCTGCGCCGCCTCCAGCGCCCCGCCGGAACTCGGCGACAACTCGCCCACCCGCGCCTCCAGCGCGCTCACCCGCGCCGCGAGATCCTCCGCCGCGCGACCGCCCGTCGCGGCCATCGCCGCAACGCCCAGCACCGCCAGTCCCCATCCCATCCCGTTCTTCATTCCGTGTCCCTTTCGTTGATCTCTCCGCCCGGCGCGAGCGCCACGGGGCGGCACGGTTTCTTCGTCCGGCTCCGGGTCCCCTAAAACACAACGAGGGCATGCGCGAGCGGTCGGAACCGCCTCTCGACATGCCCTCACTTCCCCGCCCGTCCGGCGGGGCCGTAGGTCTCCCGGATTTCGCTCAGGTACTCGCCGCCAGCACCTCGACAAGCTTCTTGCGCAACTGCTCCAGTTCCTTCGACTTGAACGACCGGCGCGTCGCCTCCAGCGTCCCGATGGCCTCCAGGAGCGTCCGCCGGAGCGTCTGCCGGCACGAGCAGTCCAGCATCAGGCACGGACTCGCCGCAGCCCCGGCCTGCGCGCCTCCGGACCGCGCAAGCAACTGCTCGTGCTCCTCCACTCGACGGCGGAGGTCCCTTGCGCTCTCGACGATGGCGTCTGTGACGGTCATGGATTAGGGCGACAAAACATCATTCTGTGACACGCTAGATCCCCGCCCGCGGATCCGGGTTCCCGGCGGGTTCGGAGTTGCGCCTCCGGACGTGCTCGGCGATGCCCCGCAGGGTCCAGGGGTAATCCCGATCGAGGAACCGCGCCAGGTCCAGGAGGCGTTCGCTGAACTCCCCATCCACGCAATGTTCGAGCCGGCAGGCGATCGTGTCGGCCCGGTCGGGCTCCATGGCCATGACGTCGATCATGAAGCGTTTGAGGGCCTGGTGACGCCGATCCAGCTGGTTGGCAATCCGCCGGCCCTCCGGAGTCAGGGCGACCCCGAGGGGCCGGATCCTCAGGGCGATGCCGAGTTCCACGAGACGCTTCACCGCCTCGCTGGCCGAGGGAAGACTCACGTCCATTCTCCCGGCGACATCGGTCAAGCGTACCTGCCCGTTCTCCCGCATCAGCCCGTCGATGATCTCGACGTACCGCTGTTGCGGAACGGACAAATCCTCGACCATGGATTCTGTGGCGTTCATGCGGCGCGAGATTAGGGCGCCCGAACCCACCTGTCAACCCCGAATGCAGCCAGGATTCAATTCCTCATTTGGACTGCGACCGCTTCCGTTTCGCATCGTCCGAGGCCGGGGTCTTACATCCAGCGATGCGGCCGCATCGCCGGATGTAAGACCGGGGCGGGGCGGGGC
Organism: uncultured Verrucomicrobiota bacterium; assembly: GCA_964402695.1. GTDB lineage: Bacteria > Verrucomicrobiota > Kiritimatiellia > PWTM01 > PWTM01 > VGWF01. The sequence goes on from CAYODK010000088.1 coordinate 11,199, forward strand.
GCGCGGGTTGGCCGGGCCGCGGCGGTCCGGTATGCTGGGGAGGTGCCTGTCTTCACTCCAGATCCGCGGCTCGAGGGGGCCGAGTTCGAGCGCGCCGGCGAGCGGACGCGCCGGCTCTCGATCGCCGAGGGCGCGGCGTGGTCCGCGATGTACGGCTTCGGCGACTCCTACCTCGCGCCGTTCGCCGTCTTCCTGCGCGCGGGGAACCACGCGATGGCCTTCCTCGGCACGGCGCCGCTGGTCGTCGGCGCGATCGCGCAGCTCGCAGGCGCGTCGCTGACCGAGCGCATCGGCCGGCGGAAGCCGCTGCTGGTGCTGACGACCGCCACGCACGCGGCCTGCTACCTGCTGCTCTTCGCGCTCCCGTTCCTTGCGCGCGACCGGGCCGTGCCGGCGCTGCTGGCGGTCGGGGCGGCGCTGGCATGGCTGGCGTCGTTTGGAACGCCGGCGTGGACGAGCTGGATGGGCGACCTGACCGCGCCCGCGCAGCGGGGCCGCTACTTCGCGCGGCGTAACGCGACGCTGACGCTGACCATGGTCGCCTCGATGCTCGCCGCCGCGGCGCTGCTGTCCGCCTTCCGCGCGCGCGGCTGGATCTGGGCCGGCTTCGCGGCCCTCTTCACCGTCGCCGCCCTCGCGCGCGCGACGAGCTCGTGGCTCTTCACGCGGCACCACGAGCCGCCGCTGAAGCGGTCGCCGGAATCCTACTTCTCGTTCTGGGACTACCTGCGGCGCGCCCCGCATTCCAACTTCACGAAGTTCAGCTTCGCCGTCGCGATGATGAACGGCGCGGTGAACACGGCGGGTCCCTTCTTCAGCGTCTACATGCTGCGCGACCTGCAGTGGACCTACTTCCAGTTCACGGCCAGCACGGTGGTCTACCTTGTCGCCCAGTCGGTCGTGTACCGCTGGTGGGGGGCGATCTGCGACCGCCACGGCGCGCGCTCCGTCCTGAAGGCGACGAGCGTCATCCTGCCGGTCCTGCCGCTGCTGTGGGCGTCGACGACCAGCTATCCGGCCCTCCTCGGCGCGCAGGTTCTGTCCGGCTGCACATGGGCGGGCTTCAACCTGGCATCGACGAACTTCGTCTACGACGCGGTCACACCGCAGAAGCGCGCGCGCGTCGTCGGCTATCACGGCCTGCTCAACGCCTTCTTCACGCTGGTCGGCGGGAACCTGGTCGGCGCGACCATCGCCGAGGCTGTGCCGGCCGCCTTCGCGATCGGCCCGATCCATGTGACCCTGATCTCGTCGCTGCCGGTGGTCTTCGTCGTCTCGTCGCTGCTGCGCATCCTGGCCGCGACGATCATGCTCCCGCGCTTCCGCGAGGTGCGGGAGGTCGAGCATGTCGGCACCCTCCAGATCCTCCGCCGCCTCGGCACCGGCGAGCCGGTCATCACGGCCGGCATGGAACTGGCCACCCGGCTGCCGATTCTCGGCCGGTTCTTCCCCCCGCGCCCCGAGGACCCGCCGGCGGGGAAGGGCGGCCGGTAGCGCCGGGCCCGTCGGCCCCCGGGTCATGCAGTTCCTGTCCCCACCGGCTTGATCCTGTCCGTCCGAACGCGGCGGGGGCGCCGCGTCCACGGCCGTCCCTTGGTGGATCGCGGGGCAGGCGCTCCGGCCCCCGTCTGCGACGTCCGTCGTCCGGCTCGCGGCCGGGGATCGTGCCCCATTATTTAATCGTGTTTACTTTCCCGTTGACGCCCTCCGCCGGCGCCTCCTATTCTCCGCGCCGGCCCACGCGAAGAAGGAGACGTGTTCATGAAGATGGCTGCGCCGCTCGCCCTTGCCCTGTCCTGTTCCACGGCCGCGCTCGTCCATCCGCCGGCGGCCTCCGCCGGACCGGCGGGGGAGGGTCCGCTCGCCGATGTCCCCATGGCGGGGGTGAAACTCGACGGTTTCTGGAAGCAGCAGGTCAAGCTGGTCACGGAGAAGTGGATCCCCCACTGCGTGCGGCAGATGGAGGCCGGCGGCGAGGGACAGGAACTGCTGAACCTGGTCGCCACCGGCCGGGCGCTGCGCGGCGAGGAGCCGGGACCGTACCGCGGGGCGCCCTGGAGCGACGCCTACATCTACAACACGATGGAGGCGATCTGCCTGGCCCTGGAGGTGTCCCCCGACGGCGACGCCGAGCTGGCCGCGGCGCAGGCGGCCCTTCGGGCGAAGGTCGGGGAGTGGATCCCGATCATCCTCGCGGCGCAGCAGCCGGACGGCTACATCCACTCGTTCCACGTGCTGAAGAAGAGGCCGCGTTTCACCGCCATCGGCGACCACGAGTTCTACGTGATGGGCTACCTCTTCGAGATGGGCATCGCGCACCACCGGATGACCGGCGGCAAGGACCGGCGGCTCTACGATGCGGCGCGCAGGTGCGCGGACCTGCTGTGCGACACCTTCGGGCCGGCGCCGAAGCGGACCTGGAAGAACGGGCATCCCGGACTGGAGTACGCGCTGTGCAGGCTCGGCGAGTACGTGGACGGCGTCGAGGGCGCCGGACGCGGCGCCCGGTATGTCGCGCTCGCGCGCCACTTCCTCGACCACCAGCACACGATCGAGCCGAATCCCTACAACCAGTCGGAGCGGCCCGCCGTCGAGATGTCCGACGCCACCGGGCACGCCGTCCGCGCCACCTACTTCTACACGGCCATGGCGGACATCGCCCTCCTGCAGAACGACGCCGCCTACCGCGCCGCCGTCGGGCGCCTGTGGACGAGCGCCATCGATCGCAAGCACTACCTCACCGGCGGCGTGGGCGCGTCGCACAACGGCGAGGCCTTCGCGGGCGATTACGAGCTTCCCAACAACGGATACTGCGAATCGTGCGCGGGCTGCGGGCTGAGTTTCTGGGCCGACCGCATGCACCGGCTGCATGCCGACGCGGCCTTCCGCGACGTGCAGGAGCGCGTGCTCTACAACAACGTGCTGGGCTCCCTGGAGCGGACCGGCACCAACTTCTACTATCAGAATCCAACGGCCTCCAAACTGCCCCGCTACTCCTGGCACGGCTGCCCCTGCTGCGTCGGGAACATTCCGCGGGCCCTGATCGCGATCAAGGACCAGACCTACTCCGTCAACGGCGCGCGCGACACGCTGTACGTCAACCACTACGTCGCCGGAGAGGGCGACGCGGGCCCGCTCGGCGGCGCGCCGCTCCGCATCGCGCAGTCGACCCGCTACCCCTGGGAGGGCCGCGTGGAACTCCGGTTGACCCCGGCGGCGCCGGCCGGGTTCACGCTGGCGCTGCGCATCCCGAACCGCACGGAGAGCAGGCTCTACCGGGCCGAGCCGGACGCGGGCCCCCGCTTCGACCTGAGGGTCAACGGTGAGCCCCACGCGGCCGACGTGAGGAACGGCTACGCGCTCGTGCGGCGGACCTGGAAGGCGGGCGACCGCGCGACGCTGGAACTGCCGATGGACCCCCAGCGCGTGCGCTGCGACGAGCGGGTCGGGGCCAACCGCGGGTGCGTCGCTGTGCAGCGCGGACCGATCGTCTACAGTTTCGAGGACATCGACAACCGGAAGCCCGTGCGATCGTCCGTGCTGGACCCGGCCGCCGGGCTCCGGGCGTCCTGGCGGGGCGACCTGCTGGGCGGCGTGATGGTCCTGGAGGCCGGCGGCCTGACGGGCGTTCCCAACTACGCCCGCCTGAACCGCGGCGGCGCGTCGCAGGTGTGGATGATCGAGGACCGGGAGAAGGCGGGTGTCGTGGACACGCCCGCGACGATGGCGGACCTGACGGTCTCCTTCGCCCGCCCGAACATGGACCCCTCGTCCGCCAACGACGGGCGCGCGCCGGGCGACGGAAAGGACCGCGCGGACGGACACTTCGACTTCTGGCCCCACCTGGGCACGGCGGAGTGGTTGCAGTACGAGTTCGAAAAGCCGACGGAGGTCCGGTCCTGCAAGGTCTGGTGGTTCGACGACACCGGCCGCGGCGCCTGCCGAGTCCCCGCCTCGTGGCGGCTGATGTACCGGACGGACGCCGGCGCGTGGGAGCCGGTCCGGGGCGCGACCGGGTATCCCGTGGCCAAGGACAAGCCCTCCGACCTCTCGTTCGACGCCGTCACGACCCGGGCCCTGCGCCTCGAGGTCCAGCTCCAGAAGGGGTTCTCGGCCGGTGTGCACGAGTGGTCGGTGCAGTGACCCGATGCCGTGCGCGCGGACGCGCCGGGTGCGTCGGGCCTCCCTTCACCTGCAGCCGCGACCGTCCGCCTTCGCGCTTGCGCTGCGGGACCCTGCCAGGGGCCGGGGCGGCATCCTGACTCTGGAAGGATCCCTGTCCGGGTACGAGCGGCTCCGGGTCGGAGCGTTCCGGGTCGTCTTCCGCCGCCCGGCGGACACCCGCGGACTTCTCCGGCCCGAACGGTAGCGGTCGTGGGCTGTACCTCTGCCCCCCTTCGGCCGGAAAGGGACGAGAGTCGAGGGGCGAGGGAAATCAGTGGCAGGTGGCCGGGTGTCGAGTGTCTGTCCCCTCCTGATCGTCCCCTCCTGATCGTAATCGTACTCATAATCGTAATCTCCGCTCCGCGTACGCCTGCTCCGCGTACGCCTTCGGGCGCCTGTCGAACGGCCGGCGGGCTTGCCACGCCGGAGCGCGGCGAAGGCGGGGCCGCCGGTCCTGCCGGGGCTGGCATCCGGGAGGGTCCGCGGCCTCGCGGACCGCGGCCGGGGGACAGAGACGCCCGCGGCGTCAGTCCGCCGGGGCGAGGCGGACGGACGGCGCGGCGCCGAGGTCCGCTTCGATCCGGGTGTCTCCGACGCGCGCGACCATGCGCGCGCCGTCGACCTCAAGCCCCCGGGCCACGGCCGCAGCAACCGCCGCCGTCTCTTCGGCGGTGCGGTTGGGCAGCGCGATCAGCCCGCGGCCGGCGAGGACGGCACCTGACACGTGCGGTCCCGGCGACGGCGGGGCGAGGTGGAGGATCTGCTCGCGGCGACCGCGGGAGGGCTTGTCGTTGGGTTGGTAGCGCCAGCCGCCGGCACCGAGCGCGACGAAGCCCCATCGGTCGTCGATGCAAATCCATGCCGACGGGATGTCGAACGGCGCCCCGGGCTGCCGGCCGTCGATCTCCCGCCCGCCGCCCGCCCAGCGCAACCGTCGCGGGCCGGCCTGGTGCGGCCATTCCGGCTCGTTGAGCACGCCGATGGCGCCGGTCTCGACCGTCACGTTGGTCAGGGCGCGCGCCGCGGTGATCCGCTCGAGGTAGACCGCGCCTCCGTCGGGCAGCGACGCCATCGCGACCGCCTGCCGCACCGCGCCGCCGGCGCGCGCGAGGACGGCCGCCACCGTGAAGGCGTTGGTTCCCGCCCACGGCGACGCGGACTCGATCCGGTCGCGCGCAGCCTTGCCGCCGATCCCCGCGACCGCCACCCGGCCGACGAACCCCTGCTCGTACGGGCTGCCCATCAGGTCGGCCGTAAACGGAATCGCCAGCCCCATCGCGCGCGTTCCCCACGCGAACGAGTTCCATCCCTGCGCGGTGCGGTGGGCGATGAACTTCCCCGCGTCGAACCGCCGCACCCCGGCGAGCCGCCGCTGCACGGCGGCGTCGGAGGCGGGCGCGGCCCCGTCGCCCCACCAGGCGTGGAAGAGGAATGCGTTGGCGTAGGAGGCGACAACCATACCCGGAAGAGAGGGGAAGAAGTACTCCTGCGGCAAAAGCGTGCGCCCCGTGCGCGCCTGCATGCGGCGGAGCGTGTCGAGGGAGGCCCGCTCGAAGTACGCCGCCTCGGCGTCGTCGTGCAGGACGTTCATGATCGCGTGCACCATCGGCGTGAGCCGGTGGAGTTCCCAGTCCTGCCCGTCCGGGAAATGCATGCGCCCGTCGGGATGCGAGAAGAACTTGAGCAGTTCGTAGACCGGCTTCGTGTTGAAATCGAGCGCCTCCGGCGCCGGGCGGCCGGCCCAGCGGTAGGCGAGGTGCGCGATCTGGTTGAGCGTGATCGTGCCCATGTAGGACGGGTGCACGCGGTCGTGGTTCTCCATCGTGTAGTCGGGGTGCACATTGGCGCCGAGCTTCCAGTCGCGCAGCGGGCGGCCGTCGACGACCCGGTCGGACGCCGCGTCGGCCGCGGTCAGGAACGATGAGAGATGCCACCGCACCGCCGCCTCGTGGCGCGCCGCCGCGCGCGGGTGATCCGGGAACATGCACGCGGCCAGCGAGACGACGCTCGCGTTCCACGCGTTCTCCTCGGCCTTGGTGTCGCGGAGGATCTGGAACGGCGGGGTCGTGTCGAGGAACCGGTCGGCCTCGTGCCCGACCATCGCCTCCACCTGCGCGCGGAGGTCCGCGTCGAGCCGGTCCCAGGCGATCCACGCCGCCATCCCCGCGTACTGCGCCCACAGGGCCGACTGCCACTGGTCCTTCCACTTCTTCCCGTCGCTCGCCGTCAGCGGCCCGGCGTCGTGCGTGGCTGCGACGAAGCGCAGCATCGCGACGAGGTCCGCCAGCGCGGCTTCCCGTTCCGCGGCGTCGGGCGACCATCGCGCCACGACCGCGAAGCCGGACATCGGCTGTGCGTTGGGCCGGATGCCGTGTTCCGTGTGGCGGCCGTCGGTCAGCAGTTTCGCCCGCGGGTCCTTGTCCCACGGCTTCAGGTCGGCGCGGAACGCCGCCACCTCGCGCCGCAGCAGGTCCATCCACGCCCGCGCCATCTCCCCGCCCGCCCGCGGCGGCTCCGGCACCGGCGGCACCGCCCCGGCCCGCACCGATCCCGCCGCGCACGCCAGGCCGGCCACAACCCATCCAAAGCACCGCCATGTCATATCAGTCCCTCATGAGTGCACGAGTGTCCGAGTGTCGAGTGTCTGTCCCCTCCTAATCCTCCGGAAAGGGACGAGGGTCGAGGGGCGAGGGAAGACAGCGGCAAGTGGCGGGTGACAGGGCCGAGCCCCGCGGAGTTGGTTGTTGGCTGTTGGGCGTTGGTTGTTGGATGTTGAGTCCGGGCTTCGGGGACCTGTCGAACGGCCGGCGGGATCGTCGCGCCGGAGCGCAGCGAAGGCGGGGCCGCCGGCCCTCCCGGGGCGAGCGACCGGGAGGGTCCGCGGCCTCGCGGACCGCGGCCGGGGGACAGAAACGCCCTCGGGAAAGGGGCGAGGGTCGAGGGGCGGGGGAAGACAGCGGCAAGTGGCGAGGGGCAATTGGCAGGTGAGGGGGCGGAGCCCAGCAGAGTTGGATGTTGGCTGTTGGGCGTTGGTTGTTGGATGTTGAGTCCGCCTCCGGCCTCCGCCCTTCGGCGTTCGATGTTGGATGTTCGGTGTTCGATGTTCACGGCGCGGCCTCGACGAGCACCATTGTCGCGACCGGGGTGCCGAGGGTGAGGGTGAAGGCGCCGGAGACGGAGGCGACGGGGATGGCGGCATCGGTCGGCGCGCCGGCGGCGGTGAGGGCGCGGGCGCGGAGAGACTTCGCGGCGAGACCGCGCAGCGTGACGGTTCCGGTGACCGGCTCGATCAACACGGGGCCGCGGCCCCAGCCGGGGATCGCGCGGCGCTTCTCGTCCCACTGCATGTCCGTGTTGCCGCACCAGCCGGTGGCGGCCAGAAGCAGCCGCGACGACTGCGCGACCGGCCTGCCGTCGAGCGGCACGAGCATCAGCGAGCAGAAGTCGTTCCGCACGTCGGCGGCGAGATGCTTCGTCGGGCGCCCACCTGCGCGGACGTGGCCGATCAGGGCCTGCGCGCCGGCGGCGTCGACGGAGACGAGGCCCTGCTGCCGGTCGGCGCCGGTCCAGGCGAGTTCGCCGGTGTCGGCGACGATGTCGCCGAGAGGGGCCGCGGGCGGGAACGCGGTCGCGGGGCCGCCGTCGAAGCGGAAGCGGGTGGCGTGGACGAGCGGAGTCGAGCGCGCGAAGCCGGGCGTGAAGAAGGGCCGTTCCTTGTTCTTGTCCATCCGCAGCGCATCGACCATCTGCTCGCGCGTGGTCGACCGGACGACGGTCTGTTTCGCCCGGGCAATGCCGCCCTGGTGCCACAGCGCGGCGCAGGCGACGAGGTTGGCGATCTTCACGGGGTCGGGCGTGATCGTGAAGAAGGCGCGCGGGGGGACGCCGCCGTCCTTCGACGGCTTGCCGTTGTCCCACGTGAACCAGTAGATGCCGTCCCAGTCGTGGAACATCGCGTAGGCGGTGAGGATCGGGAAGCCCTCGCAGGCGGTCTCGTGGGGGAACGGGTGGTTGACCTCGGAGATCGTGTAGGCGCGGCCGAGGACCGGCGTGCGGGCGAACTGGGTGACGGTCGAGTCGAGCGGATCGTCGACCATCGGCGTGTTCTTGCAGGAGGGGACGGCTCCCTTGATGTCCGGATGCTGCCAGTAGCCGTGGCCGTCGATCCAGTCGAACATCGCGTTGGCCTCGATGTGCGCGTAGGCGGCATAGCCGTCGTTGTGGTCCGACGTGCCGACAACGGGCGCCCTGACGCCGAGCTCGTCCTTCAGCAGCCGCTTCATGCCGGCGAAGAAGCGGTGCTCCAGATCGACGTAGAACTCCGCCTCGGCGCGGAAGCGGGCGGCGGAGGCCTTGGCGAACTCCGGCGGCGCGAGGCGCGGGATGCGGCCGTCCGGCGCGACGCCGGCCTCGGCGCGGAGGGCGGCGACGGCGTCGGCGGGACGGTTCTTCGCGAGCCACGCGTTGAAGAGATCGGTCAGCTCCTCCGCGTACGAGACGGGGATCGGCGACCAGGTGTCGGCCTTCTCGGCGTCCTTTCCGACGAGGCGTCCGCCGACCCAGCCCTCGAGGACGGAATTCTCGTTCACGATCTCGACGGTGGCGACGCACGGCTCGTGGCGGTACTCGGCGCCAGTGTAGGGGTTCGAGTGCGTCAGCAACTGCCGCGCGAACTCGTGCTGGAGCTCGATCAGGCGCGGGTTGAAGTAGGTGCAGGACTTCCCGTAGCCGAGCTTGTCCGCGTCGCGGACACCGTCGCCGGGCTTGAAGCGGCGGCCGACGTTGAGGTTGAGGTTCGCGTAGATGCCGCGCCGCTTGAACTCGGCGACAAGGAAGTCGAGGCGGTCGAGGGCCTCGGGGCTGAGGTGCCGCGTGTCGGGGCGCGCCTTGTCGAACAGTACGCTCCAGCCGGAATCCATGTGGTGGAAGCGGACGCAGTTGACGCCCATCCGGGCGAGCTGGCCGGCCAGGGCGGCGGCGTCGGCCTTCTCCGGGAAGCAGGCGGGGCCGCAGATGTTGACGCCCCAGATGCGGAAGCGCGAGCCGTCGGGTTTCACGAGGCGGCCGCCTTCGGCGCGGAGGAACCCGCCCCTGCCGGCCGGCGCGTCGAGGTGGCGCTCCAGGCCCGCGACCGACTGCGCGTGGGTGGACCAGTCCATGGGGAAGGGGGCCTTGTCCGGCGGCGCGGCGGCGGCGGCGAGCGCGAGGCAGGGGGCGATCAGGCCTGCAAGACGGGCGTTCATGGCGGTCGTCCTCCGGATTCCGGCGCGGCGGCGCCGGCAATCCGGGGCCAGCCTACGG
>CAYODK010000089.1:0-20444 GCA_964402695.1 uncultured Verrucomicrobiota bacterium
ACCAGGCCGCCGGCGACGTTGAACGCGGTGTCGCTTCCGCGATTCGCCAGCACGAGGTCCAGTTCCGGCGTCTCGCCGGGCTCGACGAAGGGATCGCCGTCGTGCGTGCCGCCGGCCAGCGCCACGCTCAGGAGATTGAGGATCGGCGCCGCGCCGACGGTCAGCGTCACGGGGATGACGACCGGCTGGCCGCTGACGTCGTTGCCGTCGATCACGATCTCCGCGGTGTAGATGAAGGGATCGAGCCCGGTGGTGTCCACCGTCACCGCCAGCGCGTTCGTCGTGACGCCGGCCGGCACGGACCCCTGGCGGGTCGAGAGCGACAGCCACGTCATCGGGGAACCCGGTGGGAAGCGGACGGTGGCCGCGTACGTGAACGCGTCGGGGTACGGCGCGTTGGTGTTGCTCATCGTGATGAACTGGACGGCGGAGTCGTTGACTTCCATGGCGAAGTCCAGCGTGGCCGGGCTCGATCCCGCGTAGGCCTTGCCCAGCGCGATGTCGATCCCGGTCGCAGGCGGCGCGGCGACGCGCGGCGCGCTGACGGAGTACTCGCCCGCCTTGCCCGCGGTGACGTCGTAGGGCAGCCCCGGACGGCCGCCGTGCAGGACATAGGCCCCGGCCACATCGGTCGTCGCGACCAGGTCGGGATACCAGCCGTACCGCCCGGTGACGGCCGCGCCGGCGACGGGCAGCGTCGAGAGCCGGTCGGTCACCGTTCCGCGGATCGACTCCCGGCGCCCGATCTCCATCGTGAACGCCTCGCTGCTGGACCACGGTCCGTTGGCGTTCGTCGCCGTCATGTGGTGGAAGAACGTCGCCAGCGTCCCGTCGGCCACGCCGGGGTCCACCGTCACCTGGACCTGGTCGCCGCTGTTGGTGAACGCCTGCTGGTCGAGCGTTCCGTAGGTCGCCACGGTCGAACCGGCGGCGCCGACGCGGACCCCGGTCACCGGGCAGGACACGTTCGCCGCGACGGAGGTGTACGCGTAATCGAGATCCGCGTTCATGACATGGAAGCGCAGGATGAACGACTCCCCCGCTTCCGGCTGCCCGTCGCCGTCGCCGCCGAGCGTGTCGTCGACCTCCGTGCGGACCACGGCCGGCCCGAGCGGGCTCAGGTCGCTGACCAGCACGTCGTCGACGTACCAGCCGGCATCCTGGAACTCCGCGTCGGTCTCGACGCGGAACCGGATGCGGAGGGTGCGGTTGGCGAAGGAGCTCAGGTCGACGGTCACGCGGTGCCACTCGCTCGATTCGCCCGCCACGTAGGGCAGCCCGACAGTGGAGAGCGCCGTGACCTCGGTCCAGCCCGACCCGTCGTTCACCTCGACCTGGCCGTAGTCCGCCGAGTTGATGTCGAACTTGTGCCACTGCATGAACGTCAGCCGCGGAACGTCGCGCACGGCGATCGGCGGCGACTCGACCGCGGCGCGGGCCAGCGCCGGGTAGCGGCCGGCGAGCACCGTGCCCCAGCAGTTGCTCCCTGTCGCAGGGGACGACGGCCCGTAGGACGGCGCCCCGAACTGCCAGACCTCGCCCGAGTAGAACGCGTTCGTCAGGTTGTACGCGATCCAGCCGGCCGTGCCGTGGTCCATGTCGTTGACGTAGACGGTCTGGCGCACGCGCGTGACGAAGCGCAGGTAGTCGCCGGCGACGAGGCTGGCGAGGTTCGTGGGATGACTGGCCTCGTTCCCGGCGAAGTCGGCCGAGATGGCCGCGGCGAAGTACGGGGTCGACGGCGCGAGGCCGGTGAGGTCGACGGCGTGCTCGTAGTAGACGTTGGTGACGCCGCCGGCGACGTTGGTCGTGGGCACGTCGACATAGACGCCGGCCGTGCCGATCTCCGGCTGGCCCGCGAGCGGGATGAACGTCGCCGCGAGGGCGCGCGAGTCGGCGGGTTCGTCCGTCCACCAGGCCACGCGGGCGGAATCATCGGTGACCTGCGTGATCCGGGCGTTCGTGATGACCGGGGCGACGTCGTCGATGAAGACCGTCACAGCGGCGTTGGTCGCGGTCCCGGTGAGGTTCGTGTACACGTAGTTCACCGTGAGCCGGTCGCCATGCACGGCGGTCACGCCGGAGACGAGGGCCACGGCGCCCGTGAACGTCAGCGAGGTCTCGCGGTCCGCGAGGATCCCGTTGGTCGCCCAGCGCGGCACCCAGGCCGGATCGACGAACTGCTCGACGAGCACGTCGTAGCCGACGGCCGTGGCCACGTTGGTCACCAGCGAGTCGCTGATCCGGACGCCGACGGTCGCGTCGGACCGGTAGCCTCGGCGGTCGAGGTCGAGCCGCGCGCCCATGTAGGCCAGAGCGCCCATGAGGTCGAGCTCGGCGCCGGTCGTCATGCGGCCGGTCAGGGCCGGGTTCGGCCGGGCGCCCTGCAGGATGGCGTCCCGGATCACGGTGTACGGGGCCGTCGGGGCGATCGACCACAGCAGCGCGGCCGCGCCGCTGACGTGGGGCGTCGCCATCGAAGTGCCCTGGAGGGGCTCGTAGACCGGCCCGACATACGTGCTGAGGATGTTCACGCCCGGCGCGGCGATGTCGACCGTCGTCGCCCCGTAGCAGGAGAAACCCGCGAGCGCTCCGGATTGCGCGATCGCCGCCACCGAGATGACGTTCGGCAGGTTGTAGTTCGACGGGTAGTGGGGCGTAACGTCGTTGTCCGTCCCCTCGTTGCCCGCGGCCGCGATGAAGAGCTGGTTGGACTCGCCGGCCAGCGCGATGGCGTCGTACAGGGCCTGGCTGTAGCCGCCGCCGCCCCAGCTGTTGCTCGTCAGCTTGATTCCGAGCCGGCCGGAGTTGTGCGCGGCATACAGGACCGCGTCGACCGCGTCGCCGGTGTTGCCGAAGCCGTCGTCGCCCAGGAACCGGAGCCCCATGAGCCCGACGCTCCAGTTGACGCCCGCCACGCCGACCAGGTTGTTGCCGACGCCGCCGATCGTGCCCGAGCAGTGCGTTCCGTGCCCGTTGACATCGCTCGGGTTGTTGTCGTCCATCGCGAAATCCCAGCCGCTGACGTCGTCGACATAGCCGTTGCCGTCGTCGTCGATCGCGTTGCCGGGGATCTCGAAGGCGTTGGTGGTCATGTTGCCCGCAAGGTCCTCGTGCGTCGCGCGGATACCGGAGTCGATGACGCCCACGACGATGGTCGTGCTGCCGCGGAAGAGATCCCACATCTCAGGCGCACGGATGCGCGGCATGCCCCACAGCTCGCCATACCGGGGGTCGTTCGGCGTCGTTGCGTACGCGCGGACGATGTAGTTCGGCTCGACGTAGGCGACGGTCGGGTCGGCCAGGTAGGTCTTTGCGACCGCCTGCATCGCGGCCTGCGCCGCGTTGCCCTGGAGGCGGACGCGGTCGGCGGCGATGGCGGAGAAGCGGCGGACAACCTGCGCGCCCGCGCGCTGGTGGATCCCCTCCCGCGCGGCCGCCTGCACGGCGGGCTTGAACCCGACGATCAGCTCGCCGGGGACGAATTCCTCGGTGAAGACCGGGTTGTCCCAGTCGACGCGCGTCTGCGGAGCCGCCGCCCATGCCCCGGCCGTGGACACGGCGGCGGCCAGCATGCCAAGGGTGAACCTGCGTACAGAGTGATTCATGACCGTTCCTCTATTTCGGCGCTGTTCCGCCTTCGGCCGCCTGCAATTGCTGTGCGATCGCCTCGCGTTCCACCCGGAGTTTGCCCCGCTTCGCGCGCAGTTCGCTGGCCCGCTTCGCCGCGGACTCCGCCGCCTCGCGGCTGGCCTTGATGCCGGGGTCCTTCGCGAGGGCCTTCTCGTACTCCGCCTTCAGGCGCTGCAGCTCGGCCCCGACTTCGGCAATCTTCCGCGCGATGGCCGCGGCCTCCTCGGGAACCGCCTGACCGGCGGCGCGGAGATCGGCGGATTTCTTCTGCGCGCGCATGAGGGCCATCGTGGCCGCATCCGCCTCTTTGCCGATGGACTCGATCTCGCGATCGAGTTCGGCCAGCCGCTCGCGAAGGGCCTCCGGCGAGGCCTTCCCGGGCGGCTCCGCGGGACCCGCGGCCTCGGCGGCGAACCCACACGGGACGGAAAGAAGAAACGCGACGGCCACCACGGGACGTGCCGCCCTCTTCGTCAGGCTCAGGCAACCCATTGCAAAATGCCCTCGGCCGCCGGCCGCTCCGGGCACACGCGTCCCGTTTGCAAGCCGATCCGGCTACTGATGGGCAGTATAGCGGGAGCCCCACCCCTTGCAACGCCAATCGTCGGCGGGAGGGCCGTCGGAGGTCCGACGTTTTTCCTTGCCCGGGCCGGCAGGCCTATTCGATGCCGGCGAGCCGGATGTGGATGTCCCGGAGCTGGCGGGCGTCGACCGCGGCGGGGGCGTTCATCATCAGGTCCATCGCCTTCTGCGTCTTCGGGAAGGCGATCACGTCCCGGATGCTGGTCGCGCCGACCATCAGCATGACGAGCCGGTCCAGCCCCAGCGCGATCCCGCCGTGCGGCGGGGCGCCGAAGGACAGGGCCCGGATCAGGTGGCCGAACCGGTCCTCGATCTCGGCATCCGGGATGCCCAGGGCCTGGAACATGCGCTGCTGGACGGCGGGGTCGTGGATCCGGATGCTGCCGCCGCCGAGTTCGACGCCGTTGAGCACGATGTCGTACGCGCGGGCGCGGATCCTCTCGGGCTCCGAATCCAGCAGCGGCAGGTCCTCGGGATGCGGCGAGGTGAAGGGATGGTGCATCGACTGCAGACCCCCCTCCTCGGTCTTCTCGAAGAGAGGGAAGTCGGTCACCCACGTGAACGCGAACACGTCGTCCCTGATGAGTCCCGCCATCCCCCCCGCCAGCAGGCGCAGCCGGCCGAGCAGCGTGTGGACGCGGCCCGGCGCATCGGCGGCAAAGAGCACGAGGTCGCCCACCTGGATGTCGAGGGCGGCGCGCAGCGCCTCCTTCTCGGCATCGGAGAAGAACTTCACGATGGGCGACTTCCACGTGCCGTCCTCCTGCACGCGGATGTAGGCGAGGCCGGCCAGGCCGGCGTCCTTCGCCATCATCGTCCACTCGTCCATCACGCGGATCGGAACGCCGCCAAGGCCCTTCGCGTTGATCGCCTTGACGACGTGCCCCTTCTCCACCGCGCCGGCAAAGACCTTGAAGGCGCTGCCGCGGAAGACATCGCTCAGGTCGGTGATCTCCATGCCGAAACGCAGGTCGGGCTTGTCGCTTCCGTAGCGGCTCATCGCCTCGGCATAGGTCATGCGGGGCAGCGGGAGCGACGGCACGGGGCGGCCCGCGGCCTCGCAGATCGAGGCGACCAGCCCGTCGACGAGGGTCAGGATGTCCTCCTGGTCGATAAAGGACATCTCGACGTCGATCTGCGTGAACTCCGGCTGGCGGTCGGCGCGCAGGTCCTCGTCGCGGAAGCACCGCGCGATCTGCACGTAGCGGTCGAGCCCGCCCATCATCAGCAGCTGCTTGTACTGCTGCGGCGCCTGCGGAAGCGCGAAGAACGTCCCGGGGCAGACGCGGCTGGGCACGAGGTAGTCGCGCGCGCCCTCGGGCGTGCTCTTGGTGAGGATCGGCGTCTCGATCTCGATGAAGCCGTGCCGGTCGAAGTAGCGGCGGGCGGCGAGCACGATCGCGTGCCGCTTCGCCAGGCGCTGCTGCATCAGCGGACGGCGCAGGTCGAGGTAGCGGTAGGTCAGGCGGAGGTCCTCGGACACCTTGCCGGCCTCCTCGTCGTCCAGCGGGAACGGCGGGGTCTGGCTGCGGTTGAGGACCTGGATCCGGGAGGCGCGGACCTCGATGCCGCCGGTCGGCAGCTTCGGGTTGACCATGTCCGCCGGGCGCGGCTCGACGACGCCGGCGATGCGGATCACGTACTCGGACCGCGTCGCCTGGGCCGTATCCAGCGACTCCTGCGAGTCGCGCGGATCGAACACGACCTGCGTCAGCCCGTGCCGGTCGCGAAGGTCGATGAAGATCAGCCCGCCGTGGTCGCGGACCGTATCCACCCATCCGCACAGTTCGACGTGGTGCCCGGCATGCGACGGCCGCAGTTCGCCACAGGTATGCGTTCGCATCATGGTCGTGTTCCCCGCTGGTAGAGCGGGGCAGGATACGGAACCCGAGGGCCGGCGTCAAACAGGCCCCGGCGGCCCGAACGCCGAACATCGAACACCCAACATCGAGCATCGAACGGCGGACTCAACATCCAACAACCAATATCCAACAGCCAACATCCAACACGGAACCTGGAAGCCTGCGAACCTCCGAACCTGCGAACCCCGCCCGGCGGTGTGAGGTTTCGGGTTCCTCCCCCGCCCGGTCTCTGGCATGATGGCGCGGCATGAGCGGCGAGACGACGCACGCGGCGGTTCTGCAGGCCTACCGGCGCATCCGGACCCTGGCGGGCGCGGCCGTTCTCGTGGTCGTGTGCGGAACGGCCGGCTACCGGATCCTGTCCGAAGGCGTGACGTCCTGGCTGGACTGCCTCTTCATGACCGTGATCACGGTGACCACGATCGGGTACGGCGAGGTCGTGGACCTCAGCCGCAACCCGGAGGCGGTCCGGGGGTTCAGCATGCTCGTCGCCGTGTCGGGCATCGGCATCATCACCTATGCGATCGGCAGCCTGACCTCGTTCGCCGTGGACGGCGAGCTTCAGGCGATCCTGAGGAGACGGCGCATGCAGAAGACGATCCGGGAGCTCCGCGGTCATCACATCGTCGCAGGCTGGAGCGGCGTGGCGCGGTCGATCCTGCGCGAGCTGATCGCGACCGGCCGGCCGGCCGTCGTCCTCGCGCCGGACGCCGCGGCGGTCCGGGCCGCCGTGCCGGGCGCCGACGCCCTGGCGATCCTCGAGGGCGACGTCACGGCCGACGAGTTGCTTCAGGATGCCGGCATCGAGCGGGCCGGCGGCGTGTTCGCCGCCACCGACGACGACCACACGAACATCATCGTCTGCCTCTCCGCCCGCCGCCTGAACGCGGGCGCGCGCATCGTGTCGGCCGTGCGCGAGCCGGAGAACGCCGTCAAGATGCGCCGCGCCGGGGCCAACGCCACGGTGTCGGTCGTCGGCATCGGCGGCCTCCGCATGGCCTCGGAGATGGTCCGGCCCACCGTGGTGTCGTTCCTCGACACGATGCTGCGGAGCACGGAACCGACGCTGCGCGTGGAGGAGGTCCCCGCGGGATCCGCCGCGGTGGGCCGCCGGCTCGCCGACCTCGGCCTCGACGCCTTCGGATCCTCGCTCCTGCTGGCGGTGCGGTGCGGCGACCGGTGGCGCTTCAAGCCCCCGGCGGACTGCGGCGTGAACGAGGGCGACGTGCTGGTGTTCATGACCACGCCGGCGGAGCTCGGTGAGCTGAAGGCCCGCCTCGGAGCCGGTTCCTGAATGAGGAAAGTGGGAAACTCCAAACTCCAAGGAAGTGGTAAGTGCAACGGAGAAGAAGGAAGGAAGGCCGGACGGCCTGAGGGCCCGGAACGGCCCGTGAAGGACGATTACCTCTCGGGACGCCCCGGGATTCGCAGCTGAAGACTCTCCGACTTCCCTCCTTGCATCCTTGGAACTTCTTACTTCCTTGGAGTTTGGAGTTTCCTTACTTCGGGAGCGATGCCCACGGATCTTCGTGCATCGAGGTCAACTGCATCGCTCCGGACGGACGGCGATCAGAAGACGACCGGCGCGAAGACGGGCCGCCCGCCGAGACGCGCGCGACCCTGGAGGAAGGCGAGCTCGACCAGGAAGTCGATCTCGACGATGACGCCGCCGAGGGATTCGATCAGTCCCGCCGCCGCGGCCGCGGTGCCGCCCGTGGCGAGGAGGTCGTCGACCAGGAGGATCCGCTCGCCCGGGGTGACGGCGTCCTCGTGGATCTCGATCGTCGCGGTCCCGTACTCCAGGTCGTAGGTGGCCGCGCGGACGCGCCAGGGGAGCTTCCCTTTCTTGCGCACGGGCACGAGACCGACGCCCAGGTCGGCCGCCAGCGCGCCGCCAAACAGGAACCCCCGGGCCTCGATGGCCGCCACGCGGTCGATGCCGGCGCCGCGATGCCGGTCCGCGAACAGGCCGACGGCGGCGCGGAAGAGCTCAGCGTTTCCGACGACGGGCGTCAGATCCTTGAACACGATTCCGGGCTTGGGAAAGTCCGGAACGTCGCGAATGGCCCCTCGGATTCTTTCCACGGCGTTCATCGACGGGCCCCTTTCGCTTGGCCACGGGGGGCTTGCCCTTGCCGGACTTCCCCGTCCCCGCGGCCTTCGAGGTCTTCACGCTCTTCCGGGAGGCCCCGGCGGGCTTCGCCGCGGGCGGCTTCCGCTCCCCCTTGGTTGGCCGGCCCTTGGGGGGCTTGCGTTTCGGTGCGGGAGCGGCCGGCACCGCGGCGGCGGCCGCGGGCACCGCGGCCGGCGCGGCGGCCTCCACCTCGAACGGCGACTCGGGCGGCGGGAAATCGGGACGCGGCACCTTCTCGTCGAGAAGATCCCGCAGGCGAAGCAGCGCGCTGTTCTGCAGCTGCCGGACGCGCTCGCGCGTGATGTTGAACCGCTTGCCGACGTCCTCGAGCGTTTCCACCGTCACGCCCTGCAGGCCGTAGCGGTATTTCAGGATCTCGCGCTCCCGGTACGGGAGGTACCGGATGAGGTGCCCGACCTCCTCCTGGAGCTGGGCGTCGTTGATGGTGTCGTAGGGCGACTTGGCCTTCTCGTCGCCCACGATCTCGCTGAAGGTGCCGCCGTCGTCGTCGCCGATCGGCGCATCGAGCGAGGCCGGCTTGATGGCGACGGTCTGCCAGTGCGTGACGGTCGACTCCTCGATGCCCAGCTCCGTCGCGATCTCGGCGTCGGACGGATCGCGCCCGAGCTGCTCGACCAGCTTGCGCTCGGCGCGGCGCATCCGGCCGATCTTGTCGACCAGGTGGGCGGGGAGCCGGATGGTCTTGCTCTGGTTCGCGAGGGCCCGCTTGATGGCCTGCTTGATCCACCAGGCCGCGTAGGTGCTCAGCTTGCCGCCCTTCTTCGGGTCGAACCGCTCCACCGCCTTGACCAGACCGATGTTGCCCTCGGAGATCAGGTCGAGCAGGGGCAGGCCGTACCGGGCGTAGTCCTGGGCGATCTTGACCACGAGCCGGAGGTTCGCGGAGATCATGTGCTGCCGCGCCGCGCGATCCCCGCGCTTGATGCGGGCGGCAAGCTCCACTTCCTGCTGGGGGGTCAGAAGATCCACCTCGCCGATTTCGCGAAGATAGATCCGTATTGTCTTGTCGCTCTCGCCCATCGTTTCTCTGCCGGCCCCTTGCGAAGGCCGGTCCTTCTCGTGGCCGGAAGAATGGCACAACTGTTCCCGACGGAAAAGCCAGAAACGACGCGCGCGCATCTTGCCGTTGAAACGGCGCGCGCGACCCGGCTATCATGCGCCCCTGAAATGCCCGAGCGCGCACGCACACCCGCCGATCCCGCCGGCGCCCGACCGGCCCCGCGGCCCATCGCCGGACGGGACCGCGCGGCCTCCCTCCCGGCCGGGCCCGCGCCCTGCCTGGTTCTTTCGGGACTCGCCCCCGGCCGCCTGTGCGCGCAATGGGATGTGACCGGTTCGCCGGACGGACGACGCAGGTCCCGCGGACGGCTGGCGCTCCGACTCTACCGGCTCGACACGGAGGACCGGGCCCCCACCGGCGTCCTCATCTTCATCGACCCCCCCGCCGGCCTCCGGACCATCGACGCCCGCGCAGGGGTCTTCGTGGCCGAGATCGGGATGCTGCAGCCGGACGGGCGGCTCGATCGCCTGGCCGCGTCCGCGCCCGTGCCGGTGCCCGCCGCCGCCGAGTCGGCCGATCTCGGCCTCCTGATCATCGATGTCCGCTCCCCGCCGCCGGAGCCGCCGCGCGCGCCGCCCGGCGCCCGGTTCCTCCGGCTCTTCTCCCGGGGCCGTCATGAGCCCCGCACCCATCGCCACGGCGCCCCCCAGTCCATCCCCCCCGTGCCTGCGCCGCCGGGCCCCGGGGCCTTCGCCGCCACCGCCGGGCCGCCCTCCGTTCCCCCCGCGGAATCCGGCGCCCATTCCGCCGAGGCCGACGCCGGCTGGCCGCTGGCCCTTCGCCCGATCCCGGGCGGGCTCGACGGAGGCGGGCGGCGGATGGAGACCGGAGATCGGACCGCCTGATGCCCGCCGCGTACCTCAGCTTGATCCTGCACGCGCACCTGCCCTACATCCGGGGGGCCGGCCGTGACGCCTCCTTCGAGGAACGCTGGCTCTTCGAGGGCGTCATCCAGTGCTACCTGCCCCTCCTGCGCGTGTTCGAGGGGCTTCTCCGCGACGGGATCCGCGCCCGGTTCACGCTGTCCGTCTCTCCGACACTGGCCGAGATGCTCGCCGATCCGCTCCTGATGGACCGTTGCGCGCGGCACCTCGAGGCCCTGGCGGATCTCGCGGCGCGCGAGACCATCCGCACCCGTTCCGACGCGCGGTTCCACCGTCTTGCCGTGACGCACCGCACCGCGGTGGAAGCCCTCGCGGCCGATTTCGAATCCCGGGGACGCCGTCTGCTGCCCTCCTTCGCGGCCCTGCGCGAGTCCGGCCTTGTCGACCTGGCGACGACCGCCGCCACCCACGGCCACCTTCCCCTGCTCGGGGCGGTGCCTTCCGCCGTCCGCGCCCAGGTCCGGACCGGCGCCGAATCCCACCGGCGGTCCCTGGGCGCCGCGGCCGGCGGATTCTGGCCGCCGGAACTGGCGTACCGCCCCGGCCTCGAACGCGATTTCGCGGCCGCGGGTGCGCGCTGGTTCTGCGTGGAAACCCACGGGCTGCTGCACGCCGACGCCCGGCCCTACTTCGGCACGTTCGCCCCGGTCGCCTGCCCGAACGGCGTCGCCGCGTTCGCGCGCGACCCCGACCTCGCCCGCCGCGTGTGGGACGCCCGCCGGGGCTATCCGGGCGACCCATGGTACCGGGAGTACCACCGGGACATCGGCTACGAACTCGCGCCGGGGGAACTGGGGCCGCTGGCCGCCCCGCCCGGCACGCGCGGTCCGACGGGCCTCAAGTACCACCGGGTCACCGGCCCCACGGAGGACAAGCGGCCCTACGAGCCGGCCCGGGCCGCGGCGAAGGTGGAGGAGCACGCGGCCGATTTCCTCCGTCGCGCCGCGGCCCGGTGCGCGGCGGCCGCGCCGGCCCTGGACCGGCCCCCGCTCGTCACCGCGCCCTTCGATGCGGAGCTCTTCGGCCACTGGTGGCACGAGGGCCCCGCCTGGCTCGACGCGGTGGCCCGCCTGGCCGACGGATCCGGGCTCCTCGAGATGATCACGCCCGCCGGCTACCTCGAACGACATCCCCGCCTCCAGCGCGCGACCCCCGCCGAGTCGAGCTGGGGCGCCGGCGGCGGGCACGAGACCTGGCTCAACGAGGCCACCGCGTGGATCTGGCCGCGCCTCCACGACGCGGCTCGCCGGATGGAGCGGATGGCGGAGGCGCTGCGGCGAACCTCGAACATCGAACGGGGGGATCAACAGCCAACAACCAACAGCCAACAACCAACAGCCAACAGCCGGCGGCCACCTTCCGCCTCCCGGTTCCCAACTCCCGACTCCCCACTCCCGTCTTCCGGCCCCCGGCCCTCGGACCCCGGATCTCGGACCTCGGATCTCGATCCCCGCCCTTCAGACCTCCGACCTCGGTCCTCTGACCTCCGACCTCCGACCTCCGACCTCGTCGCACGCGCGGCGCGGCAGGCCGCGCGGCACCTGCTGCTGGCGCAGGCATCGGACTGGCCGTTCATGATCCGCAACGGCCGCGCCGCCGATTTCGCCGCGCGGATGGTGCGTGACCATCTCCGGCGTTTCGACTACCTTGACGACGCCGTTCGGCGAGGGCGAGTGAATGCGCGGCGGCTGGCCGAGATGGAGCGGGAAACGCCCCTGTTCGCCGCCTTGGAGACCGACGGGTTCGCCGGGTGATCATCATGTTCATCGTCCACATTGCCTCGGAATGCGCGCCGGTCGCCAAGGTCGGCGGTCTCGGCGACGTCGTCTTCGGCCTGTGCCGCGAGCTCGAGATCCGCGGCCACTCCGTCGAGATCATCCTGCCGAAGTACGACTGCATGCGCTACGACCGCATCTGGGGCCTTCAGATCGTCCACCAGGACCTCTGGGTGCCGTGGGACGGCGGCAGCATCCACACCACCGTCTGGTTCGGCTTCGTCGACGGGCGCAAGTGCTTCTTCATCGACCCCCACTGCCCCCAGAACTTCTTCAACCGGCGGACCTTCTACGGCCAGGGCGACGACGACCGCCGCTTCGCCTTCTTCAGCCGCGCCGCGCTGGAGTTCCTGCTGCGCTCCGGCAAGAACCCGGACGTGATCCACTGCCACGACTGGCAGACGGCGCTCGTGCCGGTGCTGCTGTTCGAGATGTACGCGGGGCTCGGCCTGCGCCACCCCCGCGTCTGCTACACCCTCCACAATGTGAAGCACCAGGGCGTGACCGGACCGCACATCCTGCACGCGACCGGCCTGAACCGTCCCGAGTACTTCCTGCACATCGACCGCCTGCGGGACAACTTCAACGCCGGCGCGATCAACCTGATGAAGGGCGGCATCGTCTACTCGAACTTCGTCACCACCGTCTCGCCGCGCTACGCCGGCGAGATCAAGTACACCGACCAGGGGTTCGGCCTCGGGCACACCCTGCACGTCCACTCCGGAAAGTTCGGCGGGGTGCTCAACGGCGTCGACTACGACGTGTGGAACCCGGAGATCGACCCCCACCTTCCGCAGCGCTACAGCCCGGCCACGCTCGACGCGAAGTACGCCTGCAAGGCGGAACTGCGGAAGCGGCTCCTGCTCCGCGACGACTTCCGGCCGATCGTCGCCTTCATCGGCCGCCTCGACCACCAGAAGGGCGTTCCGCTGATCAAGCACGCCCTTGACTGGTGCCTCCGCAACGGAGCGCAATTCGTGCTCCTCGGCTCGGGTGCCGACGCGGCCATCCAGAACGACTTCGCGAATCTCAAGCGGGCGATCAACGACAACCCGGATTCCCACCTCGAGCTGGGATTCAACGAGGATCTCTCGCACCTGATCTACGCCGGCGCGGACCTGCTGATCGTGCCGAGCCTCTTCGAGCCGTGCGGCCTGACCCAGATGATCGCGCTCAAGTACGGCACCGTGCCCGTCGTGCGCGAGACCGGCGGCCTGGCCGACACCGTCTTCGACGCCGACCATGCCTCCCGCCCCTACCATGAGCGGAACGGGTACGTTTTCAAGACCTTCGACGCCGGCGGCATCGAGTCCGCCCTCGTCCGCGCCGTCGGCCTCTGGAACCACTACCCGACGTATTTCCGCGAGCTGATGGAGAACGGGATGCGGTACGACTACTCGTGGAACCACCCCGGCCAGGACTATCTCAACATCTACGAGCTGATCCGGGACAAGTAGCGTCCCGGAACGAAGGAGTCATCATGCGGCGTCGGGAGTTCCTTTCGGGGATGGGCGCGGCGATGGCGGCGGGCGCGGTGCGCGGCGCAACGGGGACGGGTCGGCGGACGAGCCTGCTGATCCTGCACACCGACGAGCACAACTACCGGACCCTCGGCTGCTACCGCGACCTCCTGCCGCCGGAGCAGGCGCGGATCTGGGGGCCGAACGTCGTCGTCGAGACGCCCCACATCGACTCGATCGCCCGGCAGGGCGCGCTGTGCACGCGCTTCTACGCGACCTCACCCGTGTGCTCGCCCTCCCGCGCCGCGTTCGTCTCCGGCCTGTACCCGCAGAACACCGGCACGCCGACGAACGACATGCCGATGAAGGACTCCGTCGTCTCGTTCGCCGAGGTCCTGCGGCGCGAGGGCTACGCGACGGGATACGCCGGGAAGTGGCATCTCGACGGCGACGGCAAACCCCAGTGGGCCCCGGCCCGGCAGTTCGGCTTCGCCGACAATCGCTACATGTTCAACCGCGGTCATTGGAAGAAGTTCGAGGACACCCCCCAGGGGCCGCGCGTGGCGGCGGTCGACGCCAGGGACCGGCCGACCTACGATGTGGCCGGCGCGGATGCGACCTCGTTCGCGACCGACTTCCTCGCAGACAGGACGATCGGGTTCCTCGAGGCCCATGCGAAGGATCCCTTCGCCTACATGGTCAGCTTCCCCGATCCGCACGGCCCCAACACCGTCCGCGCGCCGTACGAGACGATGTTCGCCGACCTGCCGTTCGAGGAGCCCCGCACCGCCCATCCGCCGCCGGAGCAGGCGCCCGCGTGGGGGCGACCGACGGGCGAGAAATGGAATCCCGCGGCCATGGCCCGCTATTTCGGCATGGTGAAGTGCATCGACGACAACATCGGCCGGATTCTGGCCGCGCTGAAACGCCTCGGCCGGCTCGACGACACCGTCGTCGTCTTCACATCGGACCACGGCGACCTCTGCGGCGAGCACGGCCGCCACAACAAGGGCGTGCCGTTCGAGACCTCCGCCGGCATCCCGTTCGTGCTCCGCCACCCTGGAACCGTGAAGGCGGGCACCGTCGTCCGCCAGGCCCTCGGGACCGTCGACTTCAAGCCGACGATCCTCGGCCTCCTGGGTGTGCCCTGCCCCGCCCCGGTCGAGGGCCGCGACGGCTCGGCCCTGTTCACCGGCGGCGGACGTGCGCCCGACGGCTGGGCCGATGTCACCTTCCTCCGCAGCGCCCGCGCCGACGACGACGCCCCCGCGGGCTGGATCGCCGCCGTCAGCGGGCGCCACAAGCTCGTGCTCTCGCCCATGGAATCCCCGTGGCTCCTCGACACGGTTGCCGACCCGGACGAGAGGAAGAACCTGATCGGCGATCCGGCCGCGCGGGAGACGGTGCGCGCGCTCGCGCGCGCTCTCCGCGGCTACGGCGCGCGCTGCCGCGACGCCGCGCTGGCCAACCCCGCCGTCGCCGCCGACCTTGCATGGGCGATCGACGGCACCGGCCCCTGTCCCAAGCGAGCGCCGGCCAAGGACCTCCCGCCGCGCGCCCGGCCGGGCAAGGGCGCCCGGCGTGCCGGCGAAGAGGACGAGTAGTCCGTCCCTGATCAGCCGAACCGCGTGACGAACCGGGCGTCGAGGGCCTCGCCGGCGGGCAGGACGAGGACGCCGTGGCCCTTCCATCCGCGCGCGAGAAGGTTCACACCGTTGTTGGCGTTGGCCGCGGGCTCGGCGGCGAAGACGGGGCGCTCGGTCGGGTTGAAGTAGACGAAGTGCGTCACGTTCGGCGTGCAGTCGTAGGCGAGCTTCACGCCGCTCTCCGGCCACTCGATGGTCCCCTTCCCGTCGTAGCCGCCGAGGCAGGTGTCGTACCGCTTGTCGGTCGGGATCGCCCGGCCGGCGGAGTAGTCGAGATCCGGCGGCAGCGGCTCCATCGGGCCGTCGGGGATGCAGTCGCCGTTGGCGTCGGGATAGACGCCCGAGAACTTCATCGTCATGCGGACCGGCTCGCCGGGCTTCGTCAGGGACCGCCGGTAGTACGGGTGCCAGCCGAACCCGGCCGGCATGGCGGTCTCGCCGCGGTTCACGATCCGCAGCGACTGCGTGAAGGCCGGGCCGTCCAGGGACAGCACCGCTTCGACGTCGATCGGCCACGGCCAGTTGAAATCGGCGAAATCCGCCGAGCGAAGCGTCAGCTTGAGCCGCGCCGGCCCCTTCTCCGCGACGGTCCACGACCGCGACCGGGCATCGCCATGGATCGAGTGGTTCTGCCCGTTGCGCAGCGTGTGGGTCTTCCCCCCGAACGTGAACGTGCCGTTCTCGACGCGGTTCGAGTACGGGATCATCATCCAGCTCGCGTAGCGCATCTTCAGCTCCGGGTCGCGGACGTCGGGATAGACGTCGACCCATTCGCCGCCGCGCCGCGTCTTGAGCGCCAGGATGCCCGCGCCGTCCTGCGGGCTGGCGACCAGTTTCAGGAACTCGTTCGACAGTTCGATCTCGTCGCGCACGACCGCACCTCCCGCCGCCGCGGGCGCCGCGGGGGCCTGTCCCCTCGCCGCCGCCGTGCCGGCCATCACGCCCGCCGCCGCCAGCCCCGCCCGCCGCATCGCCTCGCGCCGCGTGCAGGAGCCTCCCGACCGTCCGTTCGCATCGTTCATCGTCCGGTTCCTTTCAGTTTCCGATCCATCCATGCAGGAAACGCGTGCCAGGGTAGCGCACGAACGCCGTTCGGAAGTGGCGTCTCCCGGGCGCACGTGCACACCAGCAGGCGGTCGCCCTCCGGCACACGCCCGCACGTGCGCGCCCACCGCGCCAGCACGTCGGCGTGAACGGCCGTCGGCGTCGCCGTCTGCTTGATCTCCACGGCATGGAGGCGGCCGCCGGCCTCGACCAGCAGATCCACCTCGACGCCGTCCGACGAGCGCCAGAAGAACACGTCCGGGCGGCGGCCGCGCGCGGCGAACGCCTTCACCGCCTCGGAAACCACCCACCCCTCGAAGAACGCCCCGCCCATCGGCCCGTGCCACAACGCCTCGGCCGACGGCTGCCGCGTCAGCCACGCGGCCAGCCCGGAATCGAGGAAGTAGAGCTTCGGGGTCTTGACGAGCCGCTTGCCGAAATTGCGGTGGTACGGAGGCAGGGGGAAAAGGATGTAGGAGGCGACCAGCACGTCCTCCCAGTCGCGCACGGCGGGCTGGCTGATCCCGCAGTCGCGCGCCACCTCGGCGCGGTTCGCCGCCTGTGCGTGCCGGGCCGCCACCAGCCCCAGGAAGGTCTCGAACAGACGGAGATCCCGGATGTTCTGGAGGTTCCGGACGTCCCGCTCCAGGTACGTCTGCACGTATCCCCGCAGCCAGGCATCGCGCGCGGCCGGATCGAGATGCACGGGAGGATAGCCACCGCGCCAGAGAACGTCGGCCGCGGAGCGGTCCGTCCCGCCGCCGGTCTCTGTCCAGGAGAACGGGAGGAGGTCCAACAATGCAAGCCGCCCGGCCAGTGAATCGCCCACGCGCCGCATCATCGCGAACTGCTGCGAACCCGTGAGCAGGTAGCGGCCCCGGACTCCGGGCTCGGCGTCGATCCGCATCTTGAGGTAGGGAAACAGGTCCGGTACATACTGGACCTCATCGAGAATCACCGGCCGGCCGCCGAACTGATCAAGAAACCCGTGGGGATCCCGGTCGGCGAACTGCCGGTTCAGCGGATCATCGAAGGTCACATACGCGCTGTCCGGCGCTTCGTGCCGCAGGAAGGTCGTCTTGCCCGACTGCCGCGGCCCCGTCACCAGGACCGCGGGGAACCGGGAGCGAACGTCGCCCAGGACTCCGGAAAGCTGCCGCGGCAGATAGCGCATGGATCGAAAATAAGATTCAATCTTAGAATTGTCAACCCGCGCGCGCCCATCCGTCACCGGCGCGTGGCGGCGTCCTCCGCCGCGCGGGCGATGGTCTCGCGGATGAACTCGGCATGGATGATCTTCGAGAGGTTCAGCGAGTGGTGGATCGTCCGCTCCTCGAAGAGCGTCTTCACCTCCTCGTCGTGGCGGAAATGGGCCGAGACGAGGCCGATTACGAGCGGCGGCGCAGCGACCGGATCCTTCGCACGCGGGTCGGCGACGAACATCGGGCCGCCGCTGTCGCCGCTGAACGTACAGAAGTCGGCGAGGAACGTGCGATGAGGCTGCACGGGGGTCAGCGGGAAACTGGCGATGGAGGCGTGGCGGCATACGGGAAAACCGGCGGCGTTCGCCTCGAACCGGGTCGGAAACCCGAGCACCCACCCTTCGGAACCGGTGTGCAGTCGGGACGTGACGAGATCCCTCTCCGCGGCGATCGTCGAGAAGGGCAGTGGCTCGATGGCGACATCCCCGGGAACGTCGACCATCAGCGCGGCGACGTCCTCGGTCGCGTGGGAGACCCACAGCGGCTTTCCGGCGGCGCGGATCCGGGCGGGAACATCCTGCCGGCGGTACGAGCCGTCCGGGAGAGTCTTCCGCATGACGAGGAGCACCTCGTCGGCCGGCGTCTTCTCGAGCACATGCTTCGCGGTGACAAGCACCGCCCTGCTCGCACCGGGATCGACCGGCGGTGCCACGAGGAACCCCGTGCCGACGCTGTCCTTGTGGAAGATCTTGACCGTGGCCCGGATCATGCGCGACGGCGCGTCGTCCTGCGCCGGAGCCCCGGCGACGGCCAGGAGAATCGCGAGAACGGCTGCGGCCCGTCGGATCAAGGCTGCGCCCCCCCGGCCGGCGGCGGAAGGGTGCGGATGCGGACGTTGCGGACCGCGGCGGTCGTCCGCCAGCAGGAGACGCCGAACGGGACCGCCTCCTCGATCTCGCCCGGGCGCATGGAGATCCGGCGTTCGGACACGTCGATGTTGACGACCCGTTCGCCATCGATCCACGCCTCCAGCCGGCCGGGCGTCACGCGCACGCCGATCTCGTACCACGTGCCGTTCTTGAAGTCGGAGAAACTGCTTGTCTCGTTCTCCGACGCATCCATGCCGTCGATGCTCGAGATGCCGACGAGGCCCCCGCCCCACCCGCCGACGACGAACGTGCAGTGGTTCGTCTCCACCGGGAACGTCAGCCCGCAGAAGAAGTCGCCGCCGGAAACGCGCATGGCCTCGAGGCGGACCTCGTAGTTCATCGTCGGAATCGGATTCGTGCAGGTGATGCCGGTCAGGTCGTCGCCGGCACCCAGGTAGATGGCGGGGCCGGGCGGCGCGTTCGTCGGGGCATCGGCAGGACGGTCCTTCGGCAGGAATCGGACTTCGCCGGGGCTGAGGAATCCCGTGGACTTCCATCCCGCGAGGCTCTTTCCGTCGAACAGGGGCCGCCAGTCCTCGCCGGCCATCCCCACCGGGACGGAGCCCATCCCGACGCACGCCGCAACCGCCGCCAGCCACATCGCCTTCATGGTCATCTCCGCCTTCCCCGCGGCGCCCCCGCGCCGTCCCGTTTATAGTCCAAACCCCCGCCCGGCGCGAGACCGACCGCCCGGGAAGCCGGTCAGCGGGTGAGGCCGGCGATCCAGCGCGCGGCAAGGTGGGCGACGGCGGGCTCGAGGCCGTGGAAGCCGTGGTCGGCGCGGGGAATCAGGCGCGCGGTCACGCGTCCCGGCGGATGCAGCGCCACCAGCCGGTCCAGCATCGCGCCGACGGACATCACGGCGAACTCCTCGCGCGAGCCGAAGATCGCCAGCACGGGCACGCGGAGCGACCGGAAGGCGCGCATCGGTCCCTCGTAGTCGAAGACCGCCGCCTCGGCCCGCCGGCGGTCGGCGATGCTCAGGAAGCGCCGCGCGGAGAACATCTGGTGCAGGCCGGCGATCCGCTCCCGCCCGCGGCCGGCCTTCACCAGCGCCCGCGCGCGGGCCACGGTCCGGATGAAGGCCGCTCCCAGATCGCGGCGGCAGAGGGCGAAGTCGTCGGCCGGCGCCAGCAACACCAGCCCAGCCACGTCGGCCGCGCGCCGCCGGGCCTGGTAATGCACGATCTTCTGGCACCCCGTGCTGTGACCCGCAAGGACGAACCGGCGGAAGCCCGCGGCGCGCCCGAAGCGGAGGACCGCGTCGAGGTCGGCGAGACAGCCGGAGAAGGTCTCGTCCTCGGTGCCCTGTTCCGCCCCGCGATTGTTGGCCGAGAACACCGCCGGGCCGCCCGCGCGGGGGAGGTCGAGGAAGGCCTTCTTCAGCGCCGACCGGTAGAAGTTGCTGCCCATGCCGTGCACGAGCACCAGCAGCGTCCGCGTGGGACGTCGGGGACGGACCAGGAATCCGTCGAGCCGGAGCCGGCGCGTCACGGGCAGCGTGACGAGGTCGCCGGGGCGGATCGCGGGAGCGGGGGCGTGCATCGGGGAAGGTGTCGGGTGTCGGGTTTCAGGTGTCAGGGAGGAGGGAGTTTCAAGTTCCAGGTTTCAAGTTTCAAGTTCGGGGCGGCCGGAGGCGACGGCGGTGCGGAGGGCGTGGATCGCGGCCGCGTCGGCCGGGGCCCAGCGCGACGTCCTCACGCGGAAGGCGGCGCCGTCGGGGGCCAGGACGAAACTGGTGACATGGCGCCCTTCCGGGTTGAAGACGTGGGCGCGGCCCTGGGGACCG
Source organism: uncultured Verrucomicrobiota bacterium (assembly GCA_964402695.1). Lineage (GTDB taxonomy): Bacteria > Verrucomicrobiota > Kiritimatiellia > PWTM01 > PWTM01 > VGWF01. The sequence continues at coordinate 20,022 of CAYODK010000089.1, forward strand.
CACACGACGAGGGTCTCCTCCTTCTCGTCGCGGTAGACGGCGTCGTCGCGCGCCGCGGCAAGATCGTCCATCGCCTTGTGCACGGGCCGCCGGTCCTCGATCCGCCGGTGCTCGACATGGCGCGTGCGCCGCCCCGTCTGCCGACCACCCCGTTCGAGCGATTCCGCCAGCCGCCGCAGGATCGAGGGGACGCGGCAGAACGCGCGGTGGAGGGCGTCCGCGCCGGACTCCCCGCCGGCGTCGGCCACGATGCGTTCGACCATCGCGATCGCCCGCCGCGCCGCGTCCCGGGCGCGGGCGACGCCCGCGCCCGCATCGGAGGCGAGCCAGCCTTCGAGCCGCTCCGGACCGCCGACGGGACCGCCCAGCAGGTTGAGGCGGACCTCGCGCCCTCCCCCCGCCCCGCGGGTCTCGACCGCCTGG
>CAYODK010000090.1:0-20335 GCA_964402695.1 uncultured Verrucomicrobiota bacterium
CGCTCGAGTGGATGGTCGGCCGGCTCACGGCCACACCGCCCGTCCCGCCGGTCCGCGCGGTCCTTCATGCGGGACTCTACCAACTGTTCTTCATGGATCGCGTCGACGGCTTCGCCGCCGTCCACGAGACGGTCGAGGCCACGCGCCATCTCGATCTCGGCTGGGCCGCCCGCCTGGTCAATGCCGTGCTCCGCCGCGCCCAGCGCGAACGCAGCGACCTGCTGTTGCAGGTGCGCCGCGCCCCGCCCTCGGTCCGGCTCTCGCACCCGGTGCCCCTGCTGGAACGATGGGAACGGGAGTTCGGCCAGACCCGCGCCCACCGCCTGTGCGAATGGAACAACGACACGCCGGAGACCTGCCTGCGGCTCCGCCCGGGCGCCCCGTCCGCCGCCGAGTACGCCCACCGACTGCACGCCCGGGGCATCGAGGCCACCCCGCACCCCTTCGCCCCCGCCCGGTTTCTCCGCATCGGCCACGGCGTGCGCATCCCGGACCTGCCCGGGTATGCGGAAGGCTGGTTCTACGTGCAGGATCCCTCCACCTCGGTCGCCCCGGACCTGCTGGCCCCCCGGCCGGGCGAGATCGTGCTCGATGCCTGCGCCGCGCCGGGGGGCAAGACGGTGATCCTCGCCGAGGCCCTGGCCGGTTCGGGCATCCTGGTCGCGCTCGACCCGCACGAGGACCGGCTCGTCCGACTGCGAGCGAACCTGGACCGGCTCGGCCTGCCGTGGGTGCGGGTCCATCGCGCGGATGCGACGACGCTCGACGCCGGCGCGCTGCGCCGCAACGATCCGTCCGCCCCGGACGCCTTCGACGCCATCCTGCTCGATGTGCCCTGCTCCAACACCGGCGTCATCCGCCGCCGGCCCGACGCCCGCTGGGCCTTTGCCCCGCAGCGGCTCGCCCGGCTCGTGCGCATCCAGGCGTCGCTTCTCGACCGCGCCGCGACCCTGCTGCGGCCGGGCGGCCGCATCGTCTACAGCACCTGCAGCCTCGAGCGCGAGGAGAACCGGGACGCCATCCGGTCCTTTCTCGCGCGCACCCCGGGCTTCTCGCTCGTTTCCGAGCGGACGCTCCTGCCGCCCGACACCGCCACCGACGGCGCCTACGCCGCGCTCCTGTCCGCCCCGTGACCGGGACCGTCGGGACTTGCGATTCCATGCCGGTGCACTAGACTTGCCGTGTGGAACGACCCGCCGGTAGAGACCGCGTCGTCGTCGAAGACGCGCTGAAACTCCTGATCGAACACGAACAGGAGAATCGCACGGGGTCCGCGTTCGCCCTGGCGGAGGCGCTCGGCCTGTCGACGGACCAGGCGGAGGGTGTCCTGGGCACGCTGCGCGACTCCGGCCTGCTCTCGCCCAAGGACGGCCCCATGCGCCTGACGGACTCGGGGCGCGAATACGCGATGCAGGTGCTCCGGGCCCACCGGCTTTTCGAGACCTATCTCGCCCAACGAACCGGGCTGCGGGAGTCCGCATGGCACGACCGCGCCCACGTGGCCGAGCACCGGATGACCTCCGAGCAGATCGAATCGATCGCCGACGAGCTGGGGAATCCTCCGTACGACCCGCATGGCGATCCCATTCCGAACCGCAAGGGCGACCTGCCGCCGCGACGCGGGAGGCCCCTTGCCGAGCGGCCCGCCGGATGGGCCGGGCGCGTGGTCCATGTCGAGGACGAACCGCCCGCCATCTACCGACGCCTGGCGCAGGACGGGTTCGCCCCGGGCGTCCGGCTGCGCGTCGAGGACACCGGCGCCGGCTCGATCGTCGTGCGGATCGACGGGCGGGCCGTCTCCCTCCCCCGCGAGACGGCGGCCCAGGTCACGGCCGAGGACCTGCCGCGGGATGAGCGGTTCGACGAGTCGGTCCTGCGACTGTCGGATCTCCGTCCGGGCGAGCGCGCCGAGGTGGTCGGCATGTCCCCCCTGATCCGCGGACTCGCGCGCAGCCGGCTCCTCGATCTCGGTGTCGTCCCGGGCACCGTCCTGGTGATCGACATCATCAGTCCCTCCGGCGATCCCGTCGCGTACCGCATCCGCGGCGCGGTGATCGCCCTTCGCCGCGAACAGTCGGACCGCATCCTGGTCCGCCGCGTCCGGGAGGCCGCCGCATGAGCGCGCCCCTCCCCACGGCGTGCGCGGGATGCCCGGTCGCCGCCGCGCGACTCGAGAAGCTCGGGGTGGCCTCCGGCGCCGCCGACCATGTGGTGGCCCTGGCCGGGAATCCGAACACCGGGAAGACCACCGTCTTCAACGCCCTGACCGGTCTCCGCCAGCACACCGGCAACTGGCCGGGCAAGACGATCGCGCGAGCCGAGGGGGCGTTCACCTACGGCGGATCCCGCTACCGGATCGTCGATCTTCCGGGAACCTACTCCCTTCTGTCCGCCACGCCGGACGAGGAGGTCGCGCGCGAGTTCATCCTCTTCGGCCGCCCCTCCGTGACCGTCATCGTGGCCGATGCGGCGCGCCTGGAGCGAAACCTCAACCTGACGCTGCAGGTGCTGCAGATCACGAACCGCGCGGTGCTGTGCGTGAACCTGGTCGACGAGGCCCGCGCGCACGGTCTCGAGGTGGACGTGCGCGGACTGGCGCGCGACCTGGGCATTCCGGTCGTGGCGGCCGCCGCGCGCCAGGGCGAGGGCATCGACGCCCTGCTGAGTGAGATGCACGCGGTGGCGACCGGCGCCTTCGTGTGCCGCCCCCGCCGTCTGCACTACGACGTGCCGGGCCTCGCGGAGGCGGTCCAGCGGCTGGATCGCATGCTCGCGCGTTCGTTCCCCGGCGTCCCGCACCGCGAGTGGATCGCCATGCGGATGCTCGAGGGGGACCGGAAGATCCTCGATGCGGTCCGCAGCGGAAGCCTCGGCGACCTGGCGGCCGATCACGCCGCCACCGGGGGCGGGTGACCGGCCATGGCCGACCCCGTCCAGGACCGCGAGGACCTGCTGCAGGCCGCCGAGCAGTTGCGCTGGAACCTGCCCCAGGATTTCCGCGACCGGTGGGTCGAGAACGTCTACGGGGAGGCCGCGCGCCTGGCGGGCCAGCGGGTCGCGGCGAGCGGGTCCTCGGCACGGCTCGCGTGGGAGCGCCGGCTGGACCGCCTCCTGACGAGCCGGTGGACCGGCTACCCGACCATGATCCTCCTCCTCGGCCTCGTGCTGTGGATCACGATCGAGGGGGCGAACGTTCCGTCGTCGCTTCTCGCCTCGCTGCTGGTCGAGCAGGGGCACCCGTGGCTCAAGTCCCTGGCGGCGGCGGCGGGGCTGCCCGGCTGGCTGGCCGGCCCGCTGCTGGACGGCCTCTACCTGACCACCGCGTGGGTCGTCAGCGTCATGCTGCCGCCCATGGCCATCTTCTTCCCGCTCTTCACCATCCTCGAGGATTTCGGCTACCTGCCGCGCGTGGCGTTCAACCTCGACCACTGGTTCCGCCGCGTCGGCGCGCACGGGAAACAGGCGCTGACGATGAGCATGGGCTGGGGCTGCAACGCGGCCGGCGTGGTCGCCACCCGCATCATCGATTCGCCGCGCGAACGCCTGATCGCGATCGTGACGAACAACTTCTCCCTGTGCAACGGCCGGTGGCCGACGCAGATCCTCATCGCCACGGTCTTCCTCGGCTCCCTCGCGCCGCCCGCGCTTGCGGGGCTGGTCGCCTCGGCGTCCGTCCTCGGCGTTGCGCTCCTGGGCGTCGGCCTGATGTTCCTGTCGTCCTGGGCGCTTTCGCGCACCGTGCTCCGGGGCGAGACGTCGACGTTCAGCCTGGAACTCCCGCCCTACCGTCCGCCGAACATCCTCCGGACGCTCTACACGTCGCTGATCGACCGCACCGCCATCGTCCTGTGGCGCGCGATCGTCTTCGCCGCCCCGGCGGGTCTCGTTCTCTGGCTGGTCTGCAACGTGGAGATCGGCGGCGACACGATCGCCCGCCACATGATCCGCGGACTCGACCCCGTCGGGTGGGCCATCGGGCTCAACGGCGTGATCCTCGTCGCCTACCTCGTCGCCATCCCCGCCAACGAGATCGTGATCCCGACCGTGCTCATGCTGACCGTGCTCGCCACCGGGGTGACGGGCGTCGGCGAACAGGGCGCGGGCGTGATGTTCGAGATCGACGACCCGGGCGCGCTGGCCACCCTGTTGCGCGGGGCCGGATGGACGTCGCTGACCGGCCTGTGCCTGATGCTCTTCAGCCTGTGCCACAACCCCTGCTCGACAACGATCTACACGATCTACAAGGAGACGCGCAGCGCGAAGTGGACCGCGATCGCCACGCTGCTGCCCATCGCCTTCGGGGTCGTCCTGTGCGGCGCCGTCGCCCTCGTCTGGCGCTCGCTGGCCGCCGCCGCACCGTAGGGGGCGGCCCGCCTCCCCTTGCAGTCGCGCATTCCGCTCTTGGCATTTCCCACGCAGCCGCTATGGTTGAAATCCTCATGATCGAGGAGGCGGGAGCAACGTCCACGCGCCGGGAGGAGGTGCCGTTCTGGGCCCACATCCTTCCGTTCGTTGTGTTCTTCTTCATCGCGCACCTGCTGGGTGACGACACCCCGTGGGCGATGGCCGCGGGGGCGGTCGGGGCGGCGGGGGCCTTCGCCTGGGCGAAACCCTGGCGCGATGCGCCGGTCTGGAGCCACGTGGCCCCGTTCGCCCTGTGGCTCGCGCTGATGACCGGGCTCGGCGACCCAAGCGGAGAGAAGTACGCCCTTCGCACGCTCGCCGGGGGCGCGCTGGTGCTGACGGTCCGCCCGTGGCGCTGGTACGGGCCCCTCCGCCTGCGGAACGTGCCCCTGGCGACCGCCGTGGGACTTGCCATCTTCCTCGTCTGGGTCGGACCGGAAAGCGACGCGTTCAAGGCGGCGGCCCCGGGCCTCGCGGAGTTCTACGAGCGCTACCTCGTCGGCCCGCTCCCCGGGGGCTTCGGGCAGTTGCGCGAACCGCTGGCGGCCCACCCCTACCTGCCGTCGGTCACCGGCTGGCCGCTCTTCGCGCTGCACATGGTCGGAACGTCGGTTGTCATCGCCGTCATCGAGGAGTTTTTCTGGCGCGGCTTCCTGTATCGATGGCTCTGCGGACGCAGCTTCCTCGATGTGCCGCTGACCCGTCCCGACCTGCCGATGGTCCTCGCCGTCGCCGCCTTCTTCGGCATCGAGCATGCCGAGTGGTTCGCCGGGATCCTCTGCGGCCTCGCCTTCGCATGGATCGTTCTCCGCACCGGCGACATCTGGGCCGCCGTCCTGGCCCACGGCATCACCAATTTCCTCCTCGGCCTGTACGTGCTGAGGACGGATTCGTGGTGGTTCTGGTGAGGTCATGAACCGGTCTCGTCTTCTCGGCGCACTGCTCCTGGCCGCGCACACGGCGTGCGCCTCGACGATCGTCGACGTGAAGGACCACGGCGCCTCGGGGGACGGCACGACCCTGGACACGGCGGCGATCCAGTCGGCGCTCGATGCCTGTGCCAGGGCCGGCGGCGGACGCGTCACGGTCCCGGCGGGACGCTACCTCTCCGGTTCCCTGAGCATCCCCGGCGGCGTCACCCTGGTCGTGACGCGCGGGGCCACGATCCTCGGCAGCACCAACATGGCCGACTACCCCCGCGGCCCCCTGCTCGGCGCGTCGAACGCGGACCGGATCGGCATCGAGGGCCCCGGGACCATCGACGGCCGCGGACCGGCCTTCTGGGAGCGGAGGGACGCGGCCGGCGAGCCGGCATGGCGCGGCCCGCCGTGGCGGGGCACGGCGCAGTTCGAATACCGCGCACTCCGCCGGCCCCGGTTCCTCCACTTCTCCCGATGCACCAATGTCGTCGTCCGCGACGTCCGGCTGGTCGGGTCGCCGTCGTGGACCCTCCACCTCGAACGCTGCGTCACGGCGGCCGTCGATCGCGTGACCATCCGCAACCCCCTGTTCGGCCCCAACACCGACGGCATCGACCTCAACTCCTGCATCGCCGTCCGCGTGAGCCGCTGCGACATCGTCACCGGCGACGACGGGGTCGTCCTGAAGAGCACCGAACCCGGCCACGACCACCCGTCGCGCGACATCGTCGTCGAGGACTGCCGCATCTGGTCCGCCTGCAACGCATTCAAGATCGGGACCGAGACACACGACCGTTTCGATGATGTCGTCTTCCGGAACAGCCATGTCTACTGCGATTCCGCCCGCACCTGGGACCGCGCCCTCTCGGGCGTCGCCATCGAGTCGGTCGACGGAGCGCATCTCGACGGCATCACCCTGTCGAACATCACGATGGACAACATCCGCACGCCGCTGTTCATCCGCCTCGGCCACCGGGGCGGAAACAGCGAGAAGACGCGCCAGGTCGAGCCCCGCGTGCCGGGGACGATCCGGAACGTCGTCCTCCGGAACATCCGCGCGCGACGCTCCATGTTCGAGTCCTCGATCCACGGCCTCGCCGGACATCCCGTTCAGGAGGTCACGCTGGCCGATCTCGACCTCGAGTACGAGGGCGGCGGAACGGCGGACTGGGTGACCGACGACGTCCCCGACGACGAGGTCAGGGCGAAGTACCCCGAGGCCCAGATGTTCGGCCGGCTTCCCGCCTTCGGCCTCTACGTCCGCCACGCCTCGGGTGTCCACCTCTCCCATGTCGCCCTCCGCTGCACGACGCCCGACGCACGGCCGGCGGTCGTCTGCGACGACGTCCGGGGACTGACCATCGACCGGCTCTCCGTGGCGGCCGCGCCGCAGGCGTTTCCCGTGCTCTGGTTCAAGGATGTGCGCGATGCCGCCGTGCGCAACTGCGTGTCCCCGGCGCAGGCCCGGGTCTTCCTTGCGATCGAACACGCCCCGGGAACATCGCCGGACGTGAAGATGGACGGCTGCGACCTCGGCGGCGCCCGCGAAGCCGTTCGCACCCTCCCCCCCGGCGGACTCCTCGCGTCGGACCTTCCGATCCTCCGGGAGCGCATCCCCGGAATCGGGCGGATCGAGGCCGAGGACATGCGGCTCACGGCGCCCATGCAGATCATCGCCGACCCGTCGCTGCGGTCCGGCAGATCCATCGGCGCGCCGGAGGGTTCCGCCCGGGACACGGGTTCGGCCCGGTGCCGGGTTCCGGTGGCCCGGTCCGGCCGGTTCCACGTGTGGCTCCGCGTCTTCGCGCCCTCCGGCGAGGCCAACAGCCTCCACGTGGCCGTCGATCGCGGACCGCCCGTTCTGTGCGATGTCGCCCGGCTGGGCGTATGGCACTGGATGCCAGTCCGCGACCGGTCGGGCGCGCCGGGAGCCCGGCATGCCTTCGAAGCCGGCCCCGGGGACAGCGTGCTGGCCATCCGAAACCGGGAGAGCGGGACCCTCATCGACGCGGTTGCCGTCGCCGCCGCGGACCTGGAAGTCGATCCCGACCGCGATTTCGCCGCGGACTGACCGGGCCGCGAGCCCGCCGCGTCAGGCGCCCGGCGGCGTCATCTCGCTGCGGCGAAGCGTCATCTCGTGGATGACCCCGGCATCCTCGCCGATCAGCCGGAATGTGACCGTGGGATCGGCGGTCGCGACATCGAAGGTGAACTCGCCGAAGGCGTAGCCGAGATGCCCGAAGATCTGGTTCGCACACCCGGCCACTCGGGCGGGAGGCCCCCAGTCGATGCCCCCGAGACTCGCCGGCTCGAACTCGTGGAACGCGAAGCCCGACGGACGCGGAATCCGGAAGCCCCGGGCCCCGTGGCGATCCCCCGAGATGAGCAGCACCCCGCCGATCCGGTTCTTCTCGATGAACCGGAACAGGCGTTCCCGCCCCTCGGGATCGTACACACCCCATGAGTCCTTGCCGTTGGACACGTAGTCCGACCACATGGTGCTGGATTCCAGGATGACGAACGGCCCCTTGCATTCCAGGAGCTGGCGTTCGAGCCACTGCATCTGGTCGGGACCGAGGAACGAACCCTTCTCCCGGAAGTAGCGGCCGTCCGTCAGGATCACATCGCACGGGCCGATCCGCGTGCGCGTGAAGACCCCGCCACCTTTCTCGCCGAACCCGAACGACGGATTGGCCCACGAGCGCCGGAACACCTCCCAGACGCCGGTGCGATCGGCGGCAGTGAACCCCGGGGGGATCCCCCACTTGTCGTTGTCGAAATAGTCGTGGTCGTCCCACGTGGCGTACACGGGCACGGCGGAGACCAGGTCGCGCCAGGCCGGGTGAAAATCGCGCAGCAGGTAGTCGGCCCGGTGCAGACCGAGGTGGTTGTTCCGGTCCTGCACGGCGATGTCGCCGCACAGCAGCATCGCCGCCGGCGCCCTGGCGCGGATCGCCGCCGACTGCCGCGGGTTGCCGAGACCGAACCGGTGCGCGCAGGTTCCGAATGCGATTCGAACCGGTCCGGTGCCCGGTCCCGCGGGAACGGTCGTGATCGTCGCATGGCCGGGCGCCGGAATGGCCACGCCTTCGACAAGGACCCGGTAGGGATGGCGAACCCCGGGCCGGAGTCCGTGGACCTGCACCACCGCCGAGAGATCCGATGCCTCCGTGCTCGCCACGGGTCCAAAGACCTTCTCCGCCCCATCGACGCTCACGCGGACCTCGACCGGCGCCGGACGGCACGTCCGGACCCAGACCTTCGCGCCGTCGGGCTGGACGTCGCCGAGCATCGGCCCGCCCAGGTGCCGGATCCCGGCCTCCCGGAAGACCCGCTGCGCGTCGGCATCCGCCGCCACATCGGAGAACGTCGCGGTTCGGTTTGATGCGAGGACCCGGTGGCACGCCTCGTACACGCCCCGAACCGCGGGGGGCGGTTCCTCCCAGAGGCCGAGCAGCTTGAGGTTGTCCAGGCGCGGCAGCAGCTTGTCCGCCGGCCGGTCGGACGCGGTCCGAGCCGTCGCGGGCGCGCCCTGCGCGACTGCGGCCCATCCCATCGCCGCCACGCCGGCACGGCAGAGGAAGTCCCGCCTCGATCGGTCCTCCGGACCATGGATGGTCTTCACGCGCGTGTCTCCCGTATTGCGCCCCAGACTGAACGGGTGTCCCGAGGTCTGTCAAACGAAACAGGACGCGCTTCCGAACCACGCGGCAGGCCCCGGAAAGGACAGCGCCCGACGACCGAATCGTCGGGCGCCGCCTCACGTCATTGTGACCTCAGATCTGCCCGCCCCCGCCCTCGGCGCGAGGACGACGGCCTTCGCCGTCGCCCCGCCGGGGCCGGTCGCCCCCGCCCTCGCGATGCCTGCGCATGGCCTCGCGGGCCGCTTCGCGCTCCTCCTCGCTGAGCTTGCCGTCGCCATCCTTGTCGAACTTCTTGAGCATTTCCTCACGGGACGGAGGCCCGGGGCGCTCGCCCCTCGGCGCATCGCCGGCCGGCTTGCCTGGCAGATCGCCGTTCTCGATGCGGTCGCGGACGGCCTTCTTGGCGGCCTCGCGCTCCTCTTCGTTCAGCTTCCCGTCGCCGTCCTTGTCGTACTTTTTCACGATCTCGTCGCGGAAGCCGCGCATCTTGTCCATGGCGGCCTGCTTCTCCTCCTCGCTGACCTGACCGTCGCCGTTGGCATCGGCGCGCAGCTTCATCTTCTCCGCCGCGGCCTTGGCCTTTTCGAGTTCGTCGCCCGTCAGTTGGCCATCGCCGTTGGCATCGAACACCTGCCGCAGGTGCTCCCGCAGGGGGCCGCCGCCCGGCCCGCCGGCACCGGCGCCCTCATCGGCCGCCCGCGCCGTCGCGACGGCCACGAGGGCCGCCGCCAGAACGATCCATGGGGTCTTCATCGCACTCGGTCTCCTGTTTCGCCCCGGTCCCGCCGGGGCTCGGTTCTGAAAGGACAACGGACCGGAACCCCGGGTTATTGCAGGTCGCGTGAAACGAAATTCGGACACCGCGCGGCGCGTCAGCGGGAGACCGCCGACGACACCCATCGAGCCCAGGTTCCGTTCGGCAGCGGGGCCACTCCCGGCGCGCCGGTGAGGAGCATCTCGCCCTGCTCGACGCGGCCCCCGGCGTCGCGCATCGTCTGGGCGAGCACATTGGCCAGGATCACCGGGGAGAAACCCGGGGTGTGCCCGCTCAGCAGCATGAACAACGGCTCGGGCGAGAGCACGGCCCGGCAGAGATCCAGGGTCCGGACGAGGTCCCGCTCGATCTTGTAGATCTCGCCGGATGCGCCCCGTCCGAAGCTGGGCGGATCGAGGATCACGGCATCATAGCGGCGGCCGCGCCGTTCCTCCCGCCCGAGGTACTTGTGGGCGTCCTCGGTGATCCAGCGGACCGGCCCGCCGGCGAGGTCGTTGAGCGCGGCGTTGTCGCGCGCCCACTGCACCATCCCGCGCGAGGCGTCCAGGTGGCACACCTCGGCGCCCGCCCGGAGCGCCGCGAGCGTCGAGCCCCCGGAATAGGCGAAGAGGTTCAGCACGGCGGGACGGCGTCCCGTGCGCCCGGCGGCGGCGCGAATCGTGCCGTCGATCCACCGCCACTGCTCCCGCTGCTCGGGGAAGATGCCGAGGTGACCGAAGTCCGTCCCGGAGAGGCGGAACCTGAGGCTGTCGATCGCGATGACCCACGACTCCGGAAGCGCACCCCGGTTGTGCCAGCGCTGGCCGTCCTCGCGGTCGAATGACGCAACCGCCTGCGCCCAACGGGCGGGCGGGAGCGACGGACGCCACACCGCCTGCGCGGCCGGCCGCGCGAGGACGTGCGGGCCGAAGCGCTCAAGCTTCCGCCCGTCGCCGCTGTCGAGGAGTTCGTAGTCCGATTCCTGCTTCACGCGTGGCAGTATACCGAACCCCCCCGCCCGTGAAAGCCCGGCGGCTGTTGGATGTTGGCGGTTGGATGTTGGATGTTGAGTGTTGTGATCCTGCCCGGGTCCCGGCTATGCTCCGGCCCCAACAACCCGGAGGACGTGGATGAAGGCGATTCTGACGGCGGTTCTTGCGGTCGCGGTGGCGGGGCTGATCGCAACGGGATGCGCGACGACCTCGGCGCCATCCTGCTGCCCCGCCGCGAAGTCCTGCTGCATGAAGGCCGCGTGCAAGAAGCTGATCGCGGCGAAGATCACGCTCAAGGCGGACAAGGTCGACGCCTTTGTCGCGGCTTCCAAGACCATCCTGGCCGCCTCGCGGGCCGAGCCTGGCTGCATCAGCTACACGCTCTACCAGAATCCCCACGAGAAGACGGCGTTCTTCTTCTTCGAGGAGTGGAAGGACCAGGCGGCGATCGATTTCCATTTCGCGACGCCCCACTTCAAGGCCTTCGGCGACCAGATCAAGGACATGATCGTCGGCGCCCCGGAGATCGTGATCTTCAACGCCTGCCCCTCGCCGCAGCCGAAGTAGGCGCAGAGCGATCTGCCGTCGGTGCGCCTGCATGCCGCGACCATCCGCCTTCGTGCAGACGCTACGGCGGGACAGGTCGGTCGCGGCGATGGGCCATTGAGGCGATCCCGGCGACGGGCTCCCCGCCCGGAGAAACCGCGGGACCCAGAGGTTCGTCGCCCGTCACCGGACTTGGGCCGCCGGACCCGGCGCTGCTACGCGGGCGCCCACGGCGCGCGCCACTCGGGGCCACGCAGGAGCTTGCTGGCCTCGTCGTCGCCCGGGAACGTCTCCTTGTCCGGATCCCACGCCAGCTTGCGTCCGCCGAGTTTCGCCGAGATGTGCGCGAGGTGGCAGAGCGACGTCGTGCGCTGGCCGACCTCCTCGTCCTCGAGCGTGCGGCCGCGCGTCTTCACGCACTCGATGAAGTCGAGCTTCTCGCAGCGCAGCGGGAAGTGGACCTCCTCCGGGCCGATCTTCTCCTTCAGGATCGCAGGGTCGCTGGCCTCGAGCTTTTCCGGGTGCAGCTTGTCCTGGACATAGTTGACCCGGATCCACCCCTTGTCGCCCTCGAAGTACACGTGCGGCGTGCCCATCTGGTAGAACAGCTCCACGCCGTTCGCATAGCGGTACCACGCGTCGAACTGCTCGAGGACGTTCCAGACCTTCCCCGCGTGGAAGGTGCCCGTCGCCTTCACCTCGACCGGACCGGTGCGCTCGGTGCCCGCGCCCCACTGCGCGATGTCGTTGAGGTGCGTGCCCCAGTTCGTAATCATCCCGTCGCAGTAGTCGAGGTTGCGCATCCAGCCGGGCCGGCTGTTCAGGTTCCGCGGCTCGTGCACCCGCTTCTGGATGTACGGCACCTTCGGGGCCGGGCCGAGCCAGAGGTCGTAGTCGAGGTCGGCCGGCGGCGCGGTGACGTCCTCGGGCTCGTTCGGGAAGACCTCCCTCGGCGAGCCGGTGCGCATCAGCTTGAGCTTGCCGATGCGGCCGTTGCGGACGAGCTCGGCGGCGCGGTGCATCGGCTCGAGCGATCGGAACTCGCTGTCGACGCGGAACACCCTCTTGTGGCGCGCGGCGGCGTCGGCGATCATGCGGCCCTCGACGACGGTGCGCGTGATCGGCTTCTCGAGCGACACGTCCTTCCCCGCCGCAAACGCCGCCAGCGTCATCGGCGCGTGCCAGTGGTCGGGCGTCGAGATCATCACCGCGTCGATATCCTTCTGCGCAAGAAGCTCGCGGAAATCCCGGTAGGTCCGGCACCCCCGGTACGCTCCCGAGGCGGCGTCCTTCGCATAGGCCTTCTCGACCGCCGCCTTCCCCTGCTCCATCCGCCACGCATCGACGTCGCACACCGCGACGACCACGCAGTCCGGGATGCGGACGAACGACCTCAGGTTCGAGTTCACGGCCTGCCGGCCCATGCCGATCATGCCGACCGTGATCTTCCCGCTCGGTCCGCTGCCGCCGAGCAGGCGCGACGGCAGGACCAGCGGCGCCGCCACGGCGGCGGCCGAAGCCTTCAGAAAGCGGCGGCGGGTGGGAGTGGAATACGAGTTGGGTTTCATGGGTCCTCCGGGGGTTTCAGGTGTCAGGGAAGGCGTTTCAAGTTCCCAAGAAGGGGCGAGGGGCGAGTGTAGACCATGGAGGTTGCCGGCTGTTGGATGCTGGCTGTTGGATGTTGGTTGTTGGATGTTGAGTCCTTCTTCGGCGTTCGATGTTGGATGTTCGATGTTCGTTGTTCAACGCGGCTGCAGCTTCCGCCACGCCTCGATGGCCTTCTTCAGGTTGAGCTCCGGTTCGCCGGGGATCATGTAGAACTGGTGGCCGACGGGGCCCCTGTAGCCGAGGCGCTTCAGTTCGGCGAGCAAGGCGGCGATGTCGAAGGTGCCCTCGTCGAGGGTCAGGATGTAGCGCTTCTTGTCCGACGGATCGACCCCGTTGATCGACACGCGGAGCGCCTCCGGCGCGACGAGCCGTAGCGTCTCCATCGCCTTGTCCCCGTTGCCGGTCAGAAACTCGTGGCAGAGGTTGTACGACGGCCGCACCGCCGGATGCCCGACCATCTTCGCGATGCGGTACGAATCCGCCGCGGAGGCGGCGTGGCATCCGGCATGGGCGTAGATCGCAACCTTGATCCCGGAGGCTTGCGCGAGGTCGCCGAACGCGCGGAGCGTCTTCGTCACCGCCTTGTCGTATTCCTCGACCGCCATCGTTTTCGGCGCCGGCACCGTGATCCACAGAACCGTCTCCGAGCCCTTCAGCATCGCGATGGCCTCGTTGATGGCCGGGTTCCACGCCGGGGTCTTCTCCGGGGCGACCGGGAAGTAGAGTCCGTAGATCTTCAGCCCCGCCTCGCGGTAGACGCGGATCCAGGTCTCAAGGTCCTTGTTGTTCGTGTAGTTGTAGCTGCAGCCGTCGTAGCCGAGCGCCTTGAGCGTCGCCGCCTGCTTCTCCGCCGGCCACTTGCCCCGCCCGACGCCGTTGTCGAAGGCGTAGAACTCCCACTCCGCGGGCGCCGCCGACGCGGCCGCACCCACGAGCGCGGATGCCAGCGCGCAGCGCCATCCTGTCGATCTTCCCTTCATGCCCTTCCTCCCGGTTCTCCCAAGCCGCCGTCCCCGCGACTGTGCCCTCCGCCGATCCCACCGCGCAACCGCAAATGCCTAGCACATGCACAGTCTGTCGATCCTGCTACTTTCGATCCTGCCATGCCCGAACGGTCCTCCCGTGGAACCGCGCGAAGGCCCGGCTGAAGTCGTTGGCATGGCGGTAGCCGAGTTCGGCGGCCGTCTCCTTGACCGAGGCGCCGGCGGCGAGGCGTGCGCGGGCACGATCCATGCGGCGCCGCAGGGCGAACGTGCGGGGGCTGACGCCGGCGCGGGCACGGAACAGGGCCTTGAGCGTGGCGGGGGACACGCGGAGGTACTCGCAAAGACCCGCCACCGGCTCGAGCTGCGCCGGGTGGTGGTCGAGGTAGCGCACCGCGAGATCGAACCGCGCGGCGGCATCGGCCCGACCGGCACGGCCCGCGGCGCGCAGGAGCAGGATGTCGAGGTCCAGCCGCGCCCGGCGCAGGATCAGCGGCGCCAGGGCGTCGGGCTCCGCAACCGCCTCGACGCACTCCGCGTGGAGCCGGGCCAGCGCCCGGAGAACGTCGCGGTCGACGCGCACGGACCGGCACCCCCCCGGTGCGGGGCGCAGGCTCCCGACCGCCGGCGGGGACGACCAGACCCAGCAGAGCACCGAGCACCGTCCCCCCGCACCGTCGGTCCAGCCGTAGGCGCAGTCCGGATCGAAGATCATGACGCGCGGCGCCGGACATCGCCGCGGGCGTCCCCCCACCACGGCGAGCGGCGCGCCCGACGTCACCGCGATGTAGACCCATCCCTCGTGCATGGCGACGGACACCGGCTCGCGTCCGAAGCGGCGCGCTCCCCACGACAGGAACTGGAGGTCCCACCCGCCGGGTCGCTCGGGCATCCAGTGCGGGTGCCGCGCAAGCACCTGGATCTTCCTGGGAACCTCGCGTGACACGGCCTCACTCCTCCAGCACGAAGACGCCGTTGCCGGAGGAGCCTGCGTAGAGCCGGCGCGGGTTGTGCGGATCGACGGTCAGGCTCGCGATCTTCGTGCAGGTCAGCCGGGGCGTGTTGAGCGAGGTCCACGTGCGCCCGCCGTCGCGCGAGACCCGCACGCCGCTGCCGAGCGCCTCGTCGTGATACGGGTGGTCCATGCCGCCGGCGAAGACGACGTCCGCGTTGCCGGGGTCGACGGCGAGCGAATCGATGAAGCGGTCCTCGAGGACGCGCGTCCACGTCGTCCCGCCGTCGCGCGTGGCGAAGACGCCGCCCGGATTCAGCTTGCGGTTCGCGTACCGCTCGCGCGCCGCGACGTAGATCCGCCGCGGATCCGACGGGCAGACGACCAGGGCCTTCGCATCGAGCTCCGCGAGCGCATCGCCGAGCGCGCGCCAGGATCCGCCGGCATCGTCGGTGCGGAACAGGCCGCCCGGCCTCCCGCCCTCCGCGGCCAGCAGCGCGAAGGCCACGCCCGCCTCCTTGGGATGCAGCGCCAGCCCGCGCACCGCGCCGCCGGGCAGTCCCGCGCTTCGCGATGCCCAGCGCGCGCCGCCGTCCTCCGACACGAACACGCCGTGGCCGTTCACACCGACGTAGAGGCGCCGCGCCCCGGCGGGGCTGGACGGATCGACGACGAGATGCCGCGTCTGGCCGTTCGGCAGGCCGGTCGCCGGTTCGCCGACGACCCGCCACGTGAGGCCGCCGTCGTCCGACCGGCACACATCGCCCTCGTTGCGATTCCACCAGCCGGTGCCGGCCCAGACGATGAGCGGATCGTCCGGATCGAAGACGGCGGTGAACGTGTTGCCGTCGCACTTCATGCCGCCCACCGTGCGCGCGACCGTGCGGCCGCCGTCCCACGTCTGAAGCAGGCCGATGTCGGCATAGCAGAGGAACAGCCGCTTCGGGTCGCGCGGGTGGACGACGATGCGGTTGACGCAGGTGACCTCGAGGCCGGTCCCGCTCCAGACGTTCGTCACGTCCTCCGGCATGGCCCCGGACCGCTGCGCAGGCCGCATGTAGGCCTGCGTCCACGAGTCGCCGCCGTCGCCGCTGCGGAAGATGTACCCGGAGGTGCTGAACCAGAGGTTCCGGGGTTCCCGCGGGTCCATCGCCAGCCCCATCACGGTCGGTCCCCATAGGGTGATCCATCCCCCGCTCATCGTCGCGGGCCCCTCCTTCATCGGCTTCATCCGGGTCACACGCGCCCAGCGGCGTCCGCCGTCGACCGTCCGGTAGACGCCCGCAGAGACCCACGCGCGGTCGCCGGCGAGGACGATGTCGGGATTGGACGGGTGGACGGCGAGACGGTCGACGTTGGAGGTCATCGGATCCGGCGCTCCGGGTTTGCCGACGATCCGGCCGAGGCCCTCGGACCGGGATTGCCAGGTCTCCCCGCCGTCGTCCGACCGGTACACGCCGCCCCGCCACGGCTGGACGCCGGGCGGGCTGTCCAGCGTGAGGTACATGACCTCCGGTCGGGCCTCGCACAGCGCCACGCGGTTCACGGCGGGATCTGGCAGGCCGTTGGTCAGCGCGCGCCATGTCGCGCCGCCGTCATCGCTCCGGTACAGGCCGCGATGCGTCGCGGCGAAGAGGCGGCCGGTGACGGACGGATGCGGCACGAGGCTCGCGACGATGGCGTCCGATGCCATCCCTCCCCCGCCCGGGTTGGCGCGGCGCCAGTGCGCGCCGCCGTCGTCCGTGCGCCAGACGGAGCCGGCACCGTCCTTGCCCCAGCGGGGGCGGCCGATGCCGGCGTAGAGAGTGTCCGGCCGGTGCGGATCGATCGCCAGCGCCCCGATCGGCGCGCTGAATCGATGGCGGTCGACGGGCGGAAAGCCGTCGCGCTGCGCGGCCCATGTCCGGCCGCCGTCGACCGACTTGTGCACCCCGCCCTCGGTGCCGAGGAACAGGATCGAAGGGTCGCGCGGATGCGGAACGATGCACTCGACGTACAGGTCGCGCAGTCCCTCGTTATGGATGGTCCACGAGGCACCCGCGTCGTCCGACCGGTAGAACCCGCCGACATCGCAGCCCGCAAACACAACGTTCGAATCGTGCGGACTGGCGGCCAGGCACGGGATCCACCCTCCCCCGCCCGGGCCGAAGTTGCGCCACTCGGCCCCGACCGCCACGACCGCTCCGAAAGCCAGGCTCGCCGCCGCGACGCTACGTCCACTCATGGTCCGGATCATACGGGAGCCGCCCCCGGCCCACAATGTCCCGGACGGTCATGCCCCCTGCGTCCCGCGGTTCCGGGGTGCCACGTGACGCGACCGGACGATGCCGCGCGGCTTGACGTCGCGGACGACAGGGGCGGATCGCGCGTCACCTCGGGCCGGGCGGCGCGAGGGCTGCGCCAGATCCGGAGGCCCGGGGTTCCATCCGTTGTCGGACATGCTCGATCCCGTGTGTGAACACCCGCAGTTTCCCCGTCGTCATCTCGGACAGGCTCAGCGCATCGCCGGGAGGGATCATCCCGAGGCGGTACTGGGCCATGAAGAGAAAATTCCACGCGACCATGGCGACGCCGACGCAGGCCGCGATGCGACGTCCCGCCCGGCCCAACCGGCCCGCGCGTTCGATCAGAAACGCGGCCCCGAACGTCAGCAGGGGGATGGTCCCTGTCATGCGGCGCATCCCGAAGGAGTCCCCGCACCACCATTCGATGACCATGCTGCAGATGTACACCTGCGCCAGCACCGCCAGCGACAGGACCAGGGCCAACCCGCGGGGTCTGACCATCAGCATGCCGGCCGCGGCGACCGCAAAGGCCGGATGCCAGGAGACGAGGCCGTGACGCGTCGAGAACAGCACGTCGAGAACCTGCGGTGCGGCCGGAGCAAGGAAACCCGGACCCTGCGGGATCGTCAGGACCTTCCCAAACACATCATGCCAGAACATGCACTGGATCGACGCCACGGCCAGCCACGCGATGCCCGCCGCCCCGCCGCGGATCACGGCGCGGGAGACGGGCGGCTCCACGCGGGCCAATCCGTAGGGGACGAGGAGCGCAAAGACGAGGTTCTGCCATCGGACGAGGGTCATGAGGCCCCCGGCCAGGCCGACCAGGATCCATGCCCCCGTCGTCCTTGATCCACGCCCCAGAATCGACCAGACGAAAACGCAGACCGTGAAGAACTCCACGGAGTGCCCCATCGAGGGCTCGAACAGCGCGTAGTACACGGCGAAGGTCGATAGGAACATGAAGAGCACGCCGGTCAGGGCCGAACCGCCGGGCACATGGCGGGACACGGTCGCCGAGACGGCCAAGAGGCCGGCAACCGCATAGAAGATGCTCGCGATGCACACCGCGGCCTCCTCCAGATACGAGAAGCCGTCTGTGGCGACCGGGACACCGACCGCGGAGAGCAAGACCGTCAGGGCGTGTGCAACCAGGAAGAAAGGCGACCAGAGGACCGCAGGTCCGATCGACCGATCATACGAGGCAGCCAACCGATGGGCGGAGCCGTGCGAAATCCGGGCATTGTAGAGAGCAATGTCATTCCCGATCTGAACGTCGCCGTCCAGCCAGAATGATCGCATGTAGCAGTAGTAGTGGCCCCCGTCGCTGCCCAGCAGATGGTTGTCGACCCTCGGCAGCGGGATCATGGCGACATACACGGCCGCCAGCCCAGCGAAGAGTCCCCGGAACCATGAAGGGCCACCTTCCCCCCCGAACCTCATGCGGGAGGTTATAGATCAAGGCGGACGGATTTCCGAGTCGAAGGTGCGGGGCCTCAGTACTTCACGCTGCAGCCGTAGGGCGCGGTCTTCGGAACGCTGACGGGCTTGCCGGCCTTCGCCTCGGCGACGGCCTGCTTCACATAGTTCACGGCGCCCGCAATGTCCGAGGCGTCGGTCGAGGGCTTGTCGTCGATCGCGCCGGCGTAAAGGACCTTCCCTTCGGCTCCGATCACGAACAGGTGCGGCGTCGTCTTCGCTCCGTAGGCCCGTCCGATCTCGCCCGACTCGTCGATCAACAGGCCCGTCGCGGCGGAGCCCTGTTCCTTGGCCAGCGCATTCCAGCGGTCGGCGGTCATGTGTCCGCCCTTCCCCGGCGCGGCCGAGTTGACCGTCAGCCACACAACCCCTTGTCCGGTCAGGTCCTTCTGGACCGCCTGCATATTGCCGGATCCGTAGTGCTTCTTCACAAACGGGCATCCCGGATTCGTCCACTCAAGGACGACGACCTTGCCCTTCAGATCGGCCAGCGCCACGGCCGTGCCCTTCGTGCAGGTCGATTGGAACGCGGGCGCATCCTGGCCGGGGACGGCCTCGGCGCTGGCGATCGCGGCGGCGGCCGCGGCGAGCGTGCAGGCGAACAGTAGCGTCTTCATGGTCGGTCTCCCTTCTCGTTGTCTTGCGCCACCGTACGCCCGGAGATCTCAAAATCAAGCAGGGCAGGCCCGCGCGCTTCCATCCCCGAGAACGTCAGCACGCCCGCCATCCGCGGGGGTGCTGGAACGCCGGATTCGAGCGCCAGAACGGTCTCGTGGACGCCGCCGCCGACGCGCATCCACGACGGCTCCGGATCGGCCCGGACGATGCCACCGGCCAGGGGGAAGAACCCACGCGGCGCGGCGGCGCCGACTCCTTCGAGGCGCACGGCCATGCCGCCCTTCACAGCCCGCGCCTGGACGCGGATCCGCGGGTCGATCCGGGGCAGGCCGGCGAAGGTCCGGGCGATCGCGTCCGCCGCGTCCGACGCCGCGGGGCGCTCCGACGCCGCGATCGTGATCTCCACGTCCGCGCCGCCGGGGACGCACTCCTCGAGGCAGCCCAGCCAGTCCACCCGCGCGCCGAGCGTCGCGACGCGGCCGGCCGGCCAGTCCGCCGGTGGACGGATTTCGACGGGGAGGAGCGTGTCACCGTCGTAGCCGTACGAGACGATGCCGCCCGAGACGAAACGCTTCGGCGCCGGCCAATGCAGCGGCCCCGCCGTGAAGCCCTCGGGGAGCGTCCACCGCACCGTCGTCGCGAGGCCCGCCTCGCCGGGGTTCGTCCAGTAGGTATGCCAGCCGGGCGCCGCCGACAGCCGGATCGCCGCAAGGAACGGCTCGCCGGGCCGGAACCGGGACACGGAGGCGACGAGCGAGGCGCGGATCGGCGCCTCGGCGGCCGATGCATCGCGTGGCGACGCAACGGACGCAGCCAGCACGAGCGCATGCACCAGCCTGAATGGATGCAAAGACATGCCCCACTATGGCCCGGATTGCGGGCGGATCAAGCGCCTGCGGAAGCCGGACGCCGCCATCGCGGGCTCCCGGCTCATGCCGGGGTCGGGGCCGCGAGGGAGTCCCATGACCTCCCCGACCCCCGCAGCGGATTGCCATCGAATGCGGCAACGCGCGGGGACTCCGTGGAGATCGGCCGGTCCGCTCGATCCAGTGTCGGACGCGCAGCATCCGACGAGCAGGGCCGCCAGCAGAAGAAAGCGGGGCGCCCGGCGTGCGGGGCCGGGCGCCCCGGGGGTGGGACTCGCGCCGCC
>CAYODK010000091.1:0-20113 GCA_964402695.1 uncultured Verrucomicrobiota bacterium
ACGTCATGATGCCCATGCTCATAGCCAGAAAGGACAGGATAGTAGCAAGAGATATGCGCCTCGTCGACCCCGGCGACGTCCTTGAACGTCACCTGGTTCTTCGCGCGCGTCAGCATCTTCGCGCGGCTCTTCCCGAAGCTCATGGCGCCGCGCCCGGCAATGCGCATCTGGCGGACGAAGAGGAAATACACGAGCCCCATCAGCACGAGGAAGGGGACCGCGCCGGTCAGCATCTGCCAGAGGTAGGGATTCTGCGGCTTGAACTCGAACGGGACATCATGGTCGGTGAGCAGTTGGGGGAAGGTGTCGGTGACCACGACGTCCGTGCGGAACTTCAGGGGCTTCCCGGTCTTCGGATCGAGATCGGTCAGCTCCCCGCTGACATACTGCCCCCCCGACACCTCGAGCACGACCTCGCACTTGAGGATCTTCCGCTCCTTCACCAGCTGGACGAACTCGCTGTACGGCTTGCGGACCCGGCGCTCCTGCCCCTGCGAGAAAAAATGGAACATGCTGAAGAAGAGCAGCAGGACCAGCAGCCAGATCATCATGCCCCGCATGGGGAGACGCTGGCCGTCCGGTTCGTCGTCGCGCCGAGGCTTGGGGTCGGGATCGTCCACGTGCCGGGTTCCTTTGATAGAGCACGCTACTCTAGCACCGCGCGGGCCCGGATGCAAAGGCCATCGGCGCCCCCGCAGGGCGTCCCCGCGCGGCCCTCGTGCGGCTTGCCCCCCGCGGCGCCATCCGCGATACTGGCCCGGTGCCGCGGGAGACCGCGGCGGATGGACCGATGAGCGACACCAACAGCCGCGACGCCCGGCCGCCGAATGCGCCGGCCGACGCCCCGCCCGTCGAACACGGGGCCCTGTGGGCTCATGCCTGCGACGTGCTCCGGTCGCGCCTGCGCGGTCCGGAGGGCGTGTTCCCCGCGCGGTGGAGCGTTGCCGACGGCCCCGCGGACGACGAGATCCAGCTCAACGAGCTGCTACCGCTGTGCGCGGCGTGGGCGACGATGGACGGCGACGTCGCGCGGGACCTCGTGCTCTCCGTTGTGGCGATCCAGCACCCCGACGGGTCCATGCCGAGAAGGGTCCGGTCCGACGGGTACGCCCCGGACGCGCACGCGCCCTGGCCCCTGATCGCCGTCGCGGCCGACCTGGCCGCGGGCGATGCGCCGCATCCGGACTTCTCCGCGGCCGTGATCCCCGCCCTGGAGCGGCACGTCGAATGGACCCTGGCGCACCACGATCCGGCGGGGACCGGCCGGCCGCGGTGGCGATCGAGGGACGAGTCGTTCCTGCCGGACGTGTGGGATTCCGGCCTGATCACGGTGGACCTCACCGCGATGATCCTGGCGGAGATCGAAGCGCTGCTTTCACTGGCCGCCCGCAGCGGCACGGGCGGCGCCGCGGAGACCCGGTTCCGCCCGGTCCTGAGGCTGTACGAGCGCACGCTCGGCGAGGTGCTCTGGGATCCCTCCGAAGCGGCCTACAGGGACCGCGACGAGACGGGCGCGCCGATCAGCCGCGTGACGCTGTCGCCGTTCATGCCGCTCCTCTTCCGCAGGCTCGCCGGCGACGTGCGGGGGCCGCTGCAGGCGCGTCTTCTTTCCGGGTCGCCGCTGGGTGCGGAGGGGGGCATCCCGCTGTGGGAGCGCTGGACGGACGACCCCGCCGACCCTCCGGTGCCCGCGATCCACCAGGCGATCGTGTGGGCCGCGCTGCGCGGCGGCCACGCCGGCGCCCCGGCCGCCCGGTACCGGATGCGGGTCCTCGCCCGCCTGTCCGGCGAAGTCGACCGCACCGGACGGCTCCCGCAGGACCTCGCCCGGGAGACGCCGGCCGGCGCCCCGGTGCCCGCATCGGGATCGAGCGCCATGGCGGCCGCCGTGGCCGTCGCCATGCTCCGGCCCTCCACGGCCGCCGACGCGGCGCCGGGACACGTGGCCTCCTGGATGGAACGCCATCGCCGGGGATTCGCCGCGGTCATCGCCGGCGCCGCGGCCTGCGCCCTGGCCGGCATCGGCGCCTTCTCGCTCCAGCGACGGTCCATGCCGGGATCGTCGGCCGAGGCGATCCTCAACATGGCCCGCGAGTGCCATCGTGCCGGCGACCACGAACAGTCGATCCGCCTCTACCGCGAGTTCCTCCAGGGATCGACGGATCTCAACGGGACCATCCGGGTGCTGCTGGGCAACGCGCTGTTCCGCGCCGGACGCTACGCCGAGGCCGAGGCGGAGTACCGCAAGGCGTTGACCGAGGAGGTCAGCTCCCTCCACGCCCTGTACAACCTCGGGCTGACGCTGAACCGGCAGAAGCGGAGGGAGGACGCCGTCTACGTGTTCGAGGAGTTCGTGAAGGCCTACGCGACCGACTATCCCGAGCTGGCCCAGCGGGCCCGGACCGCGCTCGACGTGATCCGCAGCACCGCGCCGCCCCCCGGCCCCTGACCCCGGCCCCGCAAAAAAGAAGAAGAGCGGCGTACGCCAAGGAGGTCAGGGTGAGGAACCCATGAGATAAACGTACGCACGCTCTTCCACAGACATAGTACCATGAGCCGGCGACGACACAACTGCTTTTTCGATTTTTTCTTCCCGCGCGGAG
This sequence comes from uncultured Verrucomicrobiota bacterium, assembly GCA_964402695.1. Lineage (GTDB taxonomy): Bacteria > Verrucomicrobiota > Kiritimatiellia > PWTM01 > PWTM01 > VGWF01. Next base: position 2,604 of record CAYODK010000091.1, read on the forward strand.
CCCGGGCCCCCGGAAGTCCCGTCCGGCCGGGTCGTGTTCTTGCAGACGGCGCGAGGTCCGGTGTATCCTCCGCCCATTGAGGAGAGGGCAACCCATGAAGCGGCTGACACGAACGGAAGGGAACCGGGCGGCCTCGATCGGCCTGGCCCTGGCACTGGCCGGATGCGTGGCCACCACGGGCGGAAGCCCCAGGTTTCTCACGCTTCGCACGGCGGAGATCTACAGCCTGCGCTACGATGCGCAGGTGCAGACCCTGACGGTGGTCACGCGGACAGGGGATGTGATCGACTACGAGAAGGTCGACCCGGCCGTGGTGGACGGACTTCTCGCGGCCGGGGACAAGGACGCGTTCTACCGGGACACCCTCAAGGGCAAGATCCCGTCGAAGACGGTCGACGTCTCCCCGGCCCCGTAGCCCGGACGCCGGTCATCCCGCCGGCTCCTCCGGCTGCGGCGCGTGCACGGCGGCCGGGCCGGCGTCCGCCGCGGCGGGCGTCAGCCGGCGCGCCGGCAGGGTGCCGGGCGCGGCGCGGGGCGAGCGGCGGCCCTCCATGCGCTTCAGCAGCGCGTGCCGGATGCGATCGACGAGCTGCTCCCGCTGGACCGCGTCCATCCCCCCCGCCGGAATCGAGGCCGCCGCCATCCGATCGTGACCTCCCGCGGGGCCGAGACCTCCGACGGCGGCCCGGACCAGGGACCCGCAGCGGGCATCGCGGCGGTTGCTTCGGACCGAGACGACCAGCGAGTCCCCGTGGAATCCCGTGCAGAAGCTGAACGAGATGCGTTCGATCCGGGCGAGACGGTCCGCGATCTCCGGAACGATCTCCGGGTGGGGAACCTCGGCCAGGTGACTCCATGCGACCCGTCCGTAGAGCCGCGCGTTCGCGATGGCCTGCTGGAGCTGCGTGAAGTACAGCGTGGGCAGCGGGGCATGCTTGATCTCCCCCAGCACCCGCAGGCTCGCACGGGGCAGGAGGGCGAGGACGGCGTCTCGGTCGACGGGCGATCCGCCGCGCGTGAAATCCACCGTCTCCACCCCGACCGCATACACCATGCAGGAGGCCAGCCACGACGGCACGGGGATCGCCGCCGCGGCCAGGTACTCGTGCAGCAGGCTCGCGCAGGCCCCCACCGACGGCCGGATGTCGACGAAGGCCCCCGGCGGCGCCTCCCACCCGCGCGGGACGGGATGGTGATCGAACACCGCGACCGGCTTCATCCACCGCGGCGTGGTCACATTTCCGGACCCCGGCCGCGCATCGACGAACACGGCGGGGACGGAACGGCGCGGAACCCGGACCGCGTCCAGGCCCGCCAGCCGGTAGCGGAAATGGCGGGCCATCTCCCGGTTCTCCGCCCTTGCAACGATGCCGCTGAAGACGATCCGGCTGCGCAGACCGAACCGCCGCTCCAGGAGGAGGTGGAGCGCGCCGGCCGTGGCCAGCGCATCGGGATCGGGATGGTCGTGCGTGACGATCAGGACGCGGCCGCGCCCCGGGAGGGCCGCCTCCAGGCGCGACATCCGCTCGTTCATCTCCTCCGGAGTGGAGGGCCGGGTCGGGTTCATCCCGCCATCATACGCCCGTGGCCCGCGCGCTCAAGCCGGCCCGCCGGGCGCCCGCGGCAATCGCCGGGCGTCCCGCACGGAACCCAGCGGCGGCGGACGATTGTGCTTGTCCGCCCCGGCGGGGCCGGGCACCATCGGACGGGGGTCGGGACAAGGAGCCATGAGGGTTCGAGTGTTTGTGTTTGATGACGAGCCGGTGGTGCGCCGGGTCTTCGCGTCCATCGCCCGCCGGGCGGGGTATGACGTCGAGGTCTTCAACCGCGCGGCTCCCTGCGGGCCGGCGGGGTCGTCCTGCCTCTGCGGCCCCGACGAGCGGTGCGCCGACGCCATGATCACCGATTACAACATGCCGGACATGACCGGGCTCGACCTGGTGGAGCACCTGCGCGAACGCGGATGCCGGTGCCCGCGCATCGCGATGATCTCCGGCTTCCTCCCGCCCGACGTGGCGAGCCGGGCCTCCGTCCTCGGGGTGACCCTTTTCAGCAAACCCGTCTCGTGGGCGGAGGTCGAGGGGTGGCTGACCGCATCCCGCGAGTCCGCCGCTCCGGCCCGCCGGCTGGCGGACCACTATCCCAACGGCCCGGCCGGCGCCTTCCGCGAGCCGCCTCCACCTGCCCAGGAGTGAGCCCCATGCTGCGATCGATCCAGGACACCGTGTGGGCCTTCGATGCCGAGTGGGCGCCGGATCCCATCGCCGGGCGGATCCTGTACGGGCTCCCAGCGGACCTTCCGGACGCGGGGGTTCTCGACGAGATGTGGAAACGGAACGGAGCCACGGAGGAGGACCCCTTTCCGTTTCTGAAGACCGTCCTCTGCAGGGTTCTCTCGATCGCCGCCGTGCAGCGGCGCGTCCTCAACGGTCAGACGAAACTCGACCTCATCTGGCTGCCGCGCGACTGCGCCGACCCGGCGCAGAGCGCCGAGGCCGCCATCGTCGGACGCTTCCTCGACGCCGTCGGGAAGCACAGGCCCCAACTCGTCGGATTCAACTCGCAGTCGGCCGACCTCCGGATCCTCGTCCAACGGGCGACCGTCCTCGGCCTTCCGGCCGCCGAGTTCTTCCGGAGGCCGGACAAGCCCTGGGAGGCCGCGCCGGACTACCTTGCCCGCGGGAACCAGAACGACTGGAACGTCGACTTGATGGACCTTCTTTCGTCGTGGGGCAAGGGCGCCGTCTCGCTCCACGAGATCGCATCGCTGTCCGGCATCCCGGGCAAGTTCGGCACGGCCGGCGAACAGGTCGCCCATCTCTGGCTGGCGGGACAGTGGAAGTCGATCGTCCGGTACAACTGCTGCGACGCGCTGTCGACCTACCTGCTCTGGCTCCGCCTCGCGTTCATCTCGGGCCGCTTCACGAGGGACGCCTACGACGAGGAGCAGGAGCATGTCCGCCAACTGCTCATGGATCTCGCCGAGTCGGCCGAGGGGGATTGGGCCTCGGCCTACTTCGACGAATGGACCCGGCTCCAGGAGGCCACGGGACAGATCTGAGGCGGAACGTTCAACCCCTGGACGCCGCCCGCTTCGCGGCGCCCAAGGGTTGGAGAAAGAAGGCGAACGGACCGCCGGGTTGGAGGGGGGGGAGGGACGGCGGCCCGTTCGCCCAAATGGAGTGGCGGCTCTACAGGACGTTGCGTCCGCCGCCCCGCCGCGGAGCGGAGGGACGGGGCCCCTGGGTTCGGATCTCCACCTTGACCTTGTCCTGCATCTCCGCGATGCGGTCGCGGTATTCCTCCGGAACCTTCTTCAATTCCTTCTCGTTGTTCACGGGGCCGTCGAAGAGGATCTTCCCCTCCTTCTCGATCTTCGCCGACTGGGTGCCATCGCGGTTGGTCAGCGTGAGGGTGACGCCATCGCGCGTCTCGCTCACGACGCTCGTCGCGGAGGAATGGACTTCGACTCCCGGGCGATCACGCCGGGCCTGCGGCTCGTCGTCGTCTTCCGCGGCCTCCGGCCCGCCCGGACCGCCGTGCCGGGGACGCATCCTCTGCTGGAAGTCCTCCATCCACTCGCGCCACTCCGGGCTGCCGGCCTGGGGCACGGGCATCTGGAAGACGTGGGGGCCCATCATCCGCCCGCCCCAGGCGTTCGGGGGACCCAGGGGCTGGAGCTGGTCTCCGTCGATGGCGCCCAGCTTCACCTCCACCGCCTCGCTCTTCCCGCTGCGCAGAACCGTCAGCACCGCCTTCGTCCCCGGCTTCTCGCGCCGGACGAGGATCGCGAGTTGCTCGGGGCTGACGAGCAGCTGGTCGTTGAACTTGTGCAGGATGTCGCCCTCCTCCACCCGGTCGGCGAGCACGCCCTTCTCATCGAGATGCACGACCGCGAGGCCGATGCCCGCGCCGAGCCCGAGATGCCGGCCCGTCATCGGATCGAGCGGCTCCGTCGCAACCCCCAGGTAGGCCACGTCCTTCGCCCAGGCGCCGGTCGCCAGCGCAAGCCCCGACAGGGCAATCCATACCATCCGTTTCATCGTTGCAACTCCTTTCCGGGGTCCTGAACCCCGTGGCGTCTCACACGCGTTCCGACCCGCGGGCCGGGGAAACGTTCAACGCGCCGCGGCGGAAAAACGCATCGACGGAGGCCGGGCCGGCCGTTCGCCGGCGGCCGGGGCCTACCGGGTCGCCACGAGGACGACGCCCTCGCCGGGGCGGAGCCCGTAGTCGAACGGCTCCGGGACATGGGCGAGCGGGTTCTCGGGCGAGACGCATCGCAGGGCCGCGCCGGACTGGACGAGGGGGCGGAGCGAATGCGCATGGAAGTGCTGGTAGTTGTGGACGTCCTTGTTCAGGATGAGAAGCGCCTCCTCGGCGCTCCGGAGGGCGCCCCGCCACAGGACGAGGAGGTTCGGATTCTCCCACGGGATGACGTGCGAGGGGCATTCCTCCTGGAAGACGGGGTGGTCGCGTTTGACCTCGTTGGTGCGGCGGATGAAGCCGGCGAGATCGCAGCCGGGGGTCTCCCAGTCGCCGGGCCCGGTGTGAACGACATGCAGCCGGCGCCGGAAGCCGAACTCGAAGCCGACGGGCAGGAGAACGCCGGCGGAGAAGAGCGCCGCGAACAGGTACCGCTGCTTCATCGCCGCGACGTTGCCCCCGCTCTCCTCGAACAGGCGGGCGGTGTCATGGCTTTCGGGAAATCCGACCGACCCGCACGTTTCGCGGATCAGCGTGTACTGCTCCATGAGCCAGGGGCTGGTGAAATCCCACCATTTCCCGCTGTTGAACACGAGGTCGAACCCCGCGCGCGCGGTGGCGCGCGTCTGGTCGGCCGTGCACCCGAGCGTTTCCGCCGCGAAGACGAGGCCGGGCCGCAGGGCCCGGCCGCGTTCCATCAGTGTGCGCCAGACGTCGCCCGGAACCTGGTAGGCGGCATCGCAGCGGAACCCGTCGAAGCCGAGATCCGCGAGGTGGGCGACGATCCGCCATGCGTGATCCACGAGCCCGGCCCGGTCGGACGTGCCGGCGTAGTCGAAGCGGGCAAGATCGGTCCAGACGACGCGCGAGCCGTTCTCGTCGCAGCCCGGGTGCTCCACCTCCCCGCCGTGCCAGCGGAACCACGCCGGATGCTCACGGACGGCGGGCGCGTCGGCGGCGCAGTGGTTGATGACCAGGTCGGCCATCACGCGCAGGCCGCGGGCGTGGGCCCCGTCGATCGCGGTCCGCAACTGCTCCGCGGGCGGGGGGCCGTCGGGATCGACGATGCGGGGGTCGACCGCGAACGGATCGGCCACGGAGTAGACGCTGCCGGAGGCCCCGGGCTTCTGCACGGGATTGAGGAAGATCCAGTCGAAGGCCATCGACGCGGCGCGGTCGTAATGGCCGGTCCACTGGGGCATGGGGCCTGCGAGTCTCGGAAACAGATTGTAGATGCGCACGGCGATGTCTCCCGGAAGGCGGCGGATCATAGCGGCCGGCCGGCCGGGGGACAACCCCGCGTGCTTTTTCTCTTTCACTTCCCCAACCGGTTGGGGTAAGAATGGAGCGGCGGGTGCAGTAGCCTGTCATACGAACTGGGAAGGAGCATGCGACCATGACCATCGTTTCCCGGCCCATCGGCGTGGCGTTCGGCGCGATTGTGTTGGCGGCGTTGATGTCCTCTCCGGCCATGGCCCAGGCTCCGGCGGGTGTGAATCCGCTGGGGCGGATCAAGGTCTCGGGCAGCATGGTGCGGTCCCCCGAGGTCGAGGCCAAGTCCTACACGTCGATCAATCCGAAGAAGGTCGAATGGTACCAGATCGAGTGCATCTACGAGACGAAGCCCGACTGGACGGACGAGATGACGCTGACCTTCTACGTCCTGATGCGCACCCCCGACCCGCGCGAGCCGTTCATCCTGCTGAAGGGCGAGGAGACGTTCGTCCACATCATGAAGGGCGTGCACCGCGCCCATGCCTTCGTCCACCCCGCCTTGCTGCGACGCTTCGGCAAGGCCGAGGGGTGCGCGGTTGAACTTCGGTACCAGGGCCGGCCCGTGGGCGCCGACTCGACCGATCCGCAGTACCGCAAGTGGATCGAGCAGCTGTCGCCGAAGGACGGCCACGTCCTGCAGCCGAAGGACACGCCGTTCGCTCATCTCGACTACGACGCCTTCGAGATGGTCAAGCCGCGTCAGGGCCAGTAAACCCGGGGGTTCCCGCCATGCTCCGATCCGACACGATTCTTGCACTGGACATCGGCGCCAGCAGCCTCAAGCTCGGGTGCTTCGCCCCGCAGAAGGGCGGCACGATCGAGCTGATCCGATACGCCGTGCGAGACCTGAACGCGGACCCGGCGAACGAGGAACACCGCCTGACCGACATTCAGCTCGGCCTGCAGGACATGATGGCCGAGTTGGGGATTCCGGCCGGCCGGCCGGTCCTGGTCAGCGTGCCGGGCCAGCAGGTCTTCTCGCGCTTCGTGAAGCTGCCGCCGGTCAGCAAGGACAAGATCCTCCAGATGGTGCAGTACGAGGCGCAGCAGAACGTCCCGTTCCCGATCAACGAGGTCGTGTGGGACTACCAGCTCATCGGCTCCGGCATCGGCGAGGTCGACGTGATGCTCGCGGCGATGAAGGCCGAGATCATCGAGCAGATGATCGATGCGATCCGCAAGGCCGGCCTGCATCCCGAACTGGTCGATGTCGCGCCGATGGCGATCTACAACGCCGTCCGGTACAACTACGCCCAGCTCCCCAAGTGCACGCTGGTGATCGATATCGGCGCGCGCTCGACCGACCTCATCTTCATCGAGGAGAACCGGGTCTTCAACCGGAGCATCCCGGTCGGCGGCAACACGATCACCCAGCAGATCATGCGGGAGTTCGAGCTGTCCTACGAGGACGCCGAGAAGCTGAAGAAGACGCACGCCTTCGTCGCGTTCGGCGGAGCCTACGAGGCCCCCGCCAGCCAGGTCGCGGACAAGGTGTCGAAGACCGTGCGCTCGATCATGACCCGGCTCCACACGGAGATCACCCGGTCGATCAATTTCTATCGCACGCAGCAATCCGGCGGCGAGCCCGGGCTGGCCCTGCTCACCGGCGGAACGTCGATCATCTCCTACACGGACACCTTCCTGAAGGAGAAGCTCCACATCGACGTCGACTACATGAACCCCTTCGCCAACGTGTCGGTCAGCAGCACGATCGACGCGGGGGACATCGGGACGAAGGCCCACCTGATGGGCGAGGTCGTGGGGCTGGCCCTCCGGCGGTCGCTCGGGTGCCCGATCGAGCTCAACCTGCTGCCGCCGAAGTACGTCAAGGACGAGACGTTCCAGCGCCGCCAGCCGCTGCTGGTCGTATCCATGGCCGGCATCCTCCTGCTGCTGGGGCTCTGGACGGCGGACTTCTACCGCCTCGCCAAGCTCGGCTCGGGACGCCGCGCGGCGCTGCAGACGCAGGTCCAGCAGCTCAAGGACATCCAGGCCCGGCTCGTGGAGAAGGAGACGAAGATCGCCGAGAAGGAGTCGTGGACCCGGACACTTTCGGATCTCCCGGCCCGGCGGACCGCGTGGCTCAGGATCGTGCAGGACATCCGCGACCGCATGGTGGACGGGATGTGGCTCGTCCGGTTCAGCACGCTGCGCCCCGGAGAGGCCGCGGAGGGCGCGCCCTCCGGCGGCGGATCCCCCGGCGGGGGCTTCGCGCCCTCGATGGCCCCCTCGATGGCGCCGTCGATGGCCCCTTCGATGGCCCCGCCCTCCGCCGAATCGCCGGAAGGCGGCGAGGCCAAGCCGCCGGCCCACGCCATTGAGGCCATCGAGGTCAGCGGGTACGCCTACAAGGACAAGGTCCAGCAGCAGGACATCATCAAGTTCCGCGATGCGCTTCGCGAGTCGGCCTTCTTTGACGCCCGGACGGATATCGTGGCCGTGCCCATGGTGTCCGGGGATGACTTCGTCCACGAGTTCACGATCCGCATCGTCCTCAAGACCCCGCTCGCTCTATGAACATCCGCAAATACATGGTCCTGATCGTCAGCGGCACGATCACGGCGATCCTCGCCGGCGTGCTGGGGTTTTTCCTCTACCGGTCCGCCTCGGAGTACGGCGCGGTGAACGCCGAGCTGGAGGCGAACACGCGGGAGCTGAACCAGCTCGGCAACCGCATGCCGTTCCCGAACGAGGATAACGTCGCCCTGGCCACGAAGAATCTCGAGCGGATCGAGGCGTACTTCGGCTCGGCGATGGAGTCCTTCCTGAAGGGCCAGTACAATCCGCCCGCCATCGAACCGGCGAGGTTCCCCCAGTTCCTCAGCCGCGCGATCCTGTCGATGAACCAGCTGGCGTCGTCGAACAACGTCGCCGTGCCCCAGCCCTTCTACTACGGCTTCGACCGCTATTCCAAGGGACAGCCCCCCGCCACGGGCGCCCCTCCGCGCCTGTGCCGGCAGGTGCACGTCACCGAGACGCTGGTGCGGGCGTTGTGCGCGGCCAGGATCCGGGACATCGTCTCGATCGAGCGGCACGCCTTCGAGGACGAGGTGCCCGCGACCGCCGGGGCGGAGGGCCAGACCGAGGTCGTCGCAACGGGCGTGGCCGCGGGCTACCACCGGGATCCCGCCGGGCTCTTCGAGAAGGAGCGCCTGGCCTTCGTGTTCAACGCCAAGGAGAGCAGCGTGTGGGAGATCCTGAACGCGCTGCCGAAACTGCCGGCCTTCTGCGTCGTATCCGACGTGGACATGTGGAACGAGATGGCCCGCCCCGTGATGTTCAATCCCGCGGACGGATCCCGCCGCGGCGGGGCCCCGGAGGCCGGCGACCCCGGCGGCCTGCGTCCCCCCGGCCTCCCGGCGGGCCTCCCGGCGGGGCTGCCGGCCGGGGTGCCGGTGGGCCTTCCGGGCGCCACGCCGGACTCGGCCGGCGCGGCGGCCGTGCCCGTGCGCCCGCTCAAGCACGAGGAGCGCATCGTCGCGGGACGCACGGAGGTCCTGAAGGTGCGGCTCGAGGTGGACTTCTACACGTTCCACAAGCCCGGCGCGGACGCCGCCGGACAGGAGAAGCAGCCGTGAAGTTGCCATCCAACCTGACGTGGCTGAAGCAACACTACGAGAAGGCCGTCCTCCTCGTCGTCCTGGTGTCCCTTCTGGCCTCCGCCGTTCTCCTGGGCCGCCACATCACCAGCCGGGCCGCCGCCCTGAAGGCCACGGCGCAGCCCGTGGTCGCCCGGCCCGAGCAGGCGTTCAAGGACCTGGACTTCGGCAGCTACTCCAACGGGTTCGCCCAGTTGACCGCCCCGTTCCAGGTGGGCGATGTCACGAACCGGCTCCTCACGAGCGAGGTTCGCGTGTTCTGCGTTCAGTGCGGCAAGTGGATCGGGTACACCGCGCCGACCTGCCCCTTCTGCGAGGCCAAGCAGCCGCCGCCGCCGGACCGGGAGGACCGCCAGGCCGACTCCGACAAGGACGGCGTCCCGGACGCGGTCGAGGAGAAACTCGGCCTCGATCCGTACAACCCGGAGGACGTGAAGATCGACCACGACGGCGACGGGTTCACGACCCTCGAGGAACACCGCGAGGGCACGGATCCCCGGAACCCGGCCGACCTGCCTTCGATTTTCGCCAAGCTGCGCGTGCAGTCCGTGGCCGCCACGCGCTTCAAGCTGCGCTTCGTCGCGGTCCAGAAGCTGTCCGAAACCGTCCTCGTCTTCCAGATCAACGCCCGCACGCTGGACCGGACCTACTTCAAGAAGATCGGCGAGGACGTCGAGGGGTACAAGGTGGACAGCTACGACAAGGCGACGGACACGCTCACGCTGAAGAAGGGCGACGCGGTCAAGCGCCTCCAGCGCGGCAAGGTCATCGATGACGACCAGCTGGTCGTCAAGTTCCTCTTCCTGCTCGACGGCCAGACTCCCACCTGCCGCGCCGGCGAGACCTTCACCCTGCGCGACCAGAAGGCCACGCTTCTGGAGGTGGCCCCCGACCTCAAGACGGTCAAGATCCGCCATGAGGCTCCCAACGGACGCGAGTACCTGCTCGTCAAGCCCACGGCCGAGGAAGAGGCTGCGATGCGGCTGCGCCTGGAGAACCCCATGGGGACCACTCCCGAATTCGGCCCGGCCGTCCCCGGCGCCCCCCAACTTCCCCCCGCCCCGGCCCGTCCGGGCCTGCCGCCCAGCCTGTTCGATGGCGGCGCACGTCCATGAAAGATGGCCATTCCAACTATCGCGTTGACACGTTGTTCACGTTCGGAGAGGATGCCGGGGATTCAGAGCGCGGGGGACTTGGTCCACCGCGTGAATGCTGGGTTTTTCGGGGATAGGGGACTGGTTCGGATCGACTGCGCACGGACGCATCTCGTCGGAGGAAAACGGAACATGAAGCGTTTCGCTGGATGGATCACCGTGGTCGTGCCTGTTGTCACGGCTGTAGCGTGGATCGCGGTGGCCGAGGACGGCTCGAACCTCAAGCGGTTGCTCGACTCGCTGGACGCCGCCAGCGGGCAGGCCCGCCCGGTTCAACTGGCCCAGGCTGACGCCGCCGCGCCGGCTCCGGTCCCGAATCTCGACGAACTGCTGGGCGGCGGAACGAAGCCGGCCGCCCCGGCGCCTGCGCCGGATGCCCCCGCCCCCGCCCCGGCGCCTGCGCCGGAGACGCCGGCCCCCGCGCCCGCCCCGATGCCCGATGCGCCCGCGCCCGCGCCAGCCCCTGCGCCCGAAGCGCCGGCCCCCGCACCCGTCCCGGCGCCCGCACCGGTGCCCGAGGCCCCGGTTCCGGCACCCGCACCCGACGCGCCCGCGCCTGCCCCGATGCCCGAGACGCCCGCCCCGGCGCCTGTTGTGCCGGAAGCGCCCGCCCCGGCGCCGATGCCCGAGGTTCCGGCGCCCGCGCCCGCCCCGGCGCCGGCCGCGCCCCCCAGCGACCTCGAGGCGCTGCTGGGGACCACGATGCCCGCGCCCGCGGCGCCCGCCCCCGCACCTGAAGCGGCGCCCGCCCCCGCACCTGAAGCGGCCCCTGCCGCTGCCCCTGCGCCCGAGGCGATGCCCGCGGAAGCGCCCGCGGCAGATCCCGGCGCCAAGCCCGCCGTCACCGCGCCGCAACTGGAAGAGCAGGAGCGGGTGCGCCGCCAGGCCGATGAGAAGGAAGGGCTCATGGCCCTCGCGGCGGCGCTCGAAGCCATGCGCAAGGAGGATTACCAGACCGCGTTCGACAAGTTCCAGGTCGCCTCCTCCAAGATCCAGATCCGCGAGGCCACCGCGGAAGCCCGCAACAAGGCCGAGACCGGACGCGCCGAGGCCGCCATGAAGCTCGCGGAAGCCGCGGTCGCCGCGCGCAATCCCAACGAGGCCGACAAGTGGCTGAGCGAGGCCGAGAAGACCGGCGGCGATGTCCGCCGGCTCAAGTCCCGCGTCGCCTCCCTCAAGCAGGACATCATCGAGGAATCCCAGCGGCCCGTCCGCATCAAGGACCAGCCCGTCGTGGTTCAGAAGAAGACGACGACCGCCGGCCTGATCGAGATGGGACGCCAGTTCTTCGAGGTCGAGGAGTACGACGAGGCCGAGAACGCGTTCGAGCAGGCGCTCCGGAACGACCCGTACAACAAGGATGCGATGAAGTTCCTCCGCAAGATCGAGGAGCGCCGCCTCAAGGTCAGCCAGCTTCACCGCTCGGCCACGCGCGTGGATATGGTCCAGGACGTCGTGGACCGCTGGAATCCGCCGCTGCGGACCATGAGCGCCGAACCGCCCAAGCAGCAGAAGGGCGACGAGAAGGGGACCGGCACCGCGCAGCGCCTTCTGCAGGAGAAGATGCAGCAGATCGTGATCCCGACGATCGAGTTCCGTCAGGCGAATATCGTCGACGTGATCGGTTTCCTCCGCGACGCGAGCGAGGCGGTTGACACGGCGGGCGGCGGCGTGAACATCATTCTGAAGCTCGACGCCGGCGCGTCCGCGGCCCCCGCCCCGATGGAAGGCGCCCCGGCCGCCGACCCGTTCGCCGCCGCCGCCGCGCCTGCGGCGGATGGCGCCGCCGCGCCAGCCCCGGACCCGTTCGCCGCCGCCGCTGGCGGAGACATGGGCGGTGGCGCAAGCGGCATCCCCGCCATCACCCTCAACCTCCGTCGGGTCACCCTGCTCGACGCGATCCGGTACGTGACCGAGGTGGCCAACCTGAAGTACCGCATCGAGGAGAACGCCGTCATCATCACGCCGGCCAACGCGGTCCAGGGGAACATCGTCACGCGCCTGTACCCGGTCCAGCCCTCCATTGTCGAGATCGTGACGACGCGCACCGCGACCGACGCCTCGGCCCAGAACCGCGGCGAGTTCATCACCATGGGCGGTGCGAGCGGCGTGGCGATGGAACAACAGCGGGACATGAAGAAGTTCTTCACCGACATGGGCGTCCCCTTCCCCACCGGAACCTCGATCTCCTACAATCCGACGATCAGCCAGCTCATCGTCCGGAACACACCCGAGAACCTGGAGATCTTCGAGCGCATCCTCGCCGCCCTGAACGTCGTGCCGAACCAGGTCGAGATCGAGGCGCGCTTCGTCGAAGTCGCGCAGGGCGACCTGTCGGAACTCGGCGTGGAATGGCTTCTGACGGATGCATGGGAGATCGCCAACCAGACCGGCACGGGCCCCATGACCGCGCGGCCCCGCGTGCAGATGAACGCCAACAGCGGCGTCGGCGGCTTCACCCACGGGCTGAGGTTCTTCACATCGGACGCGGGCTCGATCGCCCCGGCCGCCCGCTCGGCGGACAACGCCAGCACCATGGCCGGCACGCTGATGAGCATCTCGAGCATCCTGACCAATCCCGAGATGACCATGATCCTGCACGCCCTGGAGCAGCGGGGCGGAACCGACCTGCTGTCCTCGCCCCGCGTGACCACGCGCAGCGGCGTCAACGCGCAGATCAAGGTGGTCGAGGAGATCATCTACCCGACCGAGTACGAGTCCCAGTCGGTCGGCGACATGATCGCGGGCTTCGGCGGCGGCGGCATTGGCGGCGGCGTGACCCAGCCCACGGAGTCGCGTCCTCCCGTCCCCGGCTCCTTCGAGACGCGCGAAGTCGGCGTGATCCTGAACGTCACCCCGACCGTCGGACCGGACGGCTACACGATCGACCTGACCCTGGTCCCGGAAGTCGCCGAGTTCGTCCGCTGGATCGACTACGGCCCGAACGGGCTCTACCCGATCCTGCAGCCGGTGTTCGCCAGCCGCAACGTGACGACGAGCATCGTGTTGTGGGACGGCCAGACCGTCGTCATGGGCGGGCTGATCCGCGACCAGGCCACAAGCATCGACGACCGGATCCCGCTGCTGGGCGACCTGCCCCTGCTCGGCTACCTGTTCCGCAGCACGGGCGAGCACAGCCAGAAGCAGAACCTCGTGATCTTCGTGACCGCCCGGCTCGTGGATCCGGCGGGCAACCCGATCCATGCGCAGAAGAAGGCCGGGGCGTCGGAAGCCAAGGCCGATAACCAGCCCTAGACCCAACGCCCGCGAACGGCAGCGGGCACAACGCCCCGTCCCGATTCGTCGGGGCGGGGCGATTGGTTTGGCGATGCGACCCTGATGCCGCTCGCGGACCGGCGAGGTGGACACTCATCTTGAATTCGAGGACGTGCAGAGACGGACGGACAGACGGCTGCCCGGCCTTGAAGGCTGACCTCCCGGTTCCGGCCCGGCCGCCGGCGCGCTTCCTGCATCCCCCGTCGCGAGGCCCGGCGCGATGACCGACCCCGCGTCCCGACTGCTGCTGGTCGACGGCCACAACGTCGCGTACCGGGCGTTTCACGCGCTGCCGCCCCTCACCTCCCCGGACGGCACCCCGACGAACGCGGTCCTGGGCTTCGCGCGGGTCCTGTCGTCCCTGCGCGACACATGGACGCCGACCCATGCCTGTGTCGCGTTCGACGGCGGACTGCCCGCCTCCCGCACGCTGGCCCTCGCGGAGTACAAGGCCCAGCGCGCGCCCATGCCCGAGACCCTCCGGCCGCAGTTCGACCTTCTTCGGAATTACCTTTCGCTGTCCGGCGTCACCCACGTCCGCATCGAGAACGAGGAGGCCGACGACGTCCTGGCAACCCTCGCCCGGCGCGCGGCCTCCCGGGGCGCCGACGTGCTCGTGGTGTCGGGCGACAAGGACCTCCTCCAGATCGCCGCCGAAAGGGTCGCCCTGGTTCGTCCCCAGACTCCGCGGGAGCGCGTGGGACCGCCCGGGGTCCGCGCCCTCCTGGGCGTCGAGGCCTCGCAGGTGCCGGCCTGGCTGGCCCTCACGGGAGACACGTCGGACAACATCCCCGGCGTTCCGGGCATCGGCCCGAAGACGGCCACCGCCCTGCTGTCCCGGTTCGGCTCCCTGGATGGAATCTGGAGCCGGATCGGGGACGTGACGCCGGATCGCATCCGCAAGCTCCTGGTCGAGCACCGCGCGACAGTGGAGCGCAATCTCGCCATGATGCGCCTTCGCGACGACCTTCCCGGGCTTCCGGATCTGTCCGAGATGGTCTGGCGGCCCGCCCGGGAGCCCCAGCTCCGATCGTTCCTCTCGGCGCTCGGTCTCCGGTCGCTCCTCCCCCATGACATCCAGCAGGAACTCTTCTGACCCGATCATGACCGCCCCCGCCCCGGACTCCCGCCGCCCAAGCCCCGCCGCCCGGCATCTGCGCACGGCGGCTCTCTGCGCGGCCCTGCTCGTGTTGTACGTGCTCGGGATCGGGCTCCGGCGCCACGTGGTCGAGCAGCAGATGCCCGATCGGGGCCGGCCGCTGCCCTTCACGCTGGAGAGCGCCCTCCAGTTCCGGGCCATCCGTGCGATCTACACCGGGCAGGGGCTGCCCGCCGTCGATCGCGAAATCCAGATCCCCGAAGGTGTCCGGACCTTCGCCCACGACACGGTCGGGGCGGAGTACATCGTGGCGGCCCTCTGTCATCTGTTCCCCGCGGAGATCACCCTCACCGACCGGGTCCGGTGGATCTCCGTCGCATGGTTCAGCCTTGGCGTCCCCCTGGCGGCCCTGTGGATCCGCCGCCGGACGGGATCGTGGGAGGGAGGGCTGTTCGCCGGCTTCTTCTACGCGGTTTCCGTCGCCGCGATCATCCGGTCCACGGGCCACGAGATTTCCCACGAGAACTTCGCGCTTCCGTTCCTGCTTGCGCACCTCGCGCTCGCAGCCGGCCCGCCGGGGTCCGGCCGCCGGGCGACCGTCCGCCTGGCCGGATCGGCCCTGAGTCTGGCGGCGGCCCTGGCCACCTGGGACCTCATTCAGTATTACGTTCTGCTCTGGAGTCTCGCCGCGGCCTGGCGGTGGTTCCGGACCCCCTGGCCGGCGGACTCGCCGGACGCCGCCGCCCTGGGGGCGCGGGTCGTCGGCGTCTTGATGGCCTGCGTGGCCAGCCCCTATCTCCGCGCTCACGCGGCCATCGTGTCCCCGGCCCTCGCCCCCCTCTGGGCCCTGGCCGTCGGCGTCGTCGCGCACGGCCGCGCGGGGACCCGCCGGCCACGCATCGCCGGAGCGGTGGCCTACGCGGCCTGCCTGGCGATCGTGATCGCCGTCGGCTCGTCCGTCTGCGCGGAGGCCTACGGTCACTTCGGATCCCTGCTCGCTGCGAAGATCCGCTTCCTGAATCGGAAACCGGCCGATCCGGCGCTGCTGACCTTCGACCAGCGCATCCTGTGGACCCCCGCCCTGCACTCGGCCACCTGGCGGATCTTCCGGTTCCTCTTCCCCTACACGGGGCCATTGACAGCCCTCGCGACTGTGGTATGGTTCCTCAGGCAGCGCAAGGAAGAGGCTGCTTCCATTCCCAATCCCGAACCCTTGTTGTTCTTCCATTGGGCATCGGTTGCTGTTTTCTTCTTCTTTGTTCGCTTCTGTGTCTTCGCGGCGCTGTTCGCCGCGGCGGCGCTCGGCGCGTGGGCCGCATGGGCGGTACGGCGCCGCGGATGGACGCGGTGGGCATCCATCGTCGCCTTGTCGGTCGGCGGATTGGCAGAATCGGGTTTCGTGGCACATGAGGCCGAATCTCTGGGTTCCGTTCCGGTGCTCTATCCCCAGCTGGAGGAGATGGGCGCGTGGTTGAAATCCAATGTGGCCCCGGAGCCCGTGGTGGCCAATTT
Source organism: uncultured Verrucomicrobiota bacterium (assembly GCA_964402695.1). Lineage (GTDB taxonomy): Bacteria > Verrucomicrobiota > Kiritimatiellia > PWTM01 > PWTM01 > VGWF01. The sequence goes on from CAYODK010000091.1 coordinate 18,725, forward strand.
CCAGACGAGCGGCTTCGTGCTGGCCTACGGGCGGTGCCCGGTGGTCCTCCACCCGAAGTTCGAATCGCCGGAGATCCGGCGGAGGGTGCGGGACTACGCGACGCATCTGTTCCGGGGCACGGAACGCGAGCTGCGGGCCTGGGCGGACGGGTTCGGCGCCCGGATTCTGGTGTACTCGATGGGCGAGTTCTCGAATCAGGCGCCGGAGTTGTCGTTGCGATACATGGTCGACGCGCTGGTCCCGCCGAAGGACGCGCCGGCGCGGGGGTTCGAGTTCGGTCCGGGAGGAATGGAGTGCTTCCACCTTCTCTGGCAGAACCCCAAGTACCGGGTCTTCCGCATCATCACCGAGGCGGAGGAGGCGGCGGCGGCGAAGCTGGTCGAGTCCGCCCGGACGGCGTTCGAGGCCGGCCGGTTGGACGAGGCGGAACGGCGCGCGGCGGCGGCGCACAAGGTGAACCCGTGCGATCGGCGGGCTCTGGACATCGTCGGGAAGGCCTCTTCGCTGAGGGCGCAGGGGTTCGGCCAGCCGCCGGGGGTGCCGTGAGGCGGTCCGGGATGGCTCTCGGTGTGACCGGGGGCATCGCCTGCGGGAAGAGCGAGATGGGGCGTGTCCTGCGGCGCTGCGGCGTGCCGGTGCTGGATGCCGACGACGTGGCGCACGACCTGATGCGGCCCGGCCGCTCCGTCCACCGTCGGGTGGTGCGGAGGTTCGGCCGGGGCATCGTGGGGCCGTCGGGTGCCATCGACCGCGCGGCGCTCGGCCGGATTGTGTTTGCCGACGCGAAGGCGCGGGCGGAGTTGAACGCCCTGGTGCACCCCGCCGTGCGCCGGGCCAGGGATCGATGGCTGCGGGAGACCCTTCGAAGGCATCCCGCGGCGGCGGTGATCGTGCCGCTGTTGTACGAGACGGGCGCCGGGGATGCGTTTGACGCGGTGATCTGCGTTGCCGCCCCGCGGCGCGAAGTGATGAAGAGACTGCGCGCGCGCGGCCTGACCGCCGCGGCGGCGGCGCAGCGGATCCGTGCCCAGATGCCGCTTCGGGAGAAGCGGAGACGCGCGGATCATGTGATCGAGAACGACGGAAGTCTTGCCGGCCTGGCCCGGGCGACGCGCCGAGTGCTGGCTGCACTGATCGAACAGGAGACCGAGCATCATGCCTGAGAACACGCCCTCCCCCCGGCCCCGGAATCGTCCGGGCCGCCATCCCCGTTCCGCCCGTCCCGCCCGCGAGGGCGGAGACACCGCCGAGACGGTCCCGACCGTCGCCGCGACCCCGGCCGAGACGCCGGCTGCACCCGCGGATTCGCCCGCCGCGCCCCCCGCGGCCGTGGCCCCACCCGCCCCCCCCCCAACCCCCCCCCCCCCCGCGGGCCCCCCCCCCCCACC
>CAYODK010000092.1:0-19954 GCA_964402695.1 uncultured Verrucomicrobiota bacterium
AAAGCTCGACGTCCGCGGCGGACGCATCCGCCGCTCCTCGTCGCGCTTCTGCCTCGGCGTCGAACACGGCGCCTACAACGGCACCGAACTTTTCGGCGTCGGCCCCGACCGGTTCATCTGGATGGCGTACAAGCCGAACGGATCCGGCCGCATCCGCCTGTTCAGCGGGAACTTCCCCGGCGACGGCGTCGTGACGTTCACGCCGGGCGAGGTGCCCGCCCCGAGGAGCGTGCCGGATTCGTGGGCGCGGTTCCCGTTCGGCGTGGACTTCATCCTCGGCCGCGCCGGCTTCCCCACCGCCCGCGGGTTCGACGCCGTGCTCGTCGGCAACATCCCCGGCGGCGGCATGTCGCGCTCGGCCTCGCTGGCGCTCAACCTCATCCTGACCGTGCTGGAGGTCAACGGCGGGACGCCGAAGGACGACCTCCAGGTGGTTGATCTCGCCCAGGCGGTCGAGAACGACTACATCGGCTCGCCCTGCGGCCAGCTCGACCAGATCATGATCCTCTTCGCCCGCGCCGGCATGGGGACGCACTACATCCCCGCCACGCGCACCGTCAAGCACGTGAAGCTCGGCCCCGGCGCGCCGGACTTCCGGATCGTCAGCCTCGACACCGGCACGGTCCGCCCGGGCCTCGAGAAATCGACGTACAAGCTCCGTCGCGCGGAGTGCGAGCAACTCGCCGCGATGGCCGCCCCCGAGTTCGGCATCACGTGCCTCGCGGACGTGAAGACCGACGCCCTGTACCGGAGGATCCTCGATCGCTTCGGCACGACCCACCCCGGGCCCTGCGCGCGGCTGACCTACATCTTCCAGGCCCAGCGTCGCTTCAACCGCATGCTCCGCGCCTGGAAGGCCGGCGACGTGGAAACCGTCGGCGCGATCTTCCGGCAGGACGGCCTCGGTCTGCGCGACGACTACCGCATCTCCGGCCCCGAACTGGAGACGATGTGCGACATCGTCCGCACGGTGCCGGGCGTCCTCGGCGAACGCATGCTCGGCGGCGGCGACAAGGGCGCCTCGGGCGCGCTCGCCAAGCCCTCGGCGGTCAAGGCCCTCCGTGCCGCGGTCGCCACCGCCTACCCGCGCGCCTATCCCGCCCTCAAGGACCGTTTCGCCGTCCACGAGTGCCGCATGGTCGACGGCATCGTCACGATGCCGTTCTGATCCCGCCTACGCGCCGGAGAAGTGAAAGAAACTCCAAACTCCAGGGAAGTTTGGAAGTGCCAAGGAAGGAAGACGGAGTCCGAGTCTCCCGAATCATGCGCACCCATCATGCCGAAAGGCCGGGCGTTGATGCCGCGGAGAAGCACGTTGCCATCGCCGTGTCCTTGCTACTCGCCGGCGCCGCGGCGTGGGGGGACGGTGGCGCGGTCCACGTCGACGACTTCGGCGCGTTTCCCGACGACGGCCGCTGCGACATGAAGGCGATCGATGCGGCCGTCCGCACCGCCATGCTCAGCAACCGCAGCCCGGTGGTGTTCGCCGCGGGCACCTACCTTCTGGCCACCCCCGCGTCGCCTTCGACGCGCGACGGCTTCTATATCGGCATCCGGCAGGCCACCAACCTCGCCCTCGTCGGCCAGACCAACGCCGGCGGACGGCCCGCCACGCGGATCGAGCGGGCCATCCCGCCGGGGAACGATGTGGCCGTGCCCAGCCAGATCCGGATCGACCGGTCGGCCGGCATCTCCATCCGGAATCTCATCCTCGCCAACACCCCTCCGCTCGGGACCACCGCCCGGGTGATTTCGGTGGACAAGGAACGGGATGCGGTCGACGTCGAGGTGCTCGAGGGACAGCCCGCCTACGACGGCATGCGCGCCGCCTCGGCCCACGCCTGGGACCTCGCCACCGGCAAACTCCGCCGCTTCGGCACGACGCCGACCGAGGCCACGCTGACCATCGGCACGAAGGTGGAGGCCTACTGGAAGGCCGTCCCGGGCGCCGGCGCGCGACGGCTGCGCATGACGGGCGCCGGGTTCGCCGCGAAGGTCGCTGCCGGCGACGGCATCACGTGGCATCGCCGGGCGGACGGCGAGGGACAGCAGATCTCGGCCATGTACTCGAGCGACCTTGTCTTCGAGAACCTCGACATGCCCAACGCGTTCAACATCGGGATGCTGGCCGGCTACAACCGGAACCTGACGCTGCGCCGGATCCGCTTCGATCCGGAGAACGGGAACCTCGCCGTCGGCGCGCGCGACGGCCTGCACCTGAGCAACACCGCGGGCGACCTGCTCGTCGAGGACTGCCATTTCAAGGGCCTCCGCATGGACCCGCTGGTGATCCGCCGCACATTCGGCCGCATCGCGGCGATCGAGGCCGACGGGCGCGTCTTCATCGCCCCCGCCTACCGCGTGCCTGCCGGCGACTCGATCCGCTTCTGGGCAGGCCGCGAGCCGGCCGACCGCGCCGTGCGGACCTGCGCGCCGGTCCGGGGCCGCGGTCTGGCCTACACCTTTGCCGGCCCCCTGCCCGACGGTGTCACCACGGGCACGCCGGTCAGCTTCCTGACCCACAGTTTGAGCACGGGGGTCGTCCGGAACTGTGTGTTCGAGGACAACTTCGGCAGCGCCATCGTCAACTTCGAGGAGAACGTCACGGTCGAACGCTGCACGTTCGACAACAACGCGTACCAGGTCAAGTACGGCCCCAACGCGGAGTCCGGCGGGTTCACCCGGAACAACATTTTCCGCGACAACCTCTGCAAGGATGTCCCCTGGATTGACATCGCCCGCCGCGACCGGCCGGCGGCGCTGCTGATCCACTCGATCAGCCGGTACTTCAGGAATCCGATCTACAACGGCCCGGTCGAGATCACCGGCAACGTCTTCCGCAACCCGCACGCGCTTCCGAACGCCGCCGCCATCGACATCCGCAACGCCCGGAGCGTGGCGGTGCACGCAAACACGTTCGAGGGATTCGCCACGCCCGTCCTCGTGGATCCCCGGACCACGGCCGAGGTCCGCATCGGACGGTAGGCGGAAAGGCGGAGCCGGCGGGGAGAGGCCGAGAGAATCTGGTGCACCCGGAGGGAGTCGAACCCCCACGCCATCGCTGGCATAAGAACCTGAATCTTACGTGTCTGCCAATTCCACCACGGGTGCACGCAAGACGCGCGTTACCCTACAGGAGCCCAGGCAGGCTGTCAACGATCGCCTTGGCCCTGCGCGGCGCCGGGCATCTGTCCCGGGAAGAACCGGGACGGCAGTCCCTGCTCGCGACGCATCTCCTCCACGCGACGGGAGTCGACGGAGGGCGGGGCGACGGTCTTGTCGCCCCGATAGGGCTGGGCGCCGGCCACCACGATGTCGCCATCCTCGTTCAACTGCAGGGCGACGCCGGACGTCCGTCCGCTCCAGAATTGGGAGCTGACGGGCTGGCCGTCCGCCTCGAACACGCTGTGGGTGAACCGGGTCGGGGCGGACTGATGAAGCACGTGAACGCGTCCGCGCGCGTCCGCCTTCATCACCGGATCGACGACCCGCAGCATGCTCCCCAGGTCGAACACGCCGAAACAGAGGCTCCGCGCCTCGTCGTCGACGCGGAAGAAGAGGTGATCCTCGCGATCCCGCGACAACGAGCGGAGGCGGTACGAGTAGCGAACCCCGTCCGTGTGCGGCCGCGTCATCGCGGACACCGGCATGCCCGGCACGACGTCGAGGAACTGCCGCGCGGAGGTCACCAATCCGGCCGGGCTGTGCAGGCGGGCGGTCACGGAGTAGGCGCCCGGCGACCGGATCTGGTAGAGGGACAGGAGGTCGAACTCCAGGGTGGCCGACTTTCCCGCCGGGACGGTGGCCAGCTTCCGGAACATCGGCGCCTCGGCGCGCGAGACGAGACGGCCGGGGCTGACCTCGACATCGAAGAAGAGCCTGGCGTTCCCGTTCGTCTCGCCGATCTCCAGGTCCGCCCCCGTTCCATTCTCGACGGTGAGCGAGGCCAGGACCGGCTCCATGTGGAGAGTCGTCGTGTAGGCCAGCCGGAGCCGCACCTCGACCTGCCCATGGGCCGAGGCCGCCAGAAGCAGGGCCAGCCACAGAGATAGTCTTGTCATTCCCCGTCCCTTCGCATCGGCCGGCACGTTCACCGCCCGAGGGCCAGCCGTTGGGCCAGCCGCTCGGGAAGCTGCGCGTCCAGGATCTTCTTCTGCGCCCCGGCCACATCGTACTCGAGCCGGTGGAGCTCGACCTCGCCGGTCTTCAGGTCGTAGGTCACGTACGCGGCCCGCGGGTCCCCATCCCGCGGCTGCCCGACGCTCCCCACGTTGATGAAGTACTTGCGGCCGAAGGTGATCTTGATCCGGTCGTAGAGCCCGAAGCGGACCTCGTGCGTCTTCTCGAACGCCAGCGGCACGTGCGTGTGGCCGAAGAAGCACACGGCGGTCGACTGGTAGTTGAAGTTCGCATCCGCCTCGAACTTGTCGAAGACATAGCCCCACATCTCGGGAGTGTCCAGCGTGCTGTGCACGATCGTGAAATTGTCGACCACCTGCCGGTAGGGCAGCGCGCGCAGGAACTCGATCTGCCCCGGGTCAAGCCGCCGGCGGGTCCAGTTCACGACATCCGCCGCCAGGGGATGAAACCCGTCGAGCTTCTCCTCGACCGCGCAGTAGTGATCGTGGTTCCCCCGCACCGTGACGCACTTCAGCTCGCGGATGCGGTCGAGGCACTCCCGGGGATTCGCATTGTAGCCGACGACGTCGCCGACGCAGGCATAGTGGGTGCATTCGCGCGCCCGCGCATCCGCCAGAACCACGTCGAGGGCCTCCACATTGCTGTGAATATCCCCCAGGATCGCGTATTTCGCGCTCGGTTTGGCAAACTTGGTCACCATGGTCCGCCGCCGCCTTCGTTCCCGGTTCGCATGAAGGACAAGCTACCGCAGCCGGGGAGGCTCGTCACATCCTTTTTCGCTCACCCGGAGAGATGCGCCGCGGCGGTCAGGTCGTCGGCGCTTCGAAGCCTGAGGTTCATGCGGGGGCTCTGGACCATGCGGAGATGCCCGCCGGCCGCGTCGACAAGCGCCGTGAGGTCGGCCGCCTCGCTGCGGCGCTTGCGTCCGGCGGCAAGGGCCTTGCGGAGAAGTTCGCACCGGTAGGCCTGCGGAGTCTGGACCGCCCAGGCACACCGGGCGTCGAGGGCGGACACCTCCCCTTTCCGGATCTCCACGCGAACGGGATCGCCGATCACGTCCCCCATCGCCGCCGCCCCGGTCCGCTGCGCCTCGGCCAGGGTGGTGGCCACCATGGCCGGCGTCACCATCGGGCGCGCGCTCTCGAGCACGACCGCCCATTCCACCTCGTCGTCGAACGCCTCCAACGCGGCGCCGATGTTCGCCAGACGTTGCGCGGCCCCGGGAAGAACCGCCCTGAGCTTGTTGAATCCGAAGCGGAACTTCATCGCGCCGACCATCTCCACCCGCTCGCGGGGGGCGACGACCACGATCCCCTCGATGTCGCGGCACAGATCGGCGGCAGCCATCGCATGCGCGATGGCGGGGCGGTTTCCCACGCCGAGAAAGGCGACATCCGCACCGCCGGCAAGCTCCTGGTCCTTTCCGGCCGCCACGATGATCGCCCAGCACGGTCCTGCCATGGCCGCCCCCTTCCGCGATCCGGAACGCCACAGGCCAGACGGCCGCGAAACGCCGGATCACTGCATCAGAATAGCAAGTACAGACGCGCCTAACAAGCCGAAACCGGGTCCGAAACGGCATGGGGCAGCCGGGGGAGATCGCCGGATCCGGCGCCACCGCAGTTCCACGGGCGGAAGGGTCAGTCGAGATCCCGGTCGAGAAGAGCATCCTCATCGAGGCCAAGATAGTGGCCCAACTCATGCATCAGCGTGCGCCGGACCTCATCGCGATAGGCCTCTGTATCACAACAGGCGTATTCCCAAATACTTGCAAGAAACAGAAGGATCTCCGGAGGCAGAGGATCATCCTGGGTCCCGGCATGGTCGTGCCCGACGAAGAGACCGAGGATGTCCGGCTCGAACCCCTCGTCGAGGATCGCCTGCGACGGCCAGGGCTCGAAGACCACGGGGATCCCGCGGGCACGGGCCCTGAGGGGAGCCGGGAGGGATCGGAGCAGCCCATCGACCTCCTCCTGGGCCGCAGCCTGCAGGCGCCGCCAGAGGACGGGATTGGGGTTCTTCACGGGGCCACCCGGCCGTAGAGGGAGCCGCCGTCCGCGTCGATGGCGACGATCGCCGGGAAACCGCGCAGCACGAGACGGCGGACCGCCTCCGTGCCGAGGTCCTCGTACGCAACGACTTCTCCGGACTCCACGCACCGGCCCAGGAGCGCCCCCGCCCCGCCCGTTGCGGCGAAATACACGGCGCCATGCCGCCGCATCGCCTCCACGACGGCCGCGGACCGCTCGCCCTTGCCGATCGTGCCGCGCAACCCCAGACCGATCAGGCGCGGCGTGTAGACATCCATGCGCGAACTCGTCGTAGGCCCCGCCGACCCCACCGCCCGGCCGTCCGCACCGGGCGACGGACCCGTGTAGTAGATCACGGCCCCGCACAGGTCGAACGGAAGGGCCTCGCCGCGATCGAGGGCCCCGGCCATCCGCTGGTGCGCCGCATCGCGGGCCGTGTAGACCACGCCGTGCAGACGGACCCTCGTTCCCGCCCGCAGGGCGCGGGTCCGGCCCTCGTCGAGCGGAAGTTCGACATCCACCACCTCCGCGGCCGCGCCGGTGTCGTCCGTCGTCATGCCGCAGATCAAACCACCAAACCCGGCCGGGCGCAAACCCGCGCCCGCCCGGGAGGCGGACGGGCTTGCGCGAAGGCTGCGGGAGTGCGAACGTGGCGCCATGGGTGACATCCGGGACATCGACGTGGCGCGGATCGGCGAGGCCCTGGTCCGCTGCATCGAAAGGGCGAGCTTCGAACTCGACCCCGCGGAATCGAACCTCCTCGAGGCGCATGCCCGCCGCGAGAGCAGCTGCACCGGCTGCGCGATCCTGGGCCAGATCCTCGAGAACGCCGGGGTGGCCCGCGAGGAGCGCCGGCCGCTGTGCCAGGACACGGGCGTCGCCGTCGTCTTTCTGGCCCTCGGCCAGGACGTTCACCTGACGGGCGGTTCCCTGGAGGACGCCGTCAACGCCGCCGTCCGCGACGCCTACGCGCGGTTCCTGCTGCGCAAGAGCATCGTCGTCCATCCCCTCGCCCGCCGGAACACCGGCGACAACACCCCCGCCGTCCTGCACGTGCGGATCGTCCCGGGGGACCGCGTCACCGTGGACTTCGTCGAGAAGGGCGGCGGCTGCGAGAACATGTCCCGGCTGACGATGCTGACGCCGTCGGACGGACGCGACGGCGTGATCGACTTCGTGCTGCGGACCGTGCGCGAGAGCGGCGGGAACGCCTGCCCCCCCCTCGTCGTCGGGGTCGGCCTCGGGGGCAACTTCGAGCGGGTCGCACACCTGGCCAAGGAGGCGCTCCTGCGGCCGTTCGGCGAGGCGACGGCGAATCCGGTCGACCGCGCCCTGGAGGAGGAGTTGCTGGAACGGATCAATGCGACCGGCCTGGGCCCCATGGGGCTGGGGGGCGACACCACCGCGCTCGCCGTCCATGTCGTGTCGCACCCATGCCACATCGCCTCGCTGCCGGTGGCGGTCAACCTCGACTGCCACAGCCACCGGCACGCCAGCGAGACCCTCTGAGCGCGGTCAGAGGTCCTGGTACTCGCGCCACTCGGGTTCGTTGCGGAAGATCCAGCGGTAGTAGTCCCTCTCCTGCAGCCCGGCCGCGGCGGCCTCGTCGACGATCACCGTGCAGGCCGGGTGAAGTTGGATCGCGCTGGCGGAGATCATCGACGTGATCGGCCCCTCGACCGCGCGCGCGAGCACCCCGGCCTTCGAGGCGCCCGTGACCAGCATGATCAGCCGCCGGCACTCGAGGATGGTCCCCACGCCCATGGTGATCGCACGTCGCGGCATGCGCGACGGGTCGGCGAACTGCCCGCGGTTCTCCGCGATCGTCGTCTCGGTCAGCCCCTTCACCCTCGTGCGCGAACGCAGCGCGGAGAGCGGCTCGTTGAAGCCGATATGGCCCGATTTCCCGAGACCGAGCAGCTGCAGCCCGATGCCGCCCGACTCGCGGATGAGCTCCTCGTACTTCCCGCACTCGGCGTCGAGGTCCGCCGCCATGCCGTCCGGCAGGTGCGTGTTGCGGAGGTCGATGTTGACCTTCGAGAACAGGTGCCGGTTCATGTAGTGCCGGTAAGAGCCCTCGTCGCCGGGCGGCAGCCCGACGTACTCGTCGAGGTTGAAGGTGCGGCACAGCGAGAAGTCGAGGCTCTCGTCATGGTGCATCGCGGCAAGCCGCGCGTAGACGCGCTCCATCGTGCGGCCGGTGGCCAGGCCGAGCACGACGTTCGGCTTGGTGCGAACGACCTTCGCGATCAGCCGGGCGGCGAGCGCGTCGGCGCGGTCACGGTCGGGCATCAGGACGACTTCCATGGGCACCTCTCCCTGCGTCCGGTCCCCGTCAGACGCCGTATTCCTTCGCGTTGACCGGGTCGGACACCAACACCTTGCGCTCCGGGACGGCCGCCTTCAAGAGGGCCTGCTCGTCGGCCGGCCCCGCCAGCGGCAGGCCGACCTGTCCGCCCTGCGCGGCCGAGCGCTGCATCGCGAGCATGATCTCCGCGCCGGCGGCGGCATCCTCGAAATTGCAGGGATGAACGGCCGTTCCATCGAGCCACGCCGCCATGTCCTGCACGTACGGCGGCATGTCCGCATCGTAGTTCATCGCCCCGGACCCCTCGCGCCAGCCGTCGCGCCGCGTCAGCGCGCGCCAGCCGCCGTTCGTCAGCACCTCGGCGAACCCCTCGGTCCCCTGGACGCCGATGCGGTTCTTGCCCCACCACTTCGCGACCTCGGGCTGGTCGGGCGCGCCGGCGCCGGCCTCGAAGTACCCGCGGATCCCGCCCGCGAACTGGACGACGCCGGCGAGGTAGTCCGGCGACGGGTGGTTGTCGGCGAACTTGCCCCGGCCCGCGGCCTGGGCCATCGCCCACTGCGCGGCGGGCCCGCCGGCGTACCACCGGGCGTAGTCGATCATGTGGCTGAGCATGTGCGTCATCCACCCGGTCGCGGTGCCGTAGACGGTGTGGATCCGCCCCAGCGCGCCGGACGCCGCGATCTCCTTCACGGCCCGGTAGTGCGGGCCGTAGCGGTGCTGGTGGCTGACCACGGCCTTGACGCCCGCCGCCGCGAGCGCGTCGCGCACCCGGAGGAGCTCGGCGCTTGTCAGCGCCACGGGTTTCTCGAGGGCGATCAGCTTCGCGCCGCCCGCGAGACCCGCCTCGATCATCGGCAGGCGCAGGTTCGGCAACGTGCAGAAGCAGAAGACATCCGGCCGAAGCTCCCGGGCCATCGCGGCCGCGTCCGCCCCGCCCCTGACTCCGCCGCCGAGCTTCGCGACGCCCGCCTCGACGCGCGCGGCGTCGATGTCGCACAGCCCCGTGACCCGGAACCGCGGGTTCGCGGCGAAGGCCGCCGCATGGTGCATCCCGCGCTTCCCCGCCCCGACCACCATCACCGTGTAGACCTGGTTCATCGTCGACTCTCCTCCCCAACCCCGGCACGGCCGCGACCACCGGTCGCGGCTGCAGCCATCTCTCCCGGCACACCCTCCGGAGCCGCGACCGGTGGCCGCGACTGGGGGACCGTTCCGCGCGCAGTCCTTGCCCTAGCCCTGCGCCGCGTCCCAGGCCTTGACCTGCGCGACCACGAAGTCGACCTCGGCCTCCGTCAGTTCCGGGAACATCGGCAGGCTGACGCACGACGCCGCGTTCGTCTCGGCGTTGGCGACGGACCCGACGATCCGGAACGGCTTGCCCCACGGGAAGCCTTCCTGCTTGTGGATCGCGATCGAGTAGTGCGTCTTCGCGTCGACGCCGGCGTCGTTGAGGAACTTCACCAGCGCATCGCGCTTCGCGGCATCCTTCGTCTCGATCTCGTAGAGGTGGTAGACGTGGCGGTAGCCGGGCCGGCAGACCGGCGGCGTGATGTGGCGGCAGCCCGCGAGGCCCGCATCGTAGCGCTTCGCGAGCGCGATCCGCTGGTCGGTCCACGCGGTGATGTGCTTCATCTTGGCGCTCAGCACGCCGGCCTGCAGGTCGTCGAGGCGGCTGTTGAAGCCGAAACTGTGGTGGTCGCGCTGGGCCGAGCCGTGGTTGCGCAGCTTGCGGACCTTCGCGTTGATCTCGTCGCAGTTCGTGAAGACCATCCCGCCGTCGCCGAAGCAGCCGAGGTTCTTCTGGATGATGAAGCTCGTCGCGACCGCCGCGCTGCGCTCGCCCTGGCGGAAGGTGTCGCCGCGGCCGTCGATGCCCTGGGCGTTGTCCTCGATGACCTTGAGCCCGTGCTTCTCGGCGATCGCCCAGATGGCGGGCATGTCGGCGCACTGGCCGTAGAGGTGGACCGGGATGATCGCCTTCGTCTTCGGCGTGATCGCGGCCTCGATCTTCGCGGGGTCGATGCAGCGCGTGGTCGCATCGCAGTCGACGAAGACGCAGGTGGCGCCGGCGATCCAGATCGCCTCGGCGGTCGCGAAGAACGTGTTCGGGTGCGTGATGACCTCGTCGCCCGGGCCGATGCCGAGGGCCATCAGCACGAGCCAGATCGCATCGGTGCCGTTGCCGACGCCGATCGCGTGCTTGCAGCCGAAGTACTCGCAGGACTGGGCCTCGAACTTCTTCAGCATCGGGCCCATCACGTACTGGCCGCTCATCAGGACCTCGCGCATGTTCGCGTCGATCTCGCCCTGGATGTTCTGGTACTGCTTCACGTGGCCGTAGAACGGAACTTTCATGGTCCTGGTCCTTTCCGGGTTCGGGTTCGGTCCTTGTCGGTCCTCGGGTCCTTCAAACGCCTGCGATGAAATCGAGCGGGGCGGCGGATGCAACCGCGCGTCCGGCCGGGGCGGACTGGAATCCGCCCGTCTCCCAGCGGCGGACGCGGTAGAGCGTCGCAAAGGCGAAGTCCGGCGCGGCCCCGCCCTGCCCTCCGACCAGTTCGCCGCCGCGGCGGACGTTGTCCTGCATCCAGGCCGGCAGCGTCAGGTGGTACGGGTTGCGCTTCACCTCGCCGACGTGGAACGAGATCGCCGCGACCAGGTCCGCGACGTCGGCCGCGGACGACTCGATCATCAGGTTGGGCGTGTCCATCGCGGCCCAGAACTCGGTCTCGACGACGGTCGTCGCAAACGAGGGGCCGAGCGACGCCATCGCCTCCGTCGCCAGCAGGTGCGTGCCGATGTGCGTGCCGTTCCAGTCGTTCGCGTGCGGAAAGAAGACGGCGGCGGGTCTCTCGTCGCGCAGGATCGACGCGATGCAGGCTACGGCGGCCGCCCAGTTCCCGGGATCGGCGGCGCGGCCCTTCGGGCTGATCTTCTCGAGTCCGCCGGGCGCCGTGGTCCGGAGGCTGAACCCCAGGTAGTCGCACGCGGCGCGGAGCTCCTCGAGCCGTGCGGCCTGCCGATCCCTGTTGGACCCCTGCGTGACCGCGACGTTGACGACCCTCATGCCGCGTTCGCGGAGCAGCCGCAGCGCCAGCGCGCCGATGATGCATTCGTCGTCCGGATGCGGCGCCAGGATCAGCGCCGTCGGCGCGCCCGGCACGGAGGCCGACCGGGAATCCGGCGCGATGCCGCCCAGCGGAAGGTCCCGCCCCGCCCTGAGCAGTCTCGCGTACTCCTCCACCATCGGCCGGTACGGATTCGTGCTCGCCATGACCTTGACTCCATTTGTTTCCGATCGCACCCATTATGCACGAACGCCGGCCGGTGTCCAGAGGAACCGCGGGAAGGGGGGCCGACGGGATGGCGGGTCTCCGGGTCCGAGCCCCGGACCCGCATGCCGGCGCCCGCGGTCCGCCGTCGAATCCGGCATTGACCCCGAGCCGGCCCCGGTCTCCAATGGACCCATGAGAGCCGCCCCTCTGTACGCCGCCGTCCTGTTGGCCGCCGCGACCGCCCGTCCCGCGTTCGAGCCGGCGAAGGTGCCGGACCGTCCGCCGGAGATCGAGATCTGGCGCGCACACCGGCTGGGCGCGCTGGGACGGTCGATCGCGGACGCCCGCGCGGAGCACGGCGACCGCTACGAGCGAGGCGCGGAGTACGCCGCGACACTCGCGGCCCTGAGCAACCGCCTCGAGGCCGCCGCGGCGGCGGGCGCGAAACCCGGGGCCGTCAATCCGCTGCTGCGCGACCTAGTCCAGCTGCGCGACACGGCGATGCGCGACCATCCCCTTGTCCGCGACGCGCGGATCCTGGTCGTCCGGCGCCGGCCGAAGGACATGCAGGCCGAGACGAAGCGCGTGAGGAATCCCGACGGGCGGATCACGATGGGCCGCGAGGCCGGGCGCGAGATCGGGTTCCCGTCCAACCACGAGTGCAACAGCTCGCTCGAGCGCGACGGATACGACAACGAGATCGCCGTGCTGTCGTGGAGCGACGGCGCCGCGTCGATGCGGCCGCTTCACCGTCCGCCGGACGGCGGCTACGTCGGCGAGATCGATCTCGACTGGGACGCTCAGCGCCTGCTGTTCACATGCTCGACGCCGTCGACATGGCGCATCGGCGAGATCGGCATCGACGGCTCCGGACTGCGCGACCTCTCGCCGCTGCCGGAGGACGTCCACTGCTTCGACGCCTGCCGCCTGCCCGACGGCGGGGTCGTCTTCGGCTCCACCGCCACGTTCCAGTCGGTGCCCTGCTGGCATGGGCTCAAGCGCGTGACGAACCTCTACCGCGTGGACGCGGACGGCTCGAACCTGCGGCAGCTCTGTTTCGACCAGGACCACGACCTCCATCCCTCCGTCCTGGCCAACGGCCAGGTCCTCTACCACCGCTGGGAGTACACCGGCATCAGCCACATCTACCTGCGCATGCTGATGGCGATGAACCCCGACGGCACCGGCCAGCGCGCCCTCTACGGCAGCAACTCGTGGTTCCCGAACTCGCTCTATTTCCCGCGCGCGATGCCCGGCCGGCCCGGGCGCATCGCCTGCATCCTCTCCGGCTACCACGGCCCGCACCGCATGGGCCAGCTCGTGATCCTCGACACGACCCGCGGCTGGAAGGAGGGCGAGGGCATCCAACGCCTCTCCGGCGAAGGCCAGCCGGTGCGCCGCATGGTCCACGACAACCTGGTGCAGAACGACTGGCCGAAGTTCCTGGCGCCCTTCCCGCTCGACGCGGCGCACCTGCTCGTCTCCGCCCAGTTCGCGCCGGGCGGGCCGTGGACACTGTGCCTCGCGGACACGAACGACACGCTCGCCGTGCTGCACACCGACCCGGACTACGCGCTGCTGGAGCCCGTCCCCCTCGCCCCCCGCCCGCGCCCGCCCGCCATCCCGCCTCGCGTCGACCTCGCCCGCACCGATGCGCAGGTCTACCTGCAGGACGTCCACACCGGCCCCGGCCTCGCCGGCGTCCCGCGCGGCACGATCAAGGCCCTGCGCCTCGTCGCCTACCACTTCGGCTACCTCGGCATGGCCGGTCCCGACAAGGTCGGGCGCGGCGGGCCGTGGGAGGTCATGCGCATCGTCGGCACCGTGCCGGTCGAGGAGGACGGCTCCGCCTTCTTCCGCGTCCCCGCGAACACGCCGATCGCGTTCCAGGCGCTCGACGCGGACGGCCGCGCCGTGCAGCTCATGCGGAGCTGGTACACCGCGATGCCCGGCGAAACCGTCGCGTGCGCCGGCTGCCACGAGCCGCCGCCCCAGGCCGCGCCGTCCGCCATGGCCGCCGCCGCGCGCCGCGCGCCGCGGGACGTGACACCGTGGCGCGGGCCCGTCCGCGGCTTCGACTTCGCGCGCGAGGTGCAGCCCGTGCTCGACCGCCACTGCGCCGGCTGCCATGACGGCACTCGCCCGGGCCTGCCGGACCTGCGACGAGAGGAGCTGGTGCGGGACTACCGGGGCCTCCCGGGCAGCAAGCTCGACACCGACCGCATGCACCCGGCGATGCGCGAGGCGACCGGCGGACTCCTGCGCTACACCCCGGGCTACGAGGCGCTCGTCCCGCGCGTGCGTCGCGTCGGCATCGAGGACGAGGTCTCGATGCTCGTCCCCGGCGAGTACCACGCCGGCACGAGCCCGTTCGTCCAGATGCTCGAACGCGGCCATCACGGCGTGCGGCTCGCCGCGGAGGACTGGGACCGCCTCGTCACGTGGATCGACCTCAACGCGCCGTGCCATGGCACTTGGGGCGAGGTCTTCCCGATCCCCGACGGCATGCACGAGCGCCGCATGGCGATGCGCAGGCTCGTCGGCGGCCCCGCGGAGGATCCCGAGTCGATCCCGGAGGCCGATCCCTACGACGCCACGCCCGTCGCGCCCCCGCCGCCCGTCGAGACGACCGCGCCGGCGGTCGACGGATGGCCTTTTGCGCGCGACGAGGCCGCCCGCCGCCAGGCCGCCCTCGCCAGCCCGCGCGAGACAGTCGACCTCGGCGGCGGCGTGACGCTCGCCCTCGTCGCGATTCCCGGAGGCCGCTTCGTGATGGGCGATCCGTCCGGCGCCGACGACGAGCGCCCCGCCTGCGCGGTCGAGGTGGCGCCGTTCCGCATGGGCGCGTGCGAGGTCTCCAACGAGCAGTTCGCCCGGTTCGCCGCCTCGCACGACAGCGGCCACTACGGCAAACGCCACGCGGTCGACGATGACATCGGCCTCCCGCTCAACGCACCGCGCCAGCCCGTCCTGCGAGTCTCGTGGAACGATGCCGCCGCCTTCTGCCGGTGGCTCTCCGGACGCACCGGCCGCACGTTCCGGCTGCCGACCGAGGCGCAGTGGGAATACGCCGCGCGCGCGGGCTCGAGCACACGACGGCCGCCCGAATGGACCGATCCCGGCGTGATCGCGACCCTGGCGAACACGGCCGACGAGAGCTTCACCGGCGTGCTGCGCGGCAGGACCCGCATCACCGGCGGCCTCGAACACCTGCTGCTCGACGGGGCCGTCGCGCAGGCCGCCCCGCCCGACGACGGCGCCGTCGTGACCGCCGCGATCGGCTCGCTCGGCGTCAACGCGTGGGGCCTGCATGACCTGGCGGGAAACGTCGCCGAATGGACCCGGAGCGCCAGGGCCTCCTACCCCTACGTCGACGGGGACGGCCGCAACGACGAGTCGCGCGACGCCCCCCGCGTCGTCCGCGGCGGCTCGTTCTTCGACCCGCCCGCGCGGTGCGGCCCGTCGATCCGCACCGCCTACCCCGCCTGGCAGCGGGTCTTCAACGTCGGGTTCCGCGTCGTGTGCGAGGACGTGCCGCAAACCGCGGCGAGATGACCCGCATCCAACAGCCCGTACCCAACGGTGGAGAGGAGGCGCCGTGGATGCGGATCTTGGAGTGAAGGCGTCCGGTTTCGGCTGTCAGGCCTGCCGGCCTCCGGCCACCGCCCTCTGCCCTCCGCTCTCCGCTCTTCGCTCTCCGCTCTTCGCTCTTCGCCCTTCGCCCTTGGCTCTCCGCCCTACGTCCCGGTCGGCAGGTCGCGGAAGAACGCGCTGAACACGACGGCGTCGCTGAGGTTGCGCTGGAACTGGCGGTCCATCTCCTCGACGCGTCGCACGCGGTCGAGCGCCCCGGCGTAATCGAGCCCCCTCGCCTCGCGGCGCAGGGCGGCGGATCGGTCGCGGTTGCGCAGGGCGGCGTCCGGAAGGCCCGACACGACGGCCAGCAGGTCGCGCTGCCACGTCAGGATCTCCTGCAGCAGCGTGCGGCGCACCTCCAGGTAGCGCGCGCTCACCCGCGCCTTGAGCACGTCGCTCTCCGCCCCGGGTCCCGCCTTCGCCTCCGAGTCGGCGGCCGCCTCGACCTCCTCCTCGACCGTGGCCTGCACCTCCGCGAGCAGGGCCGTGACGCGCATCGCGGCGCCGAGACGGCCGATCGCGCCGCCGCCGCACCCGGCCGCGAGAAGGTCGAGCAGCCGCGAGCGCCACGGCTCGGGGGCCGGCGCCTCGCCGCCCGCGACGGTGATTCGCTGGCATCGCGAGAGGATGGTCGGCAGCATCTCGTGGGGGACGTCGGACACCATCAGGATCAGGGTGCGCGGCGGCGGCTCCTCGAGCGTCTTCAGGAACGCGTTGGCCGCGGCGGGCTGGAGACGGTCCGCCGCCAGGATGACGGCCGCCTTCCAGCCGCCCTCCATCGTGGTCTGCAGGAGGCCCGGCAGCAGGATCCCGCGCACCGCCTCGATGCCGATCGCGCGGCTCTTCATCTCCGGCTCGATCCAGAGCACGTCCGGGTGCGTCCGCGAGGTCACGAGCCGGCAGTTGCGGCATGTGCCGCAGGCCCGCGGGCCGGAGGCGCAGAAGACCGAGCGCACCATCTCCGTGGCGGCCTCGCCGCCGGCGCCGCGCGGGGGACCGACCACGACGTAGGCGTGGGCGACGCGCCCCTCCGCGAGGCCGCGCCGGAAGCCCTCGACCGCCGCATGCGGGTCAGCGGCGGAGGACACGCTCCACCTCCGCCCACACGAGCGACTCGACCGCGTCCGGATCGCCCGACGCATCCAGCACGCGGAAGCGCTCCGGCTCGCGCCGCGCCAGGCCGAGGTAGCCCTCGCGCACGCGGCGGTGGAAATCGCGGGCCTCGCGCTCCATGCGGTCCGGGCCCGTGCCCTCCCGCGACTGCCGCTCGGCCAGACGGCGGAATCCCGCCTCGACGTCAAGGTCGAGGAGCAGCGTGAGATCGGGCACGGTGGCGCCGATCGCGAACGCGTTGATCCCGATCATCGCGTCCATCCCGAAGCCCCGCCCGATGCCCTGGTAGACGGTGGTCGAGTCCGCGAACCGGTCCGACACGACCCACGCGCCGTCCTCGAGCGCCGGCCGGATCACGCGGCGCACGAGCTGCGCGCGGCTGGCGGCGAAGAGGAGGACCTCCGTCTCGGCGTGGAGAGGCTCCTGCACGTGGTCATGCTGCAGGATGCCGCGGATCGCCTCGCCGGTCGCGGTGCCGCCGGGCTCGCGCGTGTAGACGGCGCGGAGGCCGGAGCGCTCGAGGCGGGCGACGAGCCGCCGCGCCTGCGTGGTCTTGCCCCCGCCCTCGGGTCCCTCGAACGTGATGAAGCGGCCGCGCGGCATCGGCGTCACTTCCGCTTGAGCTTCGCGCCCTGGGCGGTGTCCTGCACAACCCATCCACGCGCCGCGATCTCGCCGCGCAGCCGGTCGGCCTCGGCCCAGTTGCGGGCCTTGCGGGCCTCGTCGCGCAGGCGGGCCAGTTCGATGACCGCCTCGTCGGCCGCCTCCTCCTCCGGCGCCAGGACGCCGAGGATCCGGTCCCACGAATCCAGAAGCGCGACGACCGCCGCCACATCCGCGGGCTTCGCGTCGCCGGCGTCGACGGCCCGGTTGCCGACGTGGACGAGGTCGAACAGGACGCCCAGCGCGGCGGAGATGTTGAGATCGTCGGCGAGCGCCTCGTGGAAGAGCGCGGGCGACGCCTGCGCCCACGCGGGGAGCGGCCCGGGGGCCGCGGCGCCGGCAGCGGTCGCGAGCCGGCCGCGGAACTCGTCCAGGCGCTGCAGCGCGGAACGCGCGGCGCCGAGCGAGTCGAACGTGAAGTTCAGGCCCTGGCGGTAGTGCGTCGAAAGCAGCACGTACCGGATCTCGCGCCCCGACCACCCCTTCCCGCGGAGGTCGCGCAGCGTGAAGAAGTTCCCGAGCGACTTCGACATCTTGCGCCCGTCGACCACCAGGTGCGCGCAGTGGAGCCAGAACCGCGCGAACGGCTTGCCGGTGGCCGCCTCGCTCTGCGCGATCTCGTCCTCGTGGTGCGGGAAGATGTTGTCCTGGCCGCCGGTGTGGATGTCGAAGCTCTCGCCGAGGTAGCGCATGCTCATCGCGGAGCACTCGATGTGCCAGCCGGGACGGCCGCGGCCCCACGGCGAATCCCACGCGACGTCGCCGTCGGTCTCGTCCCACGCCTTCCACAGCGCGAAGTCGGCGAGGCTCTCCTTCTCGTATTCGTCCTGCGCCACGCGCGCGCCGGGGCGAAGGCCGGACTTGTCGACGCGCGCGAGCCGGCCGTACGCGTCGTAGCGGTCGATGCCGAAGTAGACGGACCCGTCGTCGGACCGGTACGCGACCCCCTTGTCGAGGAGCCTCTGGATGAGCGCGATCATGTCCGGCACGTGATCCGTCGCGGCCGGATAGTACTCGGCGCGCTCGATGCGCAGCGCGTCGAGGTCGGCGAAGAAGGCGTCGGAGAACTTCTTCGTGTACGTGCGCAGCGGCAGGCCGGCGGCGCGCGACTTGCGGATCGTCTTGTCGTCGACGTCCGTCAGGTTCATCACCTGCACGACCTCCCATCCGCACGACTTCAGGAAGCGGCGCAGGAGATCCTCGAACACGTAGGCGCGGAAGTTGCCGACGTGGGCGAAATCATGGACCGTCGGGCCGCAGGTGTACATGCGGACGGTCGACCCGTCCTCCGGCGCGAACGCCTCCTTCGCCCGGGCCATCGTGTTGTAGAACGTCGGTTGCATGTCGTGTCCCCGCCCGCCGCCTTCGCGCCGCGCGCGGCTATTGATACCGCAAGCGCCGGCGACTGGCAAACGCGGGGCCGGACGACGGACGGACGGCACGGAGGCTCGCAGCCGCACGACAGCCGCCGCCCCACGTGCTCCGCAGCCCGTCACCACCCCATAGCCGCCATGAAAATCTCCTTAACAACCTACCGGCCAACTCGTTACATTCTAACCGGTTTTTCGTCTCCTCCGCGCTTGCGGCGGCCACCTCCCGGGCGTATAAACATTGCGTTCTTCATCGGATCAGGTCGGCGGGATCAGACTTCTTCGGGGCACGGGAGAGAGGAACGAGCCATGAAACGACTCGCAGGGATTCTGGCATTCGCAACCATCGCCGGCGTCGCAAACGCGGACCTGATCATCTCGACCTCCGGCGAGACCCTTGCGCAGGACTTCAACACGCTCGCCTCCAGCGGAACCGGCAACTCGTGGGTGAACGATTCAACGCTCGGCGGATGGTATGCACTCCGCCAGCCCGATCCGGGCACCGACCTGTCAGCCTACAATGCGGATGCCGGCGGCAGCACGACGGGCACCCTGCTCAGCTATGGCAGCGCAAGCGACGGCGACCGCGCCTTGGGATCGCTCGGATCCGGCGGCGCATACTGGGGCAGTCCTTCATCGGGGACGCTGGGCGGCTACTACGGCGTGCGCATCATGAACTCCACCGGAATGACGCTCACGCAGTTCACCGTCACCTATGACCTCGAGCAGTGGCGCAACGGCGGAAACGCAAATGCTCAGCCGCTGGTCGTGGAATGGGCCGTGGGGCCGGCGAGTTGGTTTGACACCTTCAATGCCGGTGCGTCCACGGACAGTCCGGTGGTCGGCACAACGGCCGGCGCTCTCGACGGGAACGCCGCACCGAACCGGGTGGCTGACGTCTCCTTCAGCCCGAGTCTGACGTGGGCGAACGGAACCACCCTCTGGATTCGATTCCGGGAATTGAACGATACCGGCAACGATCACGGGCTGGCTATCGACAACTTCGAATTCACCGCCGTTGTCCCCGAACCCGCGACGGTCGGCCTGCTGGCCGGGCCGGGACTGGGGATCCTGGTGGCCTGCATGCGGCGGCGGCGGGAGGACGAGGCGGGCGACTGACCGGCGGGCCGGCATCGCTTCCCGGCTTGCATCCCATGGGGCGGCGACCGTATAAAGCGCGGGATTTCGGAAGGCTTCTTGGGCGGATCACGGCCGTAAGGGTTGAGGGAAACGGACGATGAAGAAGATTCTGGGCGTCGTGGGCATCCTCGGGATCGCGGGCGCGGCCGTCGCGGACACCGTCTTCCTGGACGGTTTCAACCGGGCCGACAGCGCGACGGTCGGAAACAACTGGACCGAGGTCGGCGGCGACGAGTCGATCTCCGGCAACATGCTTCTTCTCGCGACCGGCTCGGC
>CAYODK010000093.1:0-19953 GCA_964402695.1 uncultured Verrucomicrobiota bacterium
GGTTGGGGGGCGGGGGGGGGGGGGGGGGGGGGGGGGGCAGCGGTTGGAGGGTGGAGGGGACGAAGTCCGAGGTCCGAGATCCGAAGTCCGAGATCGGAGGTCAGGCGGATCCGCTCTTCATCGCGGCCTTCCTCGACGTCCGAAGCGGAGCGCCAAGAGCGGAGAGCGCGGAGCGGACGGTCCAAGTTGGATTTTGGGCGTTGGCTGTTGGATGGTGAGTCCGGCCTTCGGCCCTCGGCGTTCGAGGTTCGCCCCGCTACCGCCACTCGTGTTTCGGATACTTGCGGGCGAGTTCCTGCTTCACCTTCGGGTAGGTGGTCTTCCAGAAGCCGGCGAGGTCCTGGGTGACCTGGACGGGGCGCTGGTTGGGGCCGAGGATCTGCACTGCGAGCGCGACGCGGCCGCCGAGGATGCGGGGGGATTCGGTGACGCCGTAGAGGTCCTGGATCTTCATGGCGATGGACGGCGCGCCCTGCGCCGCGTAGGTGACCCGGGCGCGCCTGCCGTTGCGAAGCTCGACCCGCTCCGGCGCGTGCTTCTCGATGAGGCCCAGGAACCGCGGATCGAGACGCGATTTCACCGCGGCCAGCACGGGCCGGTCTTTGAGGTCTCGGGCCGACACCGCGCCCGCGCAGACGGCCCGGATCGCCGCGCGCCGCTCGTCGTCGGTGAACGGCGGGATGCCCAGCTCGGGCAGATGCCGCGCCACCGCGGCGACGCGCCAGAGCCACTGGTCGACCGTCTCGTTCCACAGCGGCAGCGCGATCTCTCCGCGCAGCACCTCGGCCGCCAGCAGGTCCGCCGCCGCCTCCGGGTCGGGATCGCAGGGTTTCGTCTCCAGCGGCAAGTCGCGGAAGCGCACCTGGCGCTCGGCGGTGACGCGCTTCGCACCCTTGTCGTAGCGGGTCTCGACGCGGTCGTTGAAGTCCGCCGGGAACATCTCGCGCAGCCACTCCGGCTTCACCTCGGTCGCGAGCGAGAGGATCACCTCCAGGTCGCGGCCCTCGATCTCGCGGACCTCGGCGGCGACGAGCAGGCGCGCGTGACGGACCGCGCTCTCCCGCGCGAGCACGCCCGCGCGGCCGTGGACGAGGCGGCAGCGCAGCGTGCCGCCGTCGATCCGCGCGGCGAGGTGGTCGACGAATCCGGCGAGGATGCACTTCTGGATCGCGTCGTCGTCCGGCGCCGTCTCGTTGACCGGCAGCCCCTCGGCGCGGGCGATGCGGAGGAACTGGTCGCGCAGCGCGGCGACCTCGCGGACCCCCTGCACCCGGATCCCGGCCTTCGAGCAGCGGCCGAGGTCGCCGCCGCAGCGCCCGGCGTAGGTGAAGGCGCGCATGCGCCGGAAGAAATCGGATTCGGCCCGGTCGCCGAAGAGGTCGTCGCGCCGCTCGTCGGTGTCCTTGCCGGCGCGGGGGAAGAGGATGTCGCGGCCCTGCACCAGCGCGGCGATCAGCGCGACGGGTGCGACGGCGTCGCGCGTGCCGGCCTCAATCAGCATGCGGGCGTAGCGCGGGTGGAGGGGGAAGGCGAGCATCCTGCGGCCGATGTCCGTGATGGCGCCGGTGTCGTCCGCGGCGCCCAGGTCGCGCAGCAGGGTCTCGGCGCGGTCGAGCGACCGCGCCTCGGGCGGATCGAGCCAGCGGAAGGTGCGGAGATCGTTCGTGCCCGAGGCCTTGAGCGTCAGCGCGATCTCGGCCAGGTCGACGCGGCGGATCTCGGGAAGCTCCTCGATGGCGCGGCCGGCGTGGTCGCGGTCGGTCCACAGGCGGATGCAGCGCCCCGGCGCGGTGCGGCCGGCGCGGCCGGCGCGCTGGTCGGCGGAGGCGCGGCTGATGCGCTCGATCAGCAGCATGTTGATGCCGCGGCCGGCGTCGAAGCGCGGGATGCGGGCCAGCCCGCTGTCGATGATCGCGCGCACGCCCTCGATGGTGATCGAGGTCTCCGCGACGTTGGTCGAGACGATGACCTTCGGCCGGCCGCCGGAGGGTGCGACGGCCTCGTCCTGCGCCTCGGGCGGCAGGTCGCCATGGAGCGGCAGCACGGCGTAGCCGCGCGAGGCACCGCTGTCGCGGATCGCGCCGATCGTGCGCTGGATCTCGTAGGCGCCGGGCATGAAGACGAGCACGTCGCCGGTGAGGCCGTCCGCGACGAGCCGCTCGAATGCGTGCGCCGCCGCGGTCCAGACGCCCTCGCGCTCGTCGACGGGGCGGGAGAGGTATTCGATGTCGACCGGGTAGGTCCGTCCCTCGGACGTCAGCACGCGGCAGGGCGAGAGATACCTCTCCAGCGCCTCGGCGCGCAGCGTGGCGGACATGACCAGGATGCGCAGGTCGGGGCGCTCCTTCGCCTGGAGATCCAGCGCGCGGCCGAGGGAGACGTCGCCGTAGAGGTGCCGCTCGTGGAACTCGTCGAAGATGACGGTCGAGACGCCGCGCAGGGACGGGTCGTCGAGCATCTGCCGCATCAGCACGCCCTCGGTCACGTAGCGGATGCGCGTGTCGCGTCCGCAGACGTTCTCGAAGCGGATCTGGAAGCCGACCTCCGCGCCGAGCCGGCAGGCGCGCTCGCGCGCGACGCGGGCGGCGAGCAGGCGCGCGGCGAGGCGGCGCGGCTGGAGGACCACGACCTGGCCGTCGCCGAGGAGGCCGCCGTCCAGCAGCATCTGCGGGATCTGCGTCGACTTCCCCGAGCCGGTCGGCGCGCGGACGACCAGCCGCGGGCATTCGCGCACCGCGTCGAGAAGCTCCTGCCGGATGTCATGGATGGGAAGCCGGTTCATGCGCCCGCACGATAGCGGGCCGCGGCGGCGGGCTCAATACCCGACGGCCAACCTTGATCCTCGGCTAAGCCGGAGCGATGCAGTTGACCTTGAGGCATGGAGACTCGTGGGCATCGCTCCGGAAGTAGGGAAACTCCAAGGAAGTTGGAAGTTCTAGGGAGGCAAGGAGGGAAGTCGGAGGGTCTTCAGGTGTGGATCAGGGGGCGTCCCCAAAGGGGCCCGCCTTCCACAGACCGTTCCGGGCTCTCAGACCGTCCGGCCTTCCTTCCTTCTTCTCCGTTTCACTTATCACTTCCTTGGAGTTTGGAGTTTCTTACTTCCGTCTTCCGGAACGATTCGCCTCCCGTGACGTCCTCGCCTTGGGTCCAACTGAATCGTTCCGGCTAAGCCCCGGGTATCGGGCGACCACCCGTGTGAAGTGCGCATGGATACGGCCGCGACGGAGCGCGGCCCTCCACGACCTGTTGCATAGAGATGCGAGAGGAATGGCCTGGAGGGCGCCGCGGTGCCTGCCCTGCGAAGCGTCTTTGCGAAGCAGGGTCGGCGCCGTTCGGGAGGCCCGCGATGCAACGGTCGTTCCTGCTCGGCCAACCCTAGCCGAGGACTTGTGGCCAACACCGGACATCCAAGGATCGTCAACGTTCGAGCTACCCTGCATGACCGGTGTCGGCCATCCAGTCCTCGATCCTCAACCCTGCAACGCGCCCGAACTCGGCCCGGTTGTGGGTCGCCAGCGGGAGATCGAGGGAGATGGCCTGTGCGGCAATCATCAGATCGTACGGCCCGATAGGGCGGCCCGAGCGCTCCAGCGCCGATCGGATCCGTGCGGCCTCGCGCGCCGCGATCCGGTCGAACGGCAGGATGTGCAGGGGTTCGAGAAACAGGCCGACGCGACGCGCCTCGCCGGTCGGATTGCGGCAGCGCTCGACGCCGGAATACAGCTCGAAGGCCGTGACGGTCGATACGCCGAAGTCGTCGGGAATCCCGCCGCCGATGCGCGCAAGAACCCGCGAGTTCCCCCGCAGGATCTCGATGCAGACATCCGTGTCGAGGACGAGCCTCATGCGGAGCCGAGTGACCGGACGGGCGGTGTGGTGCCCTGCTCCGGGCGGCGCAAGGCTGCATCACGGATGCGGATCCGCTTGAAGTAGTTCGCCGGCCATGCGTCCGCGGCGACCGGCTCCAGCAGAACCCCGGCGCCCAGTCGCCGGATCGAGACCCGCCGCCCCGCGAACCGAAAGTCCTTGGGCAGTCGCACCGCCTGCGACCTCCCGTTGAGGAAAACCGTCGTTGTCATATACGGTATATACCACGCACCGCGCCCGATCTCAAGCCCCTGGATCCCTGGATCGGAGAGGCGGTGATGAGCGCGGGAACGACCATTGGCCTTCCAGCGCTTGCATCACGAAGCCGCTTGACCCCCGCCGGCCCCGGGCGCAGGTTCGAACGCGAGGTGAAGGTATGAACGAAGACTACGCGGGATTCCGGTTCAAGGCCGCGCGTGGGATCGATGCGCTTCTCCATATCATGGCTGCCGCGCCACTGCTGTGCTTCCTCCCGATCTACCTTGGAGTGTTGACCTTCGCGCTGACGAATGGGCGCTGGCCGATGGCCCACACGGATCCAGAACCATGGGGCGGCTGGGCGTATGACCTGCAATGTACGTTTGTCGGTGTCATCGTGTGGACAGCATTGGTGGGCACCCCCGTCGTATTGCCTTTTTGGCGTCTTCTGAATCCGACTGCCCGGTGGTCAACGCGGCTGTTTCTTTTCGGAGGCTGCCTGCTGCTGGCCGTGCTGCTGCTGATCCACGATCCGGGACACTACGTCGACTGGTATTGGGATTGAGAGCCCGGGCAGGCCTGAAGTTCTGGTGATACGCGACGATGGACTGAGTCTCTTCTTCCTTTGTGCGTCGCGGAGGGGCGGATGGACAGTCTGTGCAGATATCTGTACAGTGCTGTACAAATCGGAGTTGCGGTATGACTACGGTGACGCTGACGGAGTTCAGGAGCCATGCCTCGGGCATGCTTAGCCGGGTTGAACGGGGCGAAACGCTTGTGGTCATCCGGCATGGCCGGCCGATCGCGGAGGTGTCGCCCGTTTCATCCGTCTCGGGGGAACCCTCGTGGAAGAGACCCGCCCTTCGCCTCGTGACCAAGGGGGCCGGTCTGGCTTCGGCCATTCTCGCGGAGCGCAAGGATGAAGGCCTGTCTTGATTCGTCCGCATTCGCCAAGCGTTTCGTGAACGAAGAGGGAAGCGACGTCGTCCAAGCGATGTGCGCCCGGGCGGATGCGCTCGGTTTGAGCGTCATCTGCGTGCCGGAGATCATCTCGGCCCTGAACCGGCGGCTCCGCGAGCGTTTGCTGACCCCACCCCAGTATCGGCAGGCCAAGCAACGGCTGTTGGATGATGTTCGTGACGCGGACATCATCCAACTGACGCCGACCGTGCTTGGGACAGCCATTCAGGTTCTGGAAACAAGCCCTGTTCGGGCCATGGACGCCCTGCACATTGCTTGTGCCCTTGAATGGGGTGCCGATGTCTTCGCATCCGCGGATGCCCGGCAACTGGCGGCCGCCAAACGGGCTGGACTGAAGACCCGGCAGACATGAGCGGCCAGCCAATGCCCGGTACGGCTCCGCCGCCAGGAATTCGTGGCGTTGCCATGCGGCCTTTCCTCCCGTCCTGACGGAGCTGCGTTTCCGGACTTCGCGGCCTTTGCGTCTTCGTGTTGTCTTCCGTCCGGGCCGGGCGGGGTTCCAGGCCTTGGAAACTCCGAACCTGCGAACGTCCGAACCTTGGAGCCTGGGGATTCCTGGTCTCACGGCCCGGATCATCGGCCATGCTCTGGATATTCGGTGACCACCCATGTGAAGTACGCACGGACACGGCCGCGACGGAGCGCGGCCCTCCAGGCCCGTTCCACAGAGATACGAGAGGACGGGGTTGGAGGGCGCCGCTCCGTCGGCGCCGTGATAACGGCCCGCGAAGCACTATCCGCTCCTGACCGCCCCGTGTGGCCGAGGAATCGGGTCTCAGCGCGGCGTCTTGCGGCGCGCGCGCGCGAGCATCTCGACGGCGTGGGCGAGGGCGGCGCGGGAGTCGCCGCCGCCGAGCATGCGGGCGAGCTCCTCGATGCGGGCCTTTTCCTCGAGCCGGTCGACCTGGGTGAAGGTGCGGCCGTCGCGGACGGCCTTGCGGACGGCGTGGTGGAGCGTGCCGTGGGCGGCGACCTGGGGCAGGTGGGTGATGCAGATGACCTGGTGGCGCGTCGCGACGCCGGCCAGCTCGCGCCCGACGGCGTGGCCCATCTCGCCGCCGAGGTTGGCGTCGATCTCGTCGAAGACCAGCACGGGCATCCGGTCGTGCTCGGCGAGCACGGCCTTGGTCGCGAGCATGAGCCGCGAGATCTCGCCGCTCGACGCGATCAGGCGCAGGGGCCGCATCGCCTCGCCGACGTTCGGCGCAAAGCCGAACTCGACGTGGTCCATGCCGTCCGCCTCCGGCTCGCGGGGGGAGAGCTCGACCGCGAAGGCGCTCCCGGGGAAGCCGAGGAACTCCAGTTCGCCCGTGACGGCCTCGCCGAGTTCGCCGGCCGCAGCCGCGCGTTTCTTCCGGAGCGCCAGGCCGCGGGTCTCGAGCTGGGCGCGCAGGGCGGCGGCCTCGGCGTCGAGCGCGGCGACCTGCTCGGCGCGCGTGCGAAGGTCCTTGAGGCGCGTCCGCGACGTCTCGAGGGTCTCGAGGACGGCCGCGACGGTGCCGCCGTACTTGCGCTTGAGCTTCTGGTAGGTCGCCATCCGCTGGTCGAGCCACTCGAGCCGCGCGGGCTCGGCTTCGACGGCCTCGGCCTCGCGGGCGATGGAGACGCCGAGTTCCTGGACGCGCGCCGCGAGCTGCGCCATCTCCTCGCGCCACTCCGCGGCGGCGGGGAGCAGGCGGGAGAGCTCCTCCATCGGGCGCTGGGCGGCGACGAGGGCGTTGAAGGCGCAGGCCTCCTGCTCCGTCAGGGCGCCGGCGACGTGGCCGGCGAGTTCGAGGATGCGCTGGGCGTTGCCGCGGACGAGGTGTTCCTTCTGGACCTCCTCCTCCTCGCCCTCGCGGATCTCCGCCTTCTCGATCTCGCGGACGCGGTATTCGAGGAGGTCGACCTGCTGGGCTAGGTCGGCCTCGTTCATGGACAGCTCGGCCTTGCGGCGCTCGAGGTCGCGGATGCGGGCGAAGGTCTCCGTGTAGGCCTCGCGCTCGCGACCGCAGCGGCCGAAGGCGTCGAGGACGGCGAGCTGGGCGTCGGTGCGGAAGAGCGACTGGTGGTCGTGGGGGCCGTGCATGTCGACGAGCGCGTCGCCGATCTGCTTCAGCGCCTGGAGCGTCACGGGGCTGTCGTTGACGAGGATCTGTCCGCCGGTCGCGCGGATGGTGCGGCGGAAGACGAGCAGGCCGCCCTCGCAGGGGGGCAGGCCGAGGCCGTCGAGGATGCCGTTGATCTCGCGGGGGTCGGGGAGTTCGAAGACCGCCTCGACGGAGCACTGTTCCTCGCCGGTTCGGATCAGGGTCTTGTCCGCCCGTTCTCCGAGCAGGAGGGCGAGGGCGCCGACGAGGATGGACTTGCCCGCGCCGGTCTCGCCGGTGATGACGTTAAAGCCCGGTCCGAACTCGACCGAGACGTTCTCCGCGACCGCGAGATTCCTGACGCGAAGGGACTTGAGCATGGCCGTTTACGCGGCCGATTGGATAGCAGGAACCCCCCCGTACGGCAAGCCTGTGGACGGGCGAGGGGGGGGGAAGCACGAAATCCTAATTCCGAAGCACGAAACAAATTCCAAACCGGAAGCCTCAAACCCCAGACTTCGGGAAGCACGGGAATGCGGCAAACCCCCGCTTGGCGCTTTCCCCTTGGGATTTCGAATTTGTTTCGTGCTTCGGGATTCCGGCTTCGTGCTTCCTTCCCTGGTCCTCGACTCCCTCCTCCCGGCTGCCTTCCGCCTACCCGCCGAACCGCAGCCCGGCGAGGTCGCGGCGGCCGCAGCAGTAGGCGGCGTCGGTCATCGCGGGACGTCCCTCGGGCTGGATTCGGGAGAGGCGGAGGCTGCCGGCGCCGCAGGCGACGCGGATGCCCTTCGGGCCGGCCTCGAGGACCGTGCCGGGTTCGCCGGTGCCGGCCTCGACCTCGGCGGCATGGATCTTGAGGGTGACGGGCGGCGTGCCGGGGACGGTGGTGAAGCAGCCGGGCCACGGGGAGAAACCCCGGATCCGGTTGCGGATCGCCTCCGCGGGCATTGTCCAGTCGATGCGGCCGTCCTCCTTGGCAAGCTTGGGGGCGAGCACGACCTGTGATTCGTCCTGCGGTGTGCGGGGCACCGGCGGCGTGGCGAAGAGGTCGAGGGCGCGGTCGAGCAGCCGGGCGCCGACGGCGGCGAGGCGCGGCTCGAGCGAGCCGGCGGTGTCGTCCGGCGCGATCGGGGCGCGCTCCATGAGGATGATGTCGCCGGCGTCCATGCGCGCGGTGACGTGGAGGATGGCGACGCCGGTTTCCGTGTCGCCGTTCGCGATCGCCCACTGGATGGGCGCGGCGCCGCGGTACTTCGGCAGCAGCGACGGGTGGATGTTGATCGCGCCCAGCGGGGCGAGATCGAGCAGGGCCTGCTTGAGGATCTGGCCGTAGGCGGCGACGACGAGGAGGTCGGGCTTCCGTGTCGCGAGGGCCGCGATCGACTCCGGCGCGCTGGCCTTCTCGGGCTGCAGCACGGGGAGACCCAGGCTTCCGGCGAGTTCGCAGACCGGGCAGGCGGCGGGCTGAAGGCGGCGGCCGCGCGGGCGGTCCGGCTGCGTGACGATCGCGACGACCTGGTCGCCGGGCCGGCGGGCGACGGCCTGGAGCGCAGGGCAGGCGAGGGCTCCCGAGGCGATGAAGGCGATGCGCATGGCGGGCCTACTTCCGTTCGCTCGCGCGGATGAGGGCCGGCCCCGGGTTGGCGCGTGCGGCGGCGACGTCCTCGAGGAGCACGCGGACCGCGGCCTCGATCTGCCGGTCGCGTCCGGCGGGGATCTCGCCGGGCTCGGGCCAGACGACAACGTCGGGGACCGCCGGGTAGAGTTCCATGTCCTGCCCCTCGGCGAGGGTGAACCAGCCGCGCGTGGGGACCTTGAGCGTGCCGAGATCGAGGATCTTCTGGTCCGGCGTGGCGATGACGGCGCCTTCGCCGGGGACGCCGACGATGCGGCCGCGCCGCAGCGAGCGGATCGCGTGGCACAGGATCTCCGAGTTGCTGCCCGTCCTCTGGTTGCACAGCACAACGATCGGCCGGGTCCAGACCACCTTCCCGAGGTAGTCCTCGGGGAAGCTTGGCTCGCCGCCGCGGGGGACGGTGACCGCGTAGCGCGGGTGGCAGAGGATCGAGAGCAGGTGCTCGGAGATGAAACCGCGGGGTTGTTGCGCACGTCGATCACGAGGCCGTCCTTGCCGAGGCCCTCGGCGTAGACGTCGCGCTCGAACTGGCGCAGGTTCGTCAACTGCATGCGCTCGATGTTGAGGTAGCCGAGCGTGTTGCTGCTCAGGGACGACACCATGCGGCGGTTGTCCTCGATCCACTTGCGCCGGACGAGCGGCCGCGCCTCGTCGTAGCCGATGGTGGGCAGGTCGACGGTGCGCGACGCCCCGTTGGTGCCGGCGACCTCGACCCGGACCTCGCGGGGCCAGCGGCCGTTGAGCACGGTGGTGAGGTCGAGGGCGGGGTCGACGGGCACGCCGTCGATCGTCCGGATCACCTCGCCCGGGGCGAGGCGCGAGTCGGCCCGGTCGGCGGGGCCGCCGGGGAGGACGTCGCGGATGCGGAGGCCGGGGCCGGCGAAAGCGGGATCGAAACGGACGCCGAGGTGCGCGGTGCGGACGCGCCACTGGCCGCTCGACCACGCCTTCTTCTCGGGCGTCCAGCCCATGTGCGAGGCGTTGAGGCGGCCGATCATCATGCGCACGACGCGTGTGAAGGCATCCTCATCCGCGGCGGCGGCGGCCTCGTCCTCGAACTCGAGCCGGACGGCCTCCCAGTCGAGGCCGTTGAGCCGCTCGTCGTAGAAACGGTCGCGCAGTTCGCGCCACGCCATGCGGAACCCGAGGCGCTGGTGCTCGCGCCACTCGATCGTGTGCAGGGCGGAGAAGGGATACAGGTCGCCCGCCGCCGCCGGCTTTCCGTCGACGAGCCACAGGATCCTCCCGCCGCCCTCGGCGATCCACCGGGCCTGCGTGCCGGTCTTCTCGTGGACGAGGGTGGCGGCGCCGGGGTCGGGGAAATTGACGCGGTGGGTGCCGCGTTTGCCGCCGATCGTGCCGTGAAAGGCCAGCGCCTTGGAGTCGAAGGACCAGAAGAGGTGCTCGGGGACGCAGCCGGGCAGCTTGATGCGGCGGACGCGGTCCTCGAGTCCGTCGAAGTCGATCGCGACGGCCTTGCGGGCGCCGCCGTTCCTCTTCTCCGCGGCGGCCTTGTCCTTCTTCGGCGCGTTCTTCGCGGCGGACTCGATGGCCTTCTCGATCTTGCGCCCCCGCTCGTCGAGGTCGGCGTCCTCGCGGGAGAGCCAGGCGTAGTAGATGTCGGTCTCGCTGTCGTAGGTGCGGCCGGTGAAGGCGACGATGCGGCCGTCGGGCGACCAGGCGGGCCAGCGGTCGTCGGCCGGGTTGCGCGACAGGTTGAAGGGTTCGCGCGATCCGTCCGCCGAGACGATCCAGACGTCGCTGTTGCCGGAGCTGTCGTGGAGGGAGCATGCGAGCCATTGCCCGTCCGGGGCCCATGCGGCGGTCGCGCCGATCGGGGATCGGGCGACGACGCGCGCCCCGGTCCCGTTGGTCGAGGCGACGACGATGGAACCGAGGCCCTCGATCCAGCACAGCTTCGAGCCGTCGGGGCTGGGCTTGAGCTGCCGGCGGACGAGCCGGTCGGCGGTGAGCGGCTCGAGACGGTACGCCTCGTGCTGCATCCATGTGCGGCCGCCCGCGTTGGTTTGCGCCGTCCACGCTCCGAGCGGACCGGCCTGCCACCAGGGTGCGGCCGGGTCCGAACGGGTGGCGCGCCAGAGGTTGATGCCGAGCCCGTCGTCGCGAAGGAAATACAGCGACGAATGGTCGATCGAGAAGGCGGCCTCCGTGTCGAAGTCCAGGGTGCCGGACGTCACCTGCCGGGGCTCGCGAACCACGGTGTCCATGGCCCAGACATCCCCGCCGGCGGTGAAGACGATCTGGAGACCGTTGGATGTGAAATCGACGGAACCCCAGGTCGACAGGTTCCACACGGTCTCGTACCAGCGGCGGAGGTCCCGCGTCGGCGGGGGCGCCGCGACGGTCCAGAGCGGCACGCGGGCCGGCGCGCCGGGGCTCCGCGGGTCGATGCGCTCGAATTCGAAGCCGCGGCGGAAGACCAGGACGGAGCCGTCGTCCGAGAGGGCCGCCGCGGCGACCGGGGCGTTGGAGCCGGGCGAGAGGGTCCGGGCGGCGCAGGTGTCGAGATTGAATTCGACGAGGTCGGCTCCCGTGCCGCCGGCGAAATAGAAGGCGCGGCCATCCGGCCGCCACAACGGCAGGCGCTGCGGAGTCGGCTCCGGATGCGGGCGGAGGAAGCGGCCGGTCGCGGTGTCGTGGATCCAGACCTGGGACGCGGTGCTGCCGCGGTAGCCGACCCGGTAGGGATCCACCCCCTCGCGCGTGAAGAGGACGCGTCCGCCGTCGGGCGAGACGTCGGCGTCGCCCGCGTAGTCGTCGAACAGCACGGTCTCGGCCCGGCGGCCCGTGCGGTCGACGATGACGA
Source organism: uncultured Verrucomicrobiota bacterium (assembly GCA_964402695.1). Lineage (GTDB taxonomy): Bacteria > Verrucomicrobiota > Kiritimatiellia > PWTM01 > PWTM01 > VGWF01. Next base: position 11,579 of record CAYODK010000093.1, read on the forward strand.
GGCGGTCGTCGTCGAACCCGGAGGCGTCGCGGACGGCCCGCGCCAGCAGGCGGCGGCCGTCAGGGAGCCACTGGACGGACTTGAACCCCTCGCTGTGCCACGTGATCTGCTCGGGCGTTCCGCCCCCGGCCGGCACAACGTGGATCTGGGCGGTGTCATCCCGCTGGCTGATGAAGGCGATCTCGTCCCCGCGCGGGGAGAAGGCGGGGCTGGAGTCCGGGGCGGGGTGGGGGGCCAGCACGCGGGCCTCGCCGCCGGTCGACGGGGCAATCCACAGGTCGCCCTTCCATTCGAAGGCCAGGTGTTGGCCGTCGGGCGAGAGCGCGGGCTGCGAGGGGATCCGGATCTCGACGCGGCCGGGGGAATCGGCCCGGGCCGCCGCCACGGCCGTGGCGGCGGACAGGAGGAAGACGGCGGGCCGGCAGGCGGGTTTCATAGGTCATCCTTCCGGGGGTTCGATGTCAGTCCTCCACCGATGCGATGGCCGAGACCTCGACGAGGGCGTCCTTGGGAAGCCGTGCGGCCTGCACGACCTCGCGGGCCGGGTACGGGGTGGTGAAGAAGCCCTGGTACACGACGTTGAACTCGGCGAACTGCTTCATGTCCGCCAGGAACACCGTGCACTTCACGACCTGCCCCATGGTCAGGTTCGCCGCCCGGAGGATGGCCCGCACGTTCTCCATCGCCTGCCGCGCCTGGGCGGCAAAGGAGGGGGCGAGTTCGCCGGTCGCGGGGTCGAGACCCAGTTGGCCGGAGATGAAAAGGAGCGGTCCGGCGGCGACGGCCTGCGAGTAGGGACCGATGGCCTTCGGAGCGTCGGGTGTCTGAACGGCTTGCATGTCGCTGGTCCTTTCGTTCGTCCGGGTCCGGTTACAATGCCGTACGCGGAGGATGCCTGCAATAGTCACGTGCCCCGGGCGTTCAATGCGAACTATGATGCGCCCTGTACTCCTTGCGGTTCTTCTTGTCTCTTCCGCGGGTCCCGTGGCCGCTCCGGCCGGCCCGGACCGGAAGGGGCCGTCCGCGGATGCCGAAGCCCGGAAGGACCGGCAGAAGGAGAAGGACGAGCGGCGGGCGGACAAGGAGCGGGAGCGCCAGGACCTGAACCACGACGGCCGGGTCGACGCGTCGGAGGCCGAAGCGGCGAAGAACCCGTGGTATCGCGAGCGGGGGCTGAAACTCGACGGTTCCTGGGAGTTGCATGCGGATGGCGACGGGGACGGCAAACTCGGCGCGGCGGAGTTGTTCGAGTTCAAGAGGGCGTTGCTCGACGACGACGGGGACGGTGCCCTGTCGTCGGACGACTACCGACGGTTCTTCAAGCATGTGCGAAGCCTGGCCCAGACCGCCCGGGAGAAGCGCTTCGACCGGAACGGCGACGGGTTCCTGGGCGGTGACGAGGTCCTCGCCATGCTCAGGGACCGGCTTTCCAGCCTCAAGGGGGCCCCCAAGCGGCCTGTGGAGAGCAAGTTCGACCGCCTGTTCGATTCCAACGTCGACGGGCAACTGTCCCCTGACGAGGCGGGCGCCATCGAACTGGCGATCGGGCTGTAGCCCCGGAGCCCCCCCCGGGGGGGGCTCCGGATGGAGCCCCGACGCCGCGGGATTCGTCCCCCCGTGCGGGCCCGCTTCCTGGCCGACCCAAATTGACACGCAAGGGGGGTGCCTGTACTCTGCGACGGTTGCGGCCTCGTGCGGCTGCGATGGTGACAGCAATGCCGACATACGACTACCAGTGCGAGAAGTGCGGACACCGGTTCGAGGTGTTCCAGCGGATGAACGACCGGCCGAAACGCAGCTGTCCCGAATGCAGGGGGCGGGTTCGGCGGCTGATCGGAACCGGCGCGGGGCTGCTGTTCAAGGGGTCGGGCTTCTACATCACGGACTACCGCAGCGAGAACTACCGCAAAGCAGCCAAGGCGGATGCGACCGCCCCCGCCCCGGCCCCCAAGGGAAGCGACGCAGGCAAGGCGGACAAGGCCGCGGCGCCGGCCAAAAAGCCGGCCTCTTCTCCCGGAAAGGCGTGACATGCCCGTCAACGTGGTCTGTCCCCAGTGCGGCATGGAGAACAAGACCGTCGGCGTTTTCTGCACGCAGTGCGGGGCGCGGATGGGCGCGCCGACGGTGCACCACAAGCGGGAGGCCTTCCCGATCGGTCGTTATCTCGCCGGGGCGGGACGGCTCCTGGCCATCCTCGTGCTTGCCGCGATCGTCGGTCTGGCGATGTGGCCCCTGCCGGTGGCCGAGACGCCGGCGGATGAAGCCCGCGCCCGGAAGTTCGCGCAATGGGTGGTCGCCATGGAGCAGCTCATCCGGCAGCAGGGCACCACGGCCAGCGTGATCGCCGACGAGGACATCAACAACTTCCTCGCCTGGCGGCTCCGGGAGACGCCGGATGCCGGCCGGGCCCAGGGGATGCAGGTCGGGTTGGATCGCATCCGCATCGAGATCCGGGGGGACCGCGTCCGCGCCGTTGCGCTGGCCAGCTGGGGCCCCCTCCAGCTTTCGTTCGACGTCCGTGGACTGCCGGTGACGGCCGAGGGCCCGTTCCGCCTCGCGGTCCGCGAGGCCCGGCTCGGGCACCTGAGGCTTCCGACGCCCGCGCACGGATGGGTGGCCGGCCGGCTCGAGCAGGTCCTGGCGGGGATGAGCCGGGAACGCGGGATTCTGGATCGTGTGAAACGGGCGGAATTGGCGGACGGGAAGGCGAGGCTGGTGATCGCGCCGTGATGCGCGCGGCGGGCTAACAGGGAGCATACGGTCCATGAGAGACAAGAGGGAGTTCGCGGCCACGCTGAAGGCCATCCACGGGCAGCCGGCCGCCGAGTACGGCCGCCTGATCGGCGATTTCGACTTCACCCGCTTCGTGATCCACGTCCACCGCGCGCCCGCGGTCGCCGCCGGGAGCGTGCAGGGGCTGTTCGTCGTCCACGTGCCCCAGCTCATCGCCGGCTTCCCCGCCTCGCTCGTTGCGACGCCGATCCGGCGCACCGCGCTGGAGGACTACCTGGCCCGCCGCCTGGCCGTCGCGATCGAGGCCCGGGGGATGCGATCCGACAACGCAGGCGCAGCGATTGTCATCGCGCGGCCCGGGCCGCAGATCCTGCCCCGCTCCTCGATCGTCGTGGCCCAGGACTACGTCGAGGCGCGTTTGACCATCCGCCTGCCCCTCCGCGACGGAGGGGTCGACGCCCCGGGCGCCGAGAAGATCTTCTTCGAGGACCTCCCGGCGATCGTCAGCGACTCGCTGATCTACTGTTACCAGAGCGATGTCGACCTGACGCGGTTTGTCGATCGGATGGAGGACGCCGACCACGTCCGCCAGGCGCTGACCCGCCGCGGGCTGGTCTCGTTCGTCGGCGAGGGGTTCCGCCCCGACGCAGCCCGCCCGGTCCTGGAGCTTCCGGCGGAAGGGCTGGCGACCATGGATGTCCCGAATGCGGGCAGCCTCCGGGGCGTGGGCATCCCCTCCGGCGTCACGCTGATCATCGGCGATCCCTACTCCGGCCGCCGCGAACTGATCGAGGCCCTGGCCCTTGGGACGTACAACCACGTGGCCGGCGACGGCCGGGGGAGCATCGTTTCGATTCCGGACATCGTCCGCATCGACGCCGATCCCGGACGGCCGATCCAGCGGGTCGACATCTCCCCCTTCCTGCCCGCCCGGACGGACTGGAACACGGCCGAATTCACGACATCCAGCGCGACGCCGGCGGAATCCCAGATGGCCGGAACCATGGAGGCGATCCAGGTCGGGGCCCAGGCCCTGGTGTACGACGAGTCGTCCAGCGACCCCGCCTTCCTGGCCGGCGATGCGCGCCTCGGCGGGCTGCGGCCCGATGCGCCGGCAACGTTCCTCTCCCTTTCCGCCCGCGCGCGCCAGATCGCGAACGACCTGCGCGTGTCGCTGATCATCGGCGCCTACGCCCACGCGGAGGAGTTCCTGCCCGTGGCCGATACCGTCCTGCTTCTCGAGAACGGTCGTCTGGTCGATGTCACGCGCGACGCGCGGAGCCTGAACCCCGCCTCTCCGCCCGTCACCAGCCTGGCCGCCCTGCCGGCGGTCGGCGAACGGACGCGGTGGATCGTCTCGAGCAGCATCGATCCGTGGTTCGGGACCGAGGAGGCCTACATCGAGGCGCCCGGCACGCACCGCCTGAACTTCGGCCGTTTCCAGATCGACCTGGATGCCGTCACGCAGCTCGTCGATCCGGGCCAGACGACCGCCATCGGGCTCCTTCTCTACTACGCGAAGCTCCATTTCCTCGACGAGGGCCGCACGGTCGCCGAGGTGATGGATCTTCTCGATACGGACCTCGGCTCCGAGGGGCTCGACGCCCTTTCGCGCGACCTGCGCGGGGATCTCGCCCGCCCGCGGCGCTACGAGATCGCCGCCGCGCTGAACCGCCTGGCCGGTCTCCGGGTCGCGCGGCCGCCGTCCGCCTGATGCGGGCCCTGGTCCAGCGCGTCCGCTCCGCCGGCGTCCTCGTCCAGGACCGCGAAGTGGCGGCAATCGGGCGCGGGGCCCTGGTGCTTCTGGGTGTGTCCGGGCCCGACACCGACGCCGAGGCCGACTGGCTTGCGGGGAAGGTCTCGCGTCTGCGCATCTTCGACGATGCGGACGGGCGCATGAACCTCTCCATCGGCGAAGCGGGCGGGGCGTTTCTCGTCGTGAGCCAGTTCACGCTGCTGGCGGATTGCCGGAAGGGCAACCGGCCGTCCTACATCGACGCCGCGCCCCCGGAGCAGGCGGTGCGGCTCTACGAGGAGTTCATCCAGCGGCTCCGGGCCCGCGGCCACGACGTGCAGACGGGCATCTTCCGTGAGATGATGCAGGTCCGGTTGATCAATGACGGCCCCGTCACCATCCTGGTCGATACGCCGCCTCGGGGTTGAGTCCCTGGTCGGGCTTGTCGCCGGCCTCGCCGCCCTCCCTGCGACCGCGGTGCTGCCGACGGCGGAAGGCGGTCCCGCGGCGCCCTCCCCGGTCGTCCATTTCAGCACGACGCAGCGCTTCGCCGCCCAGGGCATCGACCCGCTGCAGACCGTTCCGTTTCTCGCCTGGCTGGAAGAGGTCGCCGGGCGCCTGGAGCGGGCACTGGGCGAGCGCCTGCCCGCGGAGCGGGGCCAGCCCCTGGTGTTCGTCCTGGAGGGCGATCCCGCCGCGACGAACGTCCCCATCCGCCGCGAGATCCTGGCCGGAAGCAGGGGGCTCGGCCAGGTCGTCCGCATCTCGAATCCGGAACGGGCCGATCCCGCGGAAGTCCTCGCGGCGGCCGTTTCGATGATGGTCGCCCGGCATGTCGCCGCGCGCCAGACGCCGGCCGCGCGCGATGCGCGTCCGGCGCTTGCCCCCGACTGGTTCGCCTGCGGGCTCGCCGGTTCGCTGTATGCCGCCCCCCGCCTTGCGCTCCAGCGCCGGGCCCTCGACGCCTGGACGCGGGAGGCCGATCCGCCGCTCGAGTCCGTTCTCGGGCCCGGGCCGGCCGACTCGCCATTCGCCCCGCTCGCCGAATGGACCAGCCTGGTCGCGTGGCTGCGGACGCGGTCCGACTTCGTCGAGCTGGCCGGCTGGCTCATGGACGCATGGGCCGCGGGCCGGACGATCGATGCCGGACGCCTCGCCGCCCGCCTGAATCCCGCGTGGAAGGCCCGCGATCTCGCCCAGCAGGCCGATCTCGCCATCGCCGCGGCGCGGCGGTCCGACGTCCCCTGGCGGTTGACGGCCGCCGATCTTGCGGCCCGGCTGCGCGAGGCCCTCGCCCTGCCGCGCGATCGGATCCCGATCGTTCTGCCGGAGGACGTTGCCGACCCGATCGACATCCGCGTCCTCATCGATCGCCGGCGCGAGCCATGGGCGCGAGCGGTGGCGCACGCCATGCGGCTGGCCGTCGATCAGATCCCGGCCGGACAGGACCCCGCCCTGAGCCGGGTGGCAAACGCCTACCGCGGGATCCTCGATCCCCTGCGGCAGCCCGTCGAGGGCCATGCCCCCGGCTGGTTCGGCGCGTGGCGTCTCCGCCGCCGCCTGGCGGCGGCCGACCGCGAGTTCGACGACCTCGAGGCCCTGATCGCGGCCGGCAGGGACGTGCCCCTCCCCGAGGCGCCCCGGGAGGCGCCGGACCCGGCCGGGGGAGAGGCCCGCCTGGAGATCGAGGCCATGCGGCAGATCTTCCATGACGGATTCCGGGTCGCGCCGTAGGCCGGCTCGCGCCCGGCTCGCATCGCGCGCGCCCCGGGGCTATGCTGCGGGCCGACACCGGAGGCGGACATGGCGGGCATGAGAACGAGGAAGACGACGGTCGGTGCGGTTCGCGAGGACGTCCTTGCGTTCACGGCCGGCAACGACATTGAACTGGACCGGGAACTCGTGGAGTTCGACTGCATCGGCACCGCCGCCCATGCCGTGATGCTCGCCGGGATGCCCGTCCGTCCGCCCGTGCTGCGGCCCGCCGATGCGCGCGCCGCCGTGCGCGAGCTCGGCTCGATTCTGCGCGAGGCGCGTGCCGGGAGGTTCCGGATCCGGCCCGGGGACCAGGACTGCCATCTCGCGATCGAGCGCACGCTCACCGAGCGCCTGGGCGAGATCGGCCGGCGCATCCACACCGCGCGCAGCCGGAACGACCAGGTGGCCACGGCGCTCCGGCTCCACACCAAGGTCAACGTGCTCGCCGCGATCCGCGAAACCGCGACCCTCGCCGCCGCGCTGATCGATATCGCCGAAGCCCATGAATCGGTCCCCATGGTGGGGCGCACCCACCAGCAGCCTGCCATGCCGTCCTCGGTCGGTCTCTGGGCCGCCGCATGGGCGGAGGATCTCCTCGACGACGCCGTCCTGCTCGTCGGAGCCTACGAACTGGCCGACCAGTGCCCCCTCGGTTCGGCGGCGAGCTACGGCGTTCCGCTCCCGATCCACCGCGAGAAGACGGCCCGGCTGCTCGGCTTCTCCCGGCCGACCCACACGGTGCTTTACGCCAACCACTCGCGCGCCAAGATCGAATCGATCGTGCTCGGTGCCTGCGCGCAGGTCATGATCACGCTGTCGCGCATGGCCCAGGATCTCATCCTCTTCTCGATGCCCGAGTTCGGCTACTTCACCCTGCCGGCCGGGTTCTGCACGGGGTCCAGCATCATGCCGCAGAAACGCAACCCCGACGTGCTGGAACTCGTCCGCTCGCGCGCCGCGCGCGTCCTGGCCGCCGCGGGCGTCGTGCAGGAGATCCTCCGCGCCGCCCCCTCGGGATACAACCGGGACCTTCAGGACACGAAGGGGCCCTACCTGGAAGGCATGGCCGTCACGCGCGCCACCCTCCGCGTGCTCGACCCGCTGGTCCGCGCCCTCGAGGTCCACCCGGAGCGGCTCGCCGCGGGGTTCACGCCCGAGGTGTTCGCCACCGACCGGGTTCTCGAGCTGGTCGCGAGGGGCATGCCGTTCCGGGATGCCTACCACCAGGTCAAGGAGCACCTCGGCGAGGTGGGCGCCGGCGATCCCGTCCGCGCCGCTTCGCGCAAACGCCACCTGGGGGCGCCGGGCGGGCTCGACTTCACCCTTCTCCGCAACCGTGCCGCGGGCGCCATGGGCCTCGCGGCGGCGGAGTTGGACGAGTTCCAAGGGGCGGTCTCGCGGCTTCTGCGCATGCGGTACCCGCCGTCCTCCCGGACCTAGGCGCGCCCCGGCGGGGCAGGGATTCCGCCGGGAACGGCGCTACTTCGCGGGTGCCGAGGGCGCCTGCAGGCGTGTCAATTCGGCCTTCACGTCGTCGGCATGGGAGGCGACGGAGACCGACTCGAACACGTGGGCGATCTTCCCCGCCGGGTCGATGATGAAGGTGCGTCGCACGGTGAAGAGACCCAGCGGGGCGAGCACGTCGTAGGCCCTGGCCAGCGACTTGTCGGTGTCCGCCAGCAGTTCGAACGGGAGCTTGTGCTCCGCCTTGAACTTCTTCTGGGTCTCCAGGTCGTCGAGGCTGGCGCCGAGAACGACGGCGTTGAGCCCCGCCAGCGCCTCGTGGCCGTCGCGCAGGGAGCACGATTCCTTCGTGCATCCGGGGGTGAAGGACTTTGGGTAGAAGTAGAGAACGACCCACTTGCCCTTCAGCGCGGCCAGGCTGACCTCGCCGCCGGTTCCCTGGACCTTGAAATCCGGAGCCGGCTGGCCGACCTGCGCCGCCATCGCCATGCCGCCGAGCATCATCCATGCCGCCACGATTGCCGTCCGCTTCATCCGTATCCCCCTCCCGGTTCCATTGCGCATCGTGCTGGCAATCTACACGTTCGACGTCTGAAATCCAATCCGGCCGACGGCCCCCGCCCGACTCAGCCGGAACGATTCAGTTGGCTCCAAGGACAGGCTGCGCGGGGAGTGAATCGTTCCG
>CAYODK010000094.1:0-4160 GCA_964402695.1 uncultured Verrucomicrobiota bacterium
TCCTGACGACCGGCACCAGCGACCTGATCCTCGCCGGCACGACGCTCCTCGGCGGGATCGACTTCGACAACTTCAGCTTCCTGCCGGGCGTCGGCTTCGGCCCGGGCGTCTACACCCTGATCGACGCCACCGCCATCTCCGGCCTCGGCGCCGCCACGGCCGGCACGGTGGATGGATACGACGCGGTTCTCTCCATCAACAGCGTCGAGCAGGATCTTGAACTCACCGTCATCCCGGAACCGACCACGATCGGGATGCTCGGAGTCTGGTTGGCGGCGACCCTCCTGCGCCGCCGACGGCGACCATCCCAGGCGGAAGAAGCGTGAGGCCCGGCAGGATCCTCGGCCGCGGAGGCGCCGCCGGGTGGATGGCCCTCAGAGTTTGGCGCGGGAGAAGCCGACGAGGGTTCCCAAGGCATCCAGGATCCCCGGCACCGATTCCTGGATGACCACCATTTCGCCCGCGAGCAGCGAATGGCCGCCTTCGAACGTCAGCCGGGCCCGACGGGCGCGCCATGCCATCTGGCGACCGGAGATCGAGGTCTGATAGGCCGTGGTGTGGATCTCCGGGCCGACCCGATCCACGACCGCCACCGCGCTCCCTCCCCGGGATCTCAGGGCGCTCGTCACGCGCACGCGGGAGCCCGGCGCCAGGGCCGCCGCCTGCACCTCGTCGAGGAACGCCGTCACGTGCCGGGGCTGCGCGGTGACGATCCGGACGAGGGGCATGCCCGCGACGACAACATCCCCCTCGCGGTACATCACGCGCGAAACCACGCCCGTGCCCGGAGCGCGCAGCAGGAAGGCGCTGCGATGGTTGCTGGCCTGGGTCTTCGCCGTCTCCAGCAACTGGGAGACCTCGCGCTGGTTGAGTCGCCGCGCAATGGCCGTGGAGATGCTCTCCTCCTCACGGGTGCCCAGCCACTCCATCATGTCCCCATGGTACTGCCTGGCCTCGGACAGCTGTCGTTCCAGGGTGGTGATCCGGGCCGGATAGGCCTCCACCGCCGCCTGCAGCGCGGCGATCTGGGGAAGAAGTTCGGCCCGGGTCGTTTCGTCCGCCAGTCCCCTCCTGCGCAGGTCATCGCGCCGCGTCTGCTCGGCGCGAAGACCCTCGAGTTCCGCGGACTCCCGCTGCCATTCCTGCCGGCAGAGCGCGATATCGAGTTCGATCGCGGCGATCGAATCGAGACGCTGGCTGACCGCCTGCAGGACATCCTGGTGGGTATCCCCGAACGCGGTTTCGATCCGCATGGCGTCGATCACGGCCGTCGTGATGTCGTGTTCCAGCAGTGCGGCGTCCATCTCCACAAGCAACTCGCCCGGGAGGACGGCCTGTCCCTCCGTCACACGGATCGCGCGCACACGCGCGGTCTCCACCGGCGATACCGACACCGCCTCCGCCTCCACGACACCGCGGATGGCGCGCACCCCGGTTGCGTCGGGATAGCGGACATAGAGCCAACCGGCGGCAAGCGCGGCGGCGATCCATACAAGGAGAGGCCATCTCGTCTTCCAACGAAGCCGGCGGCGATGGCTCGCCACCCGCCGAACGTAGGCCTTGGAATCCAGCATCTTCCCGTTCACGGTCTGGATCGTCTCCGGAGATGTTCCATGGACCGTTGGGATAGCACGTCAGGATTGCCGCACGATGTTCGATTCCTTGCCTTTTGGTCACACAGGGGAGCCCACCACGACGGACCACGATCAGGGCGACAGGGCCATGCGGATCGTGAAGACCGCGCCCGCCCCGGGGGTGCTGCGGACCGAAACGGTTCCGCCGTGTGCCTCGGCAATGGCGCGGACAAGACACAGGCCCAGGCCCGCACCCTCGGTCCCGGGACGGGAGCCGGCCCGGAAGAAGCGTTCGAAAACGCGGGGCAGATCGTCCGCGGCAATTCCCGGCCCGGTGTCGGCGACCTCGACCTCCGCCGCCCCCTCCACGGCACGCCCCGCAACCCGGACCGTTCCGCCCGAAGGCGTGAACTTCACGGCGTTGTCGATCAGGTTCGCAACCGCCCGCTGCAGGCAGGACCGATCGCCCATCACCCGGACATCCTCCGGCGGGGCCGCGACCTCCAGCCGCACGTTTCGGTCCTCCGCGACGGTGAGGTAGACCTCGGCGGCATCCTGGAGGAGAGATGCGATCCCGACGGGGGCCTTCTCGGCCATCCCCTTCCCCGCTTCGAGTCTGGCGATCCGGAGCATGACATCGATCATGCGCGCGAGACGATCGCATTCCTCGACGGCCATGGCAGCGGAGGCCGGCCAGTCGACCGGTGCGCGGCCGGCGAGATGCTCCTCCATCGCGCACCGGATGCGGGTGATCGGTGTACGCAGTTCGTGCGCGATATCGTCGGTGACAGCCTTGAGTTCGCGCACCAGGATCTCGATACGGTCCAGCATCGAGTTGAACGCCCGCCCCAGCGCCGCGATCTCGTCGTCCGGCACCTCGGGGACGACCCGGCGCGAGAGGTCGCCGGACGCGATGTCGATGGCTGTCCTGCGCACCCTGTCGACCCGGTCCAGCGCCTGGCCCGCGATGCTCCCGGCCAGCCCAAGCCCGGAGGCCAGGCTCACGATCAGCCCGCCCAGGAGCGTGATCCGGGCGTGAAGCACCAGGCGGTCGGCCCCCGCCAGCGAGCGGGCCACATGCGCGGTCCGTCCCGCGGCATCGGCCGCGGACATCCACCGGATCCGCGTTCCTTCGCATCGGACCGTCGTCCGGCTCGTGGTCCCGCGCGGGGGCACGGCGGGAATTGCGGACATCCACGACCCGGGGCCGGAACCGGCCAGCGGCACACCATTGGAATCGGCGAGGCGGAAGAGGACTTCATCGGTGCCCGCGAGCCGCGTCAGGCGTTCGAACTCCTCCTGGAGGATCCGCGGCTTGCGCCGGGCGGCGAGGTCGAGGATTCGCGCGGCTTCGCCGAGGAGTCGACCATCGACCTGGCGGACCACCGCCTGCCGCAACAGCACGTCGAGGAGAAGGAACGCGCCCAGCAGCAAGGCGGCGAACAGCGCGCCGTGGCCCGCCAGAAGGCGGGTCCGGAGGGACCGGAGCCGGCTAGGCATCGCCGCCCAGGATGTAGCCGGCGCCGCGCACGGTCCGGATGAGGGGGATCCCGCCGGGACCGTCAATCTTGTCCCGCAACCGGGACAGGCGGCTCTCGACGATATTCGACTGCGGATCGAAGTCGTACTCCCAGACATGCTCGATGATCATCGTCCGCGTCACGATTCTCCCGGCGTTTCGCATCAGGTACTCGAGAAGGGCGAACTCCCGGGGCTGCAGGTCGATCCGCCGTCCGCCGCGGGTCACCTTCCGCGTCAGCAGGTCGACCTCGAGGTCCCCCGCGGAGAGCCGCGTCGCCTCGGCCTGGCACGAGGCGCGCCGCACGAGCGCATGAAGCCGCCAGAGCAGTTCCGTGAAGGCGAAGGGCTTCGGCAGGTAGTCGTCGGCTCCGGCCCGGAGGCCCTGGACTCGATCGTCCACCGACCCCCGCGCGCTGAGGATCAGGATCGGCGTCCGGTTTCCGGATGCCCGCATCCTGCGGACCAGGTCCAATGAATCCGTGCCCGGCAGAAGCCGGTCCAGGACGATCGCATCGTACGATTCGCGAGTCATCGCGGCCCAGGCCTCCGCGCCGTCGGCGATGCTTCGAACGACGAACCCCGATTCCTTGAGTCCCCGCGAAACGAAAGCCGCCGTCCGCCGGTCATCTTCCACCAGGAGGATTCTCATCACGGATTCCCTTCCCCACTCTCCAGCGCGACTCGTTCCGGGCATGCAGCCCTCATCCGGCAGGGTCGCCCGGTCGCCCCAGGCATGCAAGGAAAACCGGTCTCCAGCGCACATCCGGGAGCGGTCTTCCTGCCCGTCCGGGCGTCCGGGAGCGCACCGCGGCGCCCGCGCACATTGCCGAAATGTCACGAGACGGCAAGCCTGCCACCATCGGGGCGGCCCATGATGAGCCCGGATGGCCGCCCATGAACAAGCGCGGAACATGAGCCGGGAGCACCCCTTGCGCCCCCGGGCCACCCCGCGTGGCGCGGGGACCGCCGCATGGGCCGGCTGTCTGGGCGGGGGCGTCCTCGGCCTCGTGGTCGCGGGGTGTGGGACCCCCCGGCCACCCCCGCACGGCCCCGGGCTGCCGTCCA
>CAYODK010000094.1:4170-19689 GCA_964402695.1 uncultured Verrucomicrobiota bacterium
CGGGTGGCCCGGCCGTGGAGGCCGAAGCCCGCCCTCCGTCGGACCTGACCGCAACCATCCTCAGGGCGCTGAAGACCAACCCCCGCATACGAATGCTCGAAAGCCGGGTCCGTCGGGCCGAGGGCGCTGTGGCCGAGGCGGGGACGGCCCGATCTCCGGAAATCCGCATCGGGGCCGGGCGCGACACGGGCACCAGCCGGATGCGATCGGCGAGGACGGAGTCGGGGAGCGGAACCTCGACCGGATGGGAGACGACCGGGGTTACGGGGACCGGCAGTTCGCAGCGGGACTCGACCCAGACCGAATTCGGCTGGATCACGGAGACCTCCCACCGCGACGAGACGACCCAGTTCGGATCGACGCGCAGCGAGGCCTCGCAGTCCCAGAGCCGCTCGCAATCGTCCACGTCCACGACCGGCCGTGATGACGGACACGAGGACGGCCTCAGCCTGGGGTTGCGGATCTCGCCGCCCAACCCGTGGCTCCTGCGCGCCACGGTCGGCACCGCCCGGGCGGAACGATGGCTGGCCCACGCCGAACTCCGGAAGGAGGAACTGGCCCTCGTTCACGACCTCACCGAGACGGCGGTCGAACTGGCCCACACCGAGAGGATGCGCGGGACGGCCCGGGAATGGGTCAACACGTGCCGGCGCCTGCGGGACCGCGTCGCGGCGGCGGCCGGGGCCGGCGACGCCCCCCGGTCCGATGCCATCGACGCCAGCCTCCGGCTCGCAGGCGCCGAATCCGACGAACGCCGGCTGGAGGCCCGCCTGGCCTCGCTGCGACGCGAGTTCCGGCGCATGAGCGGGGTGGATCCCGCGGGAGTGTCGCTGGCGCACCTGGCCTCGGGCGTCCACCGGATCATCCCGGAGATGCCCGAGGCAACCACGGTGGACGAGTGGGTCGAGCTCCTGGTCGATCAGCATCCCGACGTCCAGATGGCCGGCTGGAACCAGGCGCGCACGCGGGGCGAATGGCTTCAGGCCCGGGCCCGACGGTACCCGTGGCTGAGCCAGATCGTGTTCACCTACGACTGGTGGGAGCAGCAGGAGGCGCGTTCGCGCCGGTTCGAGCAGGAGTCCTTCCAGATCACCGACGAATCGACGGTCTACACGGAGGAACGAACCGACTCGGGCACATCCTTCGAAACGCGGGGGCCGTGGGAGACGGAGTCTTCCACCACCCAGGGATCCGAGACACGCACAGGCACCTCGACCAGCCGGGAGTTGGAGCACGAAACCAGCCGGGGCACGGACGCCACGACCTCGGAGGGCACCCGCGAGGAGTGGTGGATCGAGGCGCGAATGGAGATCCCCCTCTTCGAGTGGTTCTCCGGGGAGGTCGACCTGCGCCGGGACGCCAAGCTCGGCGCCGATCAGGCCGCGAGTGACATCCGGGAATCGTCCCGGCGCGAAACCCGGAGCGCCTTCGACACCGCCAGCGAGTCGGTCATGACCTCCGTCGCGGCCCTGGCCCAGGCGACCCGGGAGACCCGGGATCTCGAACGCATGGCGGAACTGTCGGAACGCCAGGGTCTGTCCGGGGAGATGGAGGCCCTTCGCATCCGCGAGCGGATCGCCGAGGCGCGCATGCGAACGGTCGAACAGGTCATGCAGTCCGTCCTCGACGAACTGGAGTTCTGCCGCCGCGCCGGGCTCGTCCCGACGGTCCATCCCCGCGAGACCGCCGCCGCGGCCGGACCGGCAACGCCGTCCCCGCGACCGGCGGACTGAACGCGGACCGGTCCCTTGTCGTTGCCGCGGCTGTTCGAAAGCTGCTATATCTTCCCTCGATGTCCGCATGATCACACGCCCCACAGTGATCGTCGCAACGGCGCTGGGCGTCCTGCAGGCGGAGGCCCGCGTGTGGACGAGCACAACGGGCAGCACCGTCGATGCGGAGTTCGTCGGAATGCAGGGCACCACGGTGACGCTCCAGACTCCCGACGGACGTCGCGTGGGCATCGCCATCGGCGCGCTCAGCGCCCAGGACCAGGAGTTCCTCCTCACGATGCCGAAGCCGCGCGGCACCGCGGCATCGGCCGCGAAAGGCGCGGACCGCGCGCCGTCGGAGATCCTCGCCGAGATCGCAAAGGCGGGTGCAGCGACGCCCGCATGGTGGGCCTCGGTGTCGATGCGAACGCCGGCCACGCTCGATCTGACCGGGACCTACCGGCCCAAGGGATGGGAACCCCAGAAGGCCTACGGGGCCTACTTCTGGTCGGTCATCAACCCGAATCCGCAGCGCTGGCGCGAGGGCATCAAGCTCCACACGCAGGCGATGGAGGCCCGCCAGAAGGACAAGGACGCCCTTCTTCAGTGCATGAACAGCCTCGCCGACGCCTACCTTCGCTACGAGAAGGACCACGCGCGGGCGGCCTACTGGTGGACCCGCGCGATCCAGGCGGGCTGGTCACCGCCGCCGGAGCCCGCCGCCGGGCTGGCCGAGTGCTTCTTCCGCCTGGGCAGCGCCACGATGGCCGCCGAGACCCTTCGCAGGCACGGTAGCGTCTGCGGCGCCGCCGTGAAGCTCCTGGCGGAGATGGGCGAGACCGACGCGGCGATCCGCATGGCCGAGCAGATGGCGCAGTCCATGCCCGAGGCCGGCCACGTCTATGCGGGAAACGTCTGCCGGCTCGCCGGCGATCTGTCCCGCGCCGTCAGCCACTACGAGAAGGCGCTTGCCGTGAAGTCGGGGGGGCGCCGGCTGGCGCAGTACCAGCAGCGCGCCCGCGACGCGATCCGCGCCATCGAACTGTACGACAAGCTCGACGTGGCGCGCGTGAGGGACGGGACCTTCCACGGCTCCGGCGCCGGCTATCGCGGGCCGGTCGACGTCGCCGTGAAGGTCGCCGGCGGGCGCATCGCGGAGGTCCGCATCACGCGCCACAAGGAGGACGAGTACTTCTTCCACCTCACGGCGCCCGTACTGCCGGACCGCATCGTCAAGGCGAACACGGTCAAGGGCGTCGACACGATCACCGGCGCGACCGTCACCGGCGAGGCCATCCTCAATGCCGCCGCCCAGGCGCTGCGGTCGGGAATGGACTAGGAGCGGAACGCCCTCATGCGCTGGCACTGGTACTGGCCGCCGTCTCCGAATCGCCCGGAACGACACCGGCGATCCGCGGGCTTCCCCGGCATCGGCTGGCGAACGTCCCCGTGGCGCAAGCTCCTCCAGACGCTGTGCCTGCTGGCGTTCGCCGCGCTGCTCCTGCACGTTCTCCGGCCGGAGACTCGCGATGCGTCCGCGGCCTTCATGCGCCGCGAGATCCTCGACGCGGAGACCTTCCTGCTGCTCGATCCGCTCGTCGGGCTGACGGCGGCGCTCGCCTCGCGCGCCGGGCATGTGTCCCTGGCGTGGGTGGCCGCGGTCGTGGCCGCCTGCCTCGTCGTGCCGCGCCTCTTCTGCGGCTACCTCTGCCCCCTCGGAACCCTGATCGATCTCGCGGACTGGGCGGTCGGGCGGCATCTCCGGCGGGTTCACCTGCCGCCCTGGGGCGGCTGGATGCGGATCAAGCACATCGTGCTCGTCGCGGTGCTCGCGGCGGCGGCGGCGGGGACGATGCTCTCCGGCTTCGCCGCGCCGATCCCGATCCTGACCCGCGGCCTCGCCTTCCTCTCCGGTCCCCTCCAGTCGCGGCTCATGAACGGGGCGGGCGCCGGAGCCGCCGGCTTCGAGGGCACGACCGCGGGGGTCGCCATCCTGGCCTTCGCGCTTGCCGCGACGATCGTCGGTCCACGTTTCTGGTGCCGGGTGCTCTGTCCCACCGGCGCCCTCCTTTCGCTCGCGGCGCGCGCCGGACTCCTGCGGCGGCGCACGACGGACCGGTGCACGCACTGCGGTGGATGCGAGGCGGCCTGCACGTTCGGAGCGATCCGCGACGACCACACGACGCGGGACGCCGAATGCACCACCTGCCAGCAATGCGGCGGGGCGTGCCCGGCCGGCGCGATCGAGTTCGTCGTCCGCCCCGCCGCCGGGCGGGACGCGGCGGGCGACGGCGGCCCGGCGGCGGGCGGCCTCACACGACGCGCGCTGTTCGTCGGCACCGCCACCGGAATCCTGGGCGGCCTGGGCGCGGCGCGCGCCGCGGCGCGCGGCTCATCCGACGCGGACGCCCCGCCGCTCCGCCCGCCCGGAAGTCTCCCCGAAGCCGCCTTCCTGTCCGCCTGCGTCCGGTGCGCTTCGTGCGTCAAGGGATGTCCGACCGGCGTCCTCGTTCCGACGGGCGGCGGCCATGGATTCAACGCGCTGTGGACCCCGCGCCTCGACGCGGACCGTGCGGGCTGCGCTCCGGACTGCGCCATCTGCGGGCAGGCGTGTCCGACCGGCGCCATCGCCCCGCTGTCCGTGGAGGCGAAGAGAGCCGTACGGATCGGACTTGCGATCGTCGACCCGTCGATGTGCCTTCCTCACGCCGGGAAGGCGGACTGTCGTCTCTGCCTGGACGCGTGCGCGGCGGCGGGCTACGACGCAATCGAGTTCATCCTCGCCGGAGTCGAAATGGATGCCACCGGCGCGCCGGTGGAGGACACCGGCCGCCTTGCGCCCTCGGTGATCGCGGACCGTTGCACCGGCTGCGGCCTGTGCCAGGCGGTTTGCCGCCGCATCAACGTGCACGAGACGGCGACGTTGGGGACCGCCGCCATCGTCGTCAAGGCCGGCGCTCAGCGGATGTAGTAGCCCGAGACGCGCCACGCGCCGTCGGGGTCGAGCATCGGCGTGACGGTTTCAACGGCCGACTGCTTGTTCGAGAACGATTGCGGGATCCTTCACGGTCTCGGGGACGGACGGCGGGGCCTTCTTCGCCTCGGGCACCTGGCCCTTGAAGAGAACGGCCATCACGACCGTCCCGGCCAGCACGACGACCAGGGGGATCATCCAGATCTTCTTCCATAGGAACTTGCCGTCGCTGGAGAACCGGTCCATGGCGATCCCGGCCGCCTGGGTGCCGATGAACATCCCGAAACCGACGGTCGCCGCGAAGATCAGGGCCTGCATCGAACTGGGCGCGTCGGCCCCGACGGCGCCCGCGAAGATCTGTCCGACGATGATGAACATCACATAGGCCAGCCCGTGGAGGGGCTGCACGGCGAGGATCAGCGACCGGGGCTTGCCCAGCACGTAGGCGGCGTAGAGCAGGAGCCAGCACGCCGCGCCGATCGCGAGCGTCCATTGGAAACCGAGCCGGGCGAGGAGGAACCCGAGGGCGAAGTACGTCGCCACAGCCTGCGCCACCTGGGCGCCGGCCATCGAGGCGGGCACGGCCTTGCCGGAGATCCCCATGTTGATCATGAACTGGGCCGAGCCGAGGAAGTAGAACTGCATCGTCCCGGAGACGAAGACGGAGGTGATGAAGAAGATCAGGAAGTCGGCCTGTCCCAGCTTGCCCAGGGCGTTGATGAGCGGCGAGCCTCCCGTCTGGGCCGGCGCCGTGGCCGGCAGGAACAGGCACCCGACGGCCATGAGCAGCGAGAGAAGCGCGGCCAGGCGCAGGCAGTCGCTCCCGTCGCCCTCGCCCTTGCGCAGCAGCCTCCACCCGCTCAGGAAATAGCCGACGAGCGCCCACGACACCGGCGCCCAGATGAACACCAGGCTCTGCGTGGACATGTCGCTGACGTGGGCGAACAGAACGGCGTTCACCAGCGGAAGGGTGGCCGCGAAGCAGGTGGAGTAGCCCAGCATCACCAGGAACAGCGGCTTGAACCGTCCGGTGCGGGCCGCCGCGAACATCAGGACCGCGCCCGAAAGATGGGCCACGGCGAGGATCCATTTCGCGTCAAACCACTTGTCCGCCAGCCAGCCCGAGATGAACGGCGCGAACATGCAGGCCAGGGGCAGCGTGGCATAGATCCAGCCGGTCTGCTTTCCGGTCATCTTCAACGGTCCCAGCAGGCGGGCGGCCAGCACGGGCGCCCACGAGCCCCAGATCGCGAACTCGAGGAACATGACCACGCTCAGAGCGACATAGACGGCCGGTTCGACGTTCATGGAATTCTCCCCGTGATCAGCGACCCCCTCCCCGGCGGTGTGGATCTGCTCCCGCGCGACCCGCCCGGACGAAGCGCCTTCATGGGCCTATGAATGCCAGAACCGGTCCGCAACGGCAAGCCCACGAAGCTCGCAATTCGCGGCCAGGCCTCGCCGCCGGATCCTACCCCTTCGCGGGCTCGTCGCGGAAGAAGAGGCCGAAGAGGACCATGACCACGGCGGCGATGACGGCGGGGATCGTCCAGAACACGCGCCATTGCGCGAGGAGTTCCGGCGTGCCCGCGGCGGCGCGGACGACATGGTTGAAGATGACGCCCGCAACCTGCGAGCCGACCAGCATGCCCAGCCCGAGCGTCACCAGGACGACGAGGCCCTGCGCCTGGCCGCGGACCTGCGCAGGGGCGACCTTGTCCGTGTAGATGTAGCCGGTCACGAAGAAGAAGTCGTAGCAGATGCCGTGAAGGACGATGCCGCCGAGGATCATCCACTCCATCGCCCCCGCCGCAGCGGTTGCCCCCGCGGCAAAGAGGCCATAGCGGACGACCCAGGCCAGCACGCCGATCAGGATCATCCGCTTGACGCCCAGCCGCGCGAAGATCAGGGGCATCGCGAGCATGAAGAAGACCTCGGACATCTGGCCGAAGGAGAGGCTGAACCCCGGATTTTCGAATCCCGTCGCCTTCAGGAACACCGGTGCGTAGGCGAAATAGGCCGACAGCGGGATGCAGATCAGGAACGAGGCGACAAGGAAGACGGCGAACGAGGGCCGCCTCAGCAGTTGCAGTGCGTCGTGGCCCACCGCGTCGCGCCACGAGAAGGCCTTACCCCTCGCGGGCGGCGGCGTGTGCGGAAGCGACAGGCTGTAGAGCCCCATCAACAGGCCGGCGGCGGCGGCGACCCGCATCGGCAGCGCGGTCTCGTCGGCCTGAAGCACCTTGCTGACCAGGATGCCGGCGGCGATCCAGCCGAACGTGCCGAACACGCGGATGACGGGGAACTGCTTCTCCTGGTTCGTCAGGTGGTGGAAGGCCAGAGTGTTCGCCAGGCCGATCGTCGGCATGTAGCAGAGGGTGTGGACCTGCAGCAACAGGATGAAGGCCAGCGGCGAGCCGCCCGGTTCCGACGGCGCGACGGCCGGCGCGAGGAGGATCGCCGCGGCGCCGACCAGGTGCAGCGCCGCCAGGACGTTCTGCGTCGCAAAGAAGCGGTCCGCGACCATGCCCAGGAAGAACGGCGTCACGAACGCCGCGATCGGCCCGACGGTGTAGGCCCAGAAGATCGCGGATCCCATCCCGGCCTTGTCCATGAAGTTGCCGACGGTGACGAACCAGCACCCCCACACGAAGGACTGCAGGAACATCATGATCGACAGACGAGGCAGGACTCCCGGCGATGCGCAATGCGTCATGGACCGTCTCCCTTCGACAACCGCCCGCCTCACCCCGGCGGACCGACACTGTAGGAAGAGGACCGGACGGACGGCAAGAGCGAACACGATCCCGGGCGACGAATCGACGGTCCCTCGCAATAGCATCGACGCCGGGGCGCCGCCGGTGTATGTAGCCTTTCCTGCGGGGCCGATCCGGACCGGCCCCGCCGGTTGATGAGTGCCCGACCAGTCCAGTGCCGAGGGGGTTCCGGCGCACGCCGATTCGTTCGGGCCTACGTGCGCTCGATGCGCCTCTACTTCTCCTTCGTGACCGGCATCGCCGGCTGGATCGGGGTCTCGTTCTACGACTTCTGCTGCCCCGGCGCCGGCGAGCCCGCCCGCAAGGCCCTGATTCTCGCGATGCTCTTCCTGAGCTACGGCGTGAACCAGGTGATCAACGACTACTTCGGCCTGAAGGAGGACCGGATCAACGCTCCAAACCGGCCGATGGTCACCGGCGAACTCGATCCGCGCGCCGCGATGGTGGTCTCGGCGGCCCTCCTGGGGCTGGTCGGCTTCCTCTCGTGGCGGCTCGAGCCGTGGGCCCTGGCCGCCGCCGCGACCGGCGTGCTGCTGAACATCCTCTACGAGTACGCCAAGGCCTGGTCGCTGGCCGGCAACGCGGTCTTCGGCCTGTCCATCGCCTCGTGCACCGCCTACGGGTTCCTCGCCTCCGGCCCGCCGCCCGATCCGGTCTTCACAAGCAACCGGATCTGCATCCTCGTGCTCGTGGCCCTGCTCAACGCCCTGATGACCTACTACACCTACTTCAAGGACTACCACGGAGACCGGGCCGCGGGAAAACGCACCTTCATCGTGAAGTACGGCCTGCGCACCGCCCGCTGGGTTGGCGTCGCGGGGGCCTTCCTTCCGACCCTGGTGTTCCTGCTCTTCCTGGGCCTGCGGTGGCTTCCCGCCGAGGACATCCTGTTCCAGCGGGACTTCGTGTTCTGCGCGGCCGTCACCGTCTTCCTCCAGCTCTGGACCGCCGTGCTCTATTTCCGCCACCCGACGGGCGAGCGGACCTACTTCAGCCTCGTGACCAACGTCCGCGCGTGCGTGGCCGGACAGGTCACGCTGATCGCGATCTTCAACGGGACGCTCGCCCTCTACCTGCTGGCCGCAAGCTACGTGCTCATCGGCTTCCTGTTCGATCTCCACGGAGACGCACGATCGTGAGCGCCCCCCGTTTCGTCACCGGACCCGGGAAGGCCGCCGCCTACGTGCGCATCGCCGCGGGGGTGGCCGTCCGGTACGCGCGCCGCGCCCGGAGTCTCGGGTGGTCGCCGGCCGCCTACCTCCGCTTCCTCGCCCGCGCCCTGCGCCTGCTGCTGATCTTCCGGCACAACAAGGTGGTCCGCACGCCGCGGGGGCTGAAGATCCACCTCTACCTGCCCGCCTACCCGTCGCCGGCCTTCTTTCACGCGCTGGACAGCAAGCTCGTCCGCCGCCCGCCCGGTCCGACGACGGTGGTCTTCTCGATGACCAAGGCCTGCCGCTACCGCTGCGTGCACTGCTACCAGCGGAACGACCGCGGCGCCGATCTCGACGAGGCGCGACTGCTCGATTGCGCCCGGAAGATGCAGCAGGCCGGCGTCGCGATGTTCGACATCGAAGGCGGCGAGCCGCTCGTCCGCCTGCCGCGCCTCCTGAGCCTCATGCGCGCCCTCGACGAGCGGGCGGAGATCTGGATCAACACCACGGGGGACGGCCTGACTGCCGATGTCCTTGCGGACCTCCGGGCGGCCGGGTTGTTCGGGGTCATGGTCTCCGTCCATTCGACGCGGCCGGAGGTCCACGACGGCATGACCGGCGCCGCGGGGTCGTTCGACCAGGCCGTCCGCGCCCTCCGGCTGTTCAGGGAGCACGGCGTCGTCACGGCGATCAACAGCGTGCTGCCCGAGGACGAACTCCGCGGCGGCGGGCTCGACGTCCTGATGGACTTCGCGCGAGACCTGGGCTGCGACTTCGTCCAGTTGATCCACCCGAAGCCCGCGGGGCTGTGGCTCGAACGCCGGACGGACATGCAGACCGACCCCGCCCTGCTCCGGCGCGTCCGCGAAGACCATGTACGGTTCAACTCCCGCGCCTGCCCGGACCATCCGTCCCTCGCCGCCCAGGTCTTCGAGGAGGATGCCTCGGTTCTCGGGTGCACGGCCGGCGCGGTCGACCGCTTCTACCTGAACGCGCACGGCGAGGTGCAGCCCTGCGAGTTCCTCAACGTCTCCTTCGGCAATGTCGCGGAGGAGCCCTTCGAGACGATTCTCGCCCGGATGCGCGAGGCGTTCCGCGAGCCCTGCTGCGACTGGCTGTGCTGCACGCAGTGCGGCGCGATCCTCGACGCCGCCCGGCGGCACGGCGTCGATGGGCTCCCGCTCCCCTGGCCCCGGACGAAGGAGCTGGCGGCGGGATGGAGCCGCGGGCCGAAGACGCCCGTCTACGACCGGCTGGGCGTCTACCGATGAACCTCCTGCTCGTGAGGAACCCGGGGTCGCGACACGGCGAGGGCCGGCGTCTCTGGGCGTTCTGGGAGGAGGGCCTGCGGCGCGCGGGCGTGGCGTTCGAGACCGCCCCCACCCTCAGCCTCGACCACGCGCGCAGTCTCGCCCGCTCGGCCGCCGGCTTCGACACCGTCGTCGCGGTCGGCGGCGACGGCACCATCAACGCGGTCCTTGCAGGACTCGCCGATGCCGCCGTCCCCGGGCAGCGCATGGGCGTACTGTACTCCGGGACCAGCCCGGACTTCTGCCGCTTCCACGGCATCCCCGTGGACCCGGCCCCGGCCCTCGCCACGCTGCTGGGCGGCCGCGAACGCCGGGTGGACGCCGTCGCCATCCGCCACGGCACCGCGGTGGGTCCCGTCGACGCATGGTTCGGGTGCAGCTGCAGCGCCGGCATGGGCGCCGCGGTCGCCTCGGCGGCCAACCGGTGGCGCCCCCGCCTGGGCGACGCGGCGGGCACCGCGCTGGCCGTTGTTCGCGCCATCCTGCGCTCGCAGCCGCTCCATCTCGACGTCGAGATCGACGGCGAGACCTTCGCCCTGCCCGGAGCACGCCACCTCGCGATCGTGAAGAACCCGTGGATCGCCTCGGGGTTGCGTCTTGATGTCGGCCGCAGACCGGACGACGGCCGCGTCAGCGTGCTGGCGGTAGGGAACCGCAGTCGTGCCGGTCTCCTGAAGCTGCTCCCCGGGTTCTACACCGGGACGGCCGTCCGCTCGCGCGGCGTCTTCCTCCGCGAGGGCCGGCGGGTCCGGGTGCGGTCCGCCGGGGCGTGCGCCGTGGAGTTCGACGGCGATCCCCGCGGATGCCTGCCGATCGAGGCCGAGGTTCGCCCCGGAGTGCTGTCGTTGGTCGGCCCATGAATGAGATCGACACCATCCGCCGTATCGCCGCCCGGTTCCGCCGCAGCGGGGACCAGGTCAACGCGCCGTTCGAGAGCGACGCGGAATTCGTCCGCCTCGGGTCGCAGCTCTGGGGCCTCACGATCGACGAGTTCAGCCCGGCCGAGGATCTCTTCACGGCGGAGAATCCGCGCCGCCTCGGCGCGAACCTCGCCGCCGCGACGTTGAGCGACCTGCTGGCCGCCGGCGTCGAACCGCGCTTCTTCCTTCACGCGCTGGGCCTGCCCCGCGCCGCGGATCCTGAGTTCGTCGACGGGCTGTCGACCGGCCTGGCCGTCGCGCTGGAGGAGGCGGGCTGCGCCCTCGCCGGCGGCGACCTCGGCGTGGCCGACCCCTGGCATTTCACGGGGTTCGCGATGGGCCCGGTCGCATCCCCCGCCCCCCTCACCCGCCGCCTGACCGGCGCTCCGCAGACGCTCTGGGTTTCGGGCCCGCTGGGCGATCTCAACGCGGCGGCGTTCTCCGGGGCACCGACCCCCGCCATCGAACTGCGCGCCGCCGCGGCCTCGGCCGCGCGCGGCGTGTCCCTGGCCGGCATCGACACCAGCGGCGGACTCGCGGACGCGCTATGGATGCTTCACCTCGCCAGTCCGGGCGTGCGGATCGAGGTCCATCCGGACTCCGTCCCCTTCGCACCCGGTGTGCGGGAGGCGTGCGCGGCGGCCGGAATTCCCCCGGAAGCCGCGCTCTTCGGCGGGGCCGGCGAGTATGAACTCCTCTTCGCCGTTCCGGATCCGCTGCCGGAGGACGCCGCAGGGCGGCTGCGCTCGGCCGGCCTGACGCCGATCGGACGGGCCCGCGCGTCCGCCGGGGGGACGGGCGTCGTCTGGGTCGCCCGCGACGGTCGCGACCTTCCCCTGCGGGAACCGCCCCCCTGCCCCCGGTCGGCTCGCGATGCCCGGGACCACGCCCGGCAGGCCGTCGAGGCGGCCGCGAGGCTGCTTCGCGGAGGGCCCGCCCCGTGAACGGCACCGACCGGTCCCTCCTCGCCGAGCCCCTGGCACTCGGGCCCGCGACGGCGCGGAACCGGCTGATCCGTTCCGCCACCTACGAGGGGATGGCCGGCGCGGACGGCACGCCGCAGTCCGCACTCGGCGCCCTGTATGCCCGCCTGGCGCGCGGCGGAGCGGGGGCGATCATCACCGGGTTCGCATACGTCTCGCAGCAGGGCCGCTCGATGCAGCCGCGACAGTGCGGCATCGAGTCCGACGACCGGATCGCCCCATGGGCGGCGGTGCTGCGGACCGCGCGGTCCGCGCCCCCCCGCGTCCCCGTGATCCTTCAGATCGCCCATGCGGGACGACAGACCCGCCGCGAAGCCACGGGGATGGAGGTCGTCGGGGCCTCGCGCCGCGCCTGCTCGTATTTCCGGCAGCCGGTCCGGCCGCTGACCGACGCGGGCGTCAAGGCGGTGATCGCGGAATTCGGCGCCGCCGCGGAGCGGGCGAAACGCGCCGGCTTCGACGGCATCCAGATCCACGCGGCCCATGGCTACCTCGTCCACCAGTTCCTCTCGCCGTGGACCAACCGGCGGCGCGATGCGTGGGGCGACCGCTCCCGCTTTCTCGTGGAGGTGGTTCGCGCCGTCCGCGAGGCGGCCGGACCGGGACTGGCCGTGATGGTCAAGTTCAGCGCCGGCGAGGACCGTGTGCCCGGGCTCGGACCGGACGCGGTCCTCGAGGCCGCGCGCCGCGCGGAGGCGGCCGGCGCCGACGCCATCGAGATCAGCTACGGAACGATGGAAACCGCGCTCAACATCATCCGGGGCGACTGTCCCCTGGACGAGGTGCTGCGCGTGAACCCCTTCTTCGCGCGGATTCCGCACGTCGCGAGGAGATTCTGGAAGCGGTTCCTCGCGCCGCGCACCCTGCGCCGGCTTCTGCCGTTCACGGAAGGGTACAACGCCGCCGCGGCCGGCCGGGTGCGCCGGGCGGTCGGGATCCCGGTGTTCGCCGTCGGCGGGTTCCGCTCCCCCGGTGTCATGGTCCAGGCGCGGACCGTCCACGGCCTCGACGCCGTGTCCCTCTGCCGCCCCCTCATCCATGAGCCGGCGTTCCCGGCCCGGGTCCTCGCCGGCGACCCCCATCCGTCGGGATGCACGAACTGCAACCTGTGCACGATCCATTGCGACACCGCGCGCCCGCTCGCATGCCACCGGCCCCGCGATGCCACGGAGACCGCCCCATGAACGAATCCCCCCCGGGCCGTTTCGAGGACTTCGTGCCCCGCGACGGCCGCGCCGATCTCTTCGACAAGGTGCGCGACCTCGACGCCCGCCTCTCGGCCGCGCCGGCCGCCTATCTCGAGGGGCTCGGCCTGCTCCTGTGCGGACCCGCCGCCCATGCCTGCGCCGTGCGCGAACATGACGGACGCGAGCACGGGGTGATCATGCTCGGCTCGAACTCCTACCTCGGCCTGACCACCCATCCCGGCGTCGTGGCCGCGAGCCGCAGGGCGCTCGACGAGTACGGCTACGGGATGGGCGCCGTTTCGCTCTATGCCGGCACGACGCCGCTGCACCGGCAGCTCGAACTCGAACTGGCCGGCCTCCACGGAACCGCCGACTGCATCGTGTTCCCCTGCGGCTACTCGGCCAACGTCGGCATCCTCTCCGCCCTCTGCGGCCCGGGCGACGTGGTGCTGAACGACGCGGCGAACCACGCCTCGATCTTCGACGGCTGCCGGCTATCGGGCGCGGAGATCAAGGTCTACCTGCACCGCAACATGGAGCATCTCGAACGGCTGCTCCGCCGCCTGCCGGACGCCGTCCGCGGACGGCTGATCGTGACGGACGGGGTGTTCTCGATGGACGGCGACCTCGCGCCGCTCGACCGGATCGTCGACCTCGCGGCGCGCTACGGGGCCCGGGTGATGGTCGACGACGCGCACGGACTCGGCGTCGTCGGTCCCACCGGCCGCGGCACCGCCGAGCACTTCGGATGTCTCGACCGGGTCGACCTCCTCTGCGGCACGCTCAGCAAGACGCCCGGCGCGATCGGCGGCTACTGCGCGGGCAGCGAGGCGCTCGTCCGCTACCTCCGCTACTACGCGCGAACCTACTTCTTCTCGACCAGCATGCCGGCGCCGACGGCTGCCGGCCTGGTCGAGGTGATCCGGATGATCCGCGCCGACCGGGCGGGCCGCGCCGGACTCTGGACCCGCATCCGCCGGCTGCGCGACGGGCTCCAAGGCCTCGGGTTCGACACCGGCGACACCGCCTCGGCCATCATCCCGGTCATCGTCGGGGACGAGGAGAAGCTCGCCTCGTTTCACAACGGGCTGCGCGCGCGCGGCGTGTTCACCAACCTCGTGACCTATCCGGCGGTCCGCCGCAAGGAATGCCGGCTTCGCGTGAGCGTCATGAGCACGCTGACGGACGCGGAGATCGACCGCGCGCTCTCCCTGTTCGGGGAGGTCGGGCGGACGCTCGGGCTGATCCCATGAACACGGTCCTCGTCACCGGCGCCGCGGGCTTCATCGGAAGCTACGTCGCCGCGCAATTCGTGCGTCGCGGCCGGCGGGTCTTCGGCACACTCCATCGACGCCCCGTCGACACCGCGGACCGGCCGCCCGACATCCGGAAGGCGCTGGACGCCGTCACGTGGATCCGGACGGACGTCACCGACCCGGCCTCGTTGCGCGCGGCGGTCCGCGAGGCGGCGGGCGGCCGGGAGGGCGGGCTCGAGGCCATCGTCCATTGCGCCGGACGGGCCTCGGACATCGGAACCCGGCGGGCCTTCGAGGCGGCGAACGTGGCCCCCGTCCGCACGCTGGTCGACTTGGCGCGCGAGTTCCGCGTGGGCCGGCTCGTGTTCGTGTCCACGACCGACGTCTACGGTCTCCGGGATTTCGCAGGGGAGGATGAGGACACGCTGCCTCTGGCCCCCCGGCCGCGGAATCCGTATCCCGTCTCGAAGGTTGCGGCCGAGGACTGCCTCCGGTCCGGGCTCCCGCCGGAGCGTTTCGCCATCCTCCGACCGGCCCAGGTGTGGGGCGTGGGCGACCCGACGCTGACGGCCAGGATCGCCGACTTCCTGCGGAGTTCGTCCTGCATCGTGCATTTCGGTCCATGGCGGGGACGGAACCGGTGGCCCCTGGCGCACGTGCGGAATGTGGCGACGGCCTGCGTGCTTGCGGCCACGCGGCCGGAGGCGGCGGGCCGGGCGGTGAACGTGCTCGATCGCGAGGTCACCTCCATCGACGGCTTCATGCGGATCGTCGCCGGGGTGCACCTGCCCGGCCGGCGGCTGCGCACGGTCTGCCTGCCTCTCTGGGCCGGCGCCGCGGCCGGCGCGATCGTCACCGGCCTTTCGAAGGCAGCCGGCAGGGACCGCCCGTTCGTCGATCCCTCGCACTACGCGGTCCATGCCGTCAGCCACAACCTTGATTTCAGCGGCCGGCGCTTCCAGGACCTGCTCGACGCCGCGGGCGAACGCATGGTCTCCCGCGACGACGGCATCGCCGAGTTGAGGGCCTTCGCGCATTCCCCGGGAGCGGCCCGGGCGTGAAGTTCGGAATGCCGGCGTGCCGGGGGAGGCCATCCACGGATTGACTCCTCGACGCCGTCGGCGAAGATGACCACCAAACGCGGGAGGATCGACACCATGAACAACTTGCTTCCACGAAGGGCGGGGCTCACGGCGGCCGTGCTGGCCCTGGGGTTGTGCGGCTGCGTCATGCTCGACCTGTCGTC
>CAYODK010000095.1:0-18617 GCA_964402695.1 uncultured Verrucomicrobiota bacterium
GCAGGCCATGATGAACATGATGGCCGCCGTGCGGCGCGCCGTGACGAGAAGGATGACGGGAAGGTCCCGCCATTTCAGGGTCCGGTAGAGCCCGAGGCCGGCGACGAGGCCGTAGGCGACGGCCAGCGCGCCGGCCTCGGTCGGTGTCACGAGGCCGCCGAAGATCCCGCCGAGGATGATCACGGGCATCAGGAGCGCCGGTACGGCGCTGCGGAGGCTGTCGATGATCTCCCGGCGGCTGCGCGGCTCGCCGGCAGGATGGCTGTCGCGGCGCGCAATCCATGCGCAGACGGCCAGCGTGAGGACGGCCAGCAGGATCCCCGGCATCGTGCCCGCAAGGAAGAGCTTTCCGACCGAGGCGCCGGAGACGGAGGCATAGATGATGAAGCCGACGCTGGGCGGGATGATCGGCCCCATCGTCGCCGCCGACGCGTTGAGCGCGGCCGCGTAGCCCTTCGGATAGCCCTTCGCAGTCATCATCGGGACCATCGTCGATCCGACCGCCGCCGCGCTGGCGATGGCCGCGCCGGAGACCATCGCGACGAGCATGTTCACCGCGACCACCACGTAGGCCAGCCCGCCCCGTGGCTTTCCGATCAAAGCCAGCGCGAGGCGCGTGAGGCGCTGCGTGATCCCCGCCGCGTTCATGATTTCGCCTGCGAGCAGGAAGAACGGGAGGGCGAGGAGAACCATCGAATCCGCGCCGACGCAGATTCGCTGGGCGACCAGCATCGGGGAAAGGTCGGTGCAGGTGACGATGTAGATCAGCGAACTGGCGCCCATCGCGTGCGCAATGGGCATGCCCAGGAGCATCAACGCCAGCATGAGGCCGATGAGCACGATCATCGCGCGCCTCCGGGGTCGTCGTCGGACGGCGGCCGGTCGGACGTGTCGCGCTCCGTGAGTTCGCCGCGTCGCAGGCGGCGCACGGCGTACGCCAGGCTCAGCAGTGACGCGACCGGCAGCGCGGCGTAGAAGAAGAGGTTCAACGGCCATTGGAGGGCGGAGGTCACGGTGCCCCGGGTCTCCCAGACCCAGAGGGTGCCCACGATGACGAGAACGGCGTGGAGCAGGCAGACGCCCGCGGCCATCGTCCACTCGATGCCCCGCCGCAGGCGCGTCGGGAACTTCTCGACGAAGTACTCGACCCGGATGTGCTCGCGTTCGCGGAGGACGAGCGCCGAGCCCACGAGCGAGAACCAGACAAAGAGGTAGCGGACCAATTCGTCGCTCCACGAGAGGGAGTTGTTCAGCACGTAGCGAAAGAACACGGCGCAGAGCACGATCGCGACCATCGCGGCGTTCAGTCCGATCAGGAGGATATCGCCGGCGCGATCCATCCATCGGGTCGCTGCCATCGGTTGCTTCTGCATGGGGTGCATGGTGGGATTCCGTCGGAGGGGAATCAAGGCTGTCGGGGGGCCGCTGTCGACGCGGTCAAGGGCGTCCATCTCGCCGGCCAGGAACCGCCGCCCGTTGCCGAGGGCCGCGACGGCCATCCGGCGGTTGGCCTCGGCCGTGTTGGAACCGACGTGCGGCGTCAGTACGACATGGGACAGCGTGCGGAGATCCCGGGCCGGGTCGACCGGCACATACGGCTCCGTCTCGAAGACATCGAGGGCCGCGCCCGCCAGCCTTCCGGCGGCGAGAGCGTTGAAGAGCGCGGCCTCGTCGAGCACGGCGCCCCGCGCCGTGTTGATGAGGAACGCTCCGGGTCGCATCCACGAGATCCGTTCGGCGTTGACGAAGTGCCGCGTCGCCGGGGTCGAGGGAAGGTGGACACTGACGAAGTCCGCGGCGCCGAACATCGCGCGCGCGTCGGCGGTGTACTCGCCGCCCCCCGCGCCGGCCAGTGCGCCGGCCATGCCTTCCGGCGGCACCTGATCGCACGCAATCACCTTCATGCCAAAGCCGCGCGTGGCGATCGATGCGACCCGGCGGCCGATCGCGCCGAATCCGAGGACGCCCAGCGTTCGCCCGCACACCTCGACACCGCCGGCCCCGGCGAACCCGCCGTCGACGACCTTCCGATGCAACTCCGCGACGCGGCGGGCCAGCGCGCCCATCAGCCAGATCGCATGCTCCGCCACGCTCGCATCCAACGCGCCGGGCGTGTTGGTAACCACGATGCCGTGAGCCCTGGCCTGCGACTTGTCGATGCCGTCATGACCGACACCAAACCGCGCGATGAGACCGCCGCCATTCGCCGCGAGCGCCTCGTAGAGCGGTCCGCGATAGGTCGCCACGCCGACGACCACCACCCGCGCCCCGCGCGCGGCCACCGCGGCCGCCAGCCCCGCCTCATCCTCCGGCGCCGCCTCGCACCGCACTCCCTCCGCCGCCCGGAACACCGCCTCTCCCTTGCGGTACTCCTTCTCCGTCACCAGGACGATGGGCCACAACCCGGCCTCCGCGCGATTCTTCACAATATGACTCCCCTCACTCCGTCCGTCGTTCGATGTTGGCTGTTGGATGTTGGCTGTTGGATGTTGAATCTCAGTTCCTCGCCGCCAGCATGCGCCGGCATCCCTCGCGCACGAAGAGCGTATCGATGCCGCAGGCGATGAAGCGGAAGCCGTCGCTCACGCGGCGGCGGACCTCGTCTGGATCGACCGGAACCACGTGGATCCCGGGTGCGACACCGTGTCGACGACAGGCATCCAGGACCGTCTGCTGGGCGGCCCGGACTTCGGGATGATCGAGCTGTCCGGCGAGGCCCATCGAGGCCGACAGGTCGTACGGACCGATCAGCACCGCGTCGATGCCCGGGACGGCAAGTATCTCGTCCGCCCGCTCGACGCCGCGGATGTGCTCGATCATGACCACGACCACGACGCGGCGGTTGTGGGCGCCGAAGTAACCGGCGAAGTCAGTCCCGTAGCCCGTCGCGCGGCACAGCGACGCGCCGCGGACGCCCTCCGGCGGGAACCTCGCCATGGCGACCGACTGCGCCGCCTCCTCGGGCGAGTTGACCGACGGCACGATGATCCCGGCGGCGCCGAGGTCGAGCACCTTCTTGGCGAGGTCCGGGTCGCACGACGGCAGTCGCGCCAGCAGGTCGCAGCCGCTGCCCTTCGCCGCGAGTGCGATCCGGTGGAACTCCTCCAATCCGATCGCCGTGTGCTCCATGTCGACGCCCAGAAAGTCGAAGCCTTCGGCCGTCATGATCTCGGCGACGACGGGGCTGCCGGTCATCAGCCAGCCGCCGAGCACGGCCTCGTTCCGTCCCAACTTGTCCTTGGTCCTGTTCATCGGCGGTCTCCTCCCTGGCGCGTGAGTCTCAGATGCTTGAAGTCCATGACGCGCCCTCCCGGCTGGTCGAGGGCCTCGATCGTCAGTGTGGTGGGGCCGGCGGGAAGGCTCATCGTTCCGGCCTTCAGCACGCCCCAGTCGCGGTTGCGGTACTTGGCGTGGCCCTCGGCGTCGCGGTGGGGCAAGGGAAGGTCCGGCGCCGGTGCGGCCGGGACGACCGTCTCGATCGCCGAGGCTCCGGCCGAGATCCGGATGCGCGAACCCGCGTCGGCGGCGGGGCAGGCACAGGCGAGCTCGACCGCGTAGTCGCCGGCCGCCGCCGCGTCGATCTCGAACCAGATCCGCCCCACGCGGGAGGTCCAGCCGGTCAGCCAGTCGTTGGCGAATCCCGGGCCGCACGCGAACGCGAGGGGCTTCGTGGAGTAGGACTGCGGTGCGTGGAGGTCGACCGGATTGTGCTCCGGATGTCCGACGGGGATCGGGGGCCGCCGCAGTCCGCCGCGCGAGATGTCGGCAAACCAAGCCTCGTACCTGCCGGCGAGGTCCGCGACGATCGAGGGCTCGGCGGCGGCGATGTTGTTGGACTGCCCCGGGTCGGCGAGCACGTCGTAGAGCTGCCAGGGCGTTGCGCTGCCGTCGTTCGCCTTCGCGGCCGAGCCGCCGGACTTGCCCTTGATCTCGCGGACCAGCCGGTACCGCTGCGTGCGGACCGCGCCCGGGAACTTGTTTGTCTCGTCAATCGGGTTGTGCGTGAAGAGCGTCCGCTCCGGCCACCCGGCCTCCCGCCCCTCAAGCAGGGGGCGCAGGCTGATGCCGTCGACCTTCGGGCCCGGCGGCGCGGGGACGCTGCAGAGGTCGAGGATCGTCGGGTAGAGGTCGATGTGCGAGACGATCGGCGCGACGGTGTGCGGCGTCCATCCGGCCGCGGCCCAGCGCATGAACAGCGGCACGCGCGTGCCACCCTCGTGGACGCTCGTCTTGCCGCCGCGCATCCCTGCGTTGAAGATCCTCACGCCGGCCGTGCCGCCGTTGTCGGTCAGGAAGACGACGAGCGTGTTGTGCGCCAGCTTCAATTCGGAGAGCTTCGCCAGGAGGCGACCGACGTTGTCGTCGATGTTCTCGCACATGCCCCAGAAGGCCGCGACGTTGTCCTCGAAGCCGGCGGCCTTGAACTTCGCGAAGTACCGGTCGGGAACCTGGAAGGGCGAGTGGGGCGCGTTGTAGGCCAGGTAGCAGAAGAAGGGCTGCGCACCGCCCGCGCCGATGAAGCGCATCGCCTCGTCGGTCAGCACGTCGGTGATGTACCCCTTCGTGGCTTCAGGCTTCGTTCCTCGCATCAGCTCGGTATCGAAGTAGTGGTTCCAGTGGCCCGCGGTGAAGCCAAAGAACTCGTCGAAGCCCTGGCCGGTCGGGTTGTACGGATACTGCTCGCCGTTGTGCCACTTGCCGATGCAGGCGGTGCGGTAACCGCCGCCGCGCAGCGCCTCGGCCAGGGTGACCTCCGCCGGCCGCATCGCCTCGCGGTTGTGCGTGACGCCGTGGACGCCGGTTCGCACCGGCCAGCGCCCGGTGAGCAGCGCGGCTCGGGTGGGCGCGCAGAACGAATTCACATAGAACCGGTCGAAGCGCACGCCGTTCTTCCCGAGCGCGTCGATGTGCGGCGTGCTGATATGCGGATTGCCGTGGAGTGAGAAGTCGCCGTAGCCCTGGTCGTCGGTGATGATCAGGAGGATGTTCGGCCGCAGCGGCGTGCGCTTCGCCTCCTCGACCACCGGCACGTCCCTGTTCATGGCGTCGAAGGCCGCCTGCAGCCGCTTCACCTCGGACGGGTGGCCTTGGGCGACGTCCTTCTGCTCGCCCGGATCCGCGACGAGGTCGAAGAGTTGCATCGCGCCCGGCGCCACGCCGCTCTTGAGGCCGGGATAGGCGTCGGGACCGTACTGGTTCGCGGGGGCGAGGATGGTCGTGCCGTCCGGCCCCCGCGGGTCGATCCAGCGGCCGTCGGACTCAAGCTTCGGGTTCATCTGCCGCGACGGCTTCACGTGGAGCTTCCAGCGCGCGTCGCGGACCGTGACCAGCCTCGGGCCCTGGTGGCCGAAGACGAACTCGCGCACCGGCATGTCGTCGCCGCGGAGAAGTGGCAGCAGGTTCCGGCCGTCGAGGACGCGGTTGTCCGGCATCGTCCCCCCCGCCGCGGCCAGAGCGGTCGCGAACACGTCCATCATCACGGTCAATTGCGCGCTCGTGCGGCCCGCAGGGATGCGGCCGGGCCAGCGGGCGATCATCGGGACACGGTAGCCGCCCTCCCACGAGGTCGCCTTCATGCCGCGCAGGCCTCCGGCGCTGCCGCCGTACCACGGACCGTTGTCGCTGGTGAAGATGACGAGCGTGCGGTCCTCGACGCCGGCGGCCTTGAGCGTGTCGAGCACCTCCCCGACGCTGGCGTCGACCTCCGCCACGGCATCCCCGTAGAGCCCGGCACCGCTGCCGCCCTCGAAGGCCGGCGAGACGGCCAGCGGCTTGTGGGGCATGGCGTGCGCGAAGTAGAGGAAGAAAGGCCGGTCCTTGTTGCGCCGGAGGAAGGCCGTCGCGCGGTCCGTGTAGCGCCGCGTCAGCGTCGCCTGCACCGCAGGATTCTCGACGACGTTCGTCCCGTCCAGCACGTGCACCGGCCGCATGTCGTTGGAGTAGGGGATGCCGAGATACTCGTCGAATCCGCGGTCGGTCGGCAGCGAACCCGCGTGATGGCCGAGGTGCCACTTGCCGACCATGCCGGTCGCGTAGCCCGCGGCGCGCAGCACCTGCGCGAGCGTCACCTCGGAGGCCGGCAGCGCCAGCGCGTCGGCCTCCGGGCCGGCGTCGGGCGTCGGGTTCTGCGTCATCCCGCAGCGGAACGGGTAGCGCCCGGTCAGCAGGGACGCCCGTGTCGGCGCGCAGAACGGCGCGGGACAGTTGAACTGCGTCAGCCGCGCGCCCTCCGCCGCCATGCGGTCGAGCCTGGGCGTCTTGAACGACGGGTGCCCGTAACACGCGAGGTCCCCGTACCCGAGGTCGTCGGCGAGGATGATCACGATGTTCGCGCGTTCCGGCGCTGCTAGGGCGGCGGGTGCGACGAGCAGCGCGGCCGCGAGGCCGGCCAGGCGAGAGGCGGTCGGGTTCATGGTGAGTCCCTTTCGCGGTGCGGGGCAGGGGCATGGACGCGGTCCTCACGCGGAGCGTGAGGCCTACTTTGGGCATCATCGTAGTCATCACGCTCCTCGTGATGACCGGCAGGAGTCAGACCGGTATACCATCCGAACTCCTGGCATGCCCTCACCATCGCGACGAAGTTCTCGGGCCGGCAGGACGAGTGGATGCTGTTCGACGACGTCAGGATGTAGCCGCCGCCGGGCGCGGCGTCGGCGATGGCCTGGCGGACCGCCTCGCGGACCTGCTCGGGCGTGCCGTGGGGCAGAAGGTGGGCGCAGTCGATGTTGCCCGTGATGCAGACGCGGCCGCCGACCAGCCGCTTGACCGTCGCCAGGTCCATGCCGGCGACCGGCTCGACCGGGTTGATGCCGTCGGGACCGGCGGAGACGATGTCCTCGAGGATCGGGTAGAGGTTGCCGTCCGAGTGCTTGATGCAGAACGCGCCCTCGTCGTGGATCATCGCAATCATCTTCTTCAACGGCGGCAGGACGAACTCGCGAAACTGATCGGGGCTCATCATCGGCCCGAGATTCCCCGCGTAGTCGTCGCCGAGCACGATCACCTCCGCGCCCGCCCGGATCGCGCGCTGCACGATCCGCATGTTGCACGCCAGAATCTTCTCCATGAGCACCCGCACGAGGTCCGGTTCAAGGATGAAGTTCGCCAGCAGGTTGTCCAGCCCGTTGAGATAGGCCGACCACATGAACGCCGCGCGGTGGTGGAAACAGATCGCGCGCTTCCCCTTGTACCGCGCGACGAGGTCCGGCAGCTTGCCGAGCCGGTGCGGCGCGTCGGGATCGGGCGGCACATAGGCGCGCGCGTCGTCGATCGTCACGACCGGCCCGCGCAGCGGATGCGCGACGGCCTCGGGGCCGGGCAGGTAGTCCACGCCCCACTCGTCGGTGTAGGAGCCGTCGTCGTTGTCGCGCACCTTCGCGAAGAAGGCCCCGCAGCCGACGCCGTCCATGTCGAGTCGGTCCATGCAGTCGGCGACATCGCGACAGCCAGGCACCGCGGCGCGGGCGACCTTCTCATCAACAACGAACTCGATCACGGGTACGCGGTCGGGTTGGCCGCGCTTCAGGGCGGTGTGGACGCGTTCGACGGAGGTCACGGGACGAACTCCTTTCGGGCGCCGCGGAGGATGCGCGAGCGAACGTTGCGGAAGGCAATGCGACCATCGTTGGAAGCGGGGGCACGCGGGTAGCCCTCGCCAAGGTAGACCCAGGTGGCCTGCGACGCGTGCCGGGCCTCCGCCGGCGGGAGATCGTCGAGCGTGACGCGCGTGATGTCCGCGCCGGTGACGAGGACAATGCGCTGCCACGCATCCCTGGCGGTATTGCCGCATCGGTTGGTCTGCGTGCCCGAGCAGAGAAGCAGTTCCCCGTCCCGAAGCAGCACGCGCGCCGGATGGTTCGCGTCGCCCGCGGTGCAGAGCGTGGCGATGGCGCCGTTCTCGATGCGGAACTCGAAGGCCAGCTCGACGATGTCGCCGGCCGCACGCTCGTTGGCGGCAAGCTCGACGCCTGCGGATGCATCCCCCGCGAGACGGAGCAGGGCGTCGTCGGCCCCGGCGGGGGCGGGATTCGGGGCGTGGTCGGGGACGGAGGCCGCGGACGGGACGCGGAAGGCGCCGAGCGCGTCGGGCCGGGACGCATCGAAGATCCGGTTGGTGCCGTCGATGACGAGATGGCGGATCGCGCCTTCAAACGATGTCAGGCTGCTGGAGGCAAGGTTCGGGCCAAAGAGGGTGGCGGAGGCGCCTGCGAGCGAGCGGCGGCCGGGCTTGAAGGCGAGGCGCTCGGTGGTGTCGTTCACAGAGAAGACGACCTCGCCCCTTGGATAGTCGATCGCGACACCCACGCGGCTCCACCGTCCGCGCGGGACCGGCAGCGTGGAACGGATGTTTCCGGGCGGGTCGCCGAGGTGGACGTAGCCGATGCCTGCGACGCCCCATACGAACCCGCCGCGCGGGCCGCGGTTGTCGAACAAGGTGCCGTCGTCGTCGGGGTTCACCTCGGCCTCGAGCCGCACGCGGTCGGGCGCGACGGCCGGTGCGGTGCGGCACGCGAGCGACCGTCCGCCGCTCAGTTCAAGCACGCCGATCACGATGTCGCAGCGCGGAGGCGGTGGCACGTTCGAACGCGGATAGAGATGGAGCCGGTCCGGATCGGGCAGCGGCGAAACGCGCACCGCACGGATGTTGCGCAGGCCGCAGGGTCCCTGGCTGTAGGTGAAGAGCATGGCGTTGTCATGGATGTCCATCTGCGGATAGGCCACCTCGGGCTCGCGATCCGTGAGCCCGGTGCCGGCGGTGAAGTCGATGCCGCCGCCGCGGTTCACAAAGAGCGCGAGGTTGCGGCGGTCGGCACAGAACCGGCCGGCGGGCCAGTCGTTGTGGAGCATCAGGTAGCGGTCGGAGCCGGGCTGGCGCATGACGTGCATGCGCGAGACCACGGTCTGCAGCGGCACGAAGGCGTGCGGCGTCCATGAGGCGCCGCCGTCGGTCGAGCGGGACCAGACCAGCGCTTGCTCGGGGGATGCGTTCGTGCCCTCGAAGGCGCCGATCTGGTTGTTGCGGGCGAACATCAGGACCGAGCCGTCGGGCTGCTCGAAGACGGTGGGCTCCCACTGGCGCCAGTCGAGGCCGGGCAGCGTCGTGCCGGGCGAGACCCGCCACGTTGCGCCGTCGTCGTCGGTGTAGATCACGCTGTTGCGCTTCACCTTCGCGCCCCAGGCGTCCTTCACCGTCGCGGCGTTGGTTGCGGCACTGCGGCCCATCATCGTCACCGGGGCGAGAACACGGCCGGTGCGGAGGCGCACCGGGTTCTGCGTGGGGAAGAGGCGAAAGGGCTGGCCGTCGATCACGGGGTCGGCCTGACCGTCCCACGTGAGCAGGCGGTTGGTCCAGAGGCCATCGGGCGAGTCCAGAATGGAGAGATAGCAGCCGTGGTGGGCGTCCCTCGAGTTCTGGCTCCACAGGCACCAGAGGCGATCGCCGACAACGAGCAGATTCGGCTGCCACTGCGTGCCCTTGGGACAGGGAACCGGGTTGGCGCAACGCCCGGAATCCGAAAAGGCGGCGCGCGGCGCGGACCAGGTGAGGCCGTCGCGGCTGGTGCTCTCATAGTTGAGCTGTCCGGGTGCGCCCTCCAGCGGGATCGTGTTGGCGTTCCAGACGCAGATCCAGCGGTCGCGGAACCAGGCGACCGAGCTGTCGTGGTTGTAGCGAAGCGGCTGTTCAGCGGCGTCGACGACGATCGCGCGCTCGATGTGAGGCTGGTAGACGCCGTACGTGTGCCACGCCGCATCGGGCGGGGATGCGACAGAGGATGGAACAGGTCCCCTGCCGACGGTGGTTCCGAGGCTGGCCAGGTCGATGAGGAACTCGGAGCCGTTGTTGCTGGGGATGTAGTCCACCTCGAAACCGTCGCCGAGGTACAGGCGGGGCGACGGGTTCACAAGCGGGTTTGGGAATGCCCTTGGGGGCTGGTCGTCCACGGCGACGGTGAAGTCCGCGCCGCGCGCGGTGACGCGCAGCGTGTGCCACCGCTGTATCGCGAAGTCGCAGACGGGTTCCCATTGGTTGCGCGTGCAGGCGTAGAGCCTGCCGGGGCGGTTCGCAGGCATGCCGAGCCGGATGGGAATGCGGTCGCCCAGGGAGCAGAGGACCAGCATGCCGGCGGGCTGCAGCCGCAGCACCTTCGCCTCGAACCGGAACTCCAGCGATTGGCCGGCGGCGAAGTCGACCGGATCGATGTCCACGCCCGCGCTGGCGCGGCCGGCGAACTGTATGGCGCGGCGCTGTTCCACGGTCGTGAGCCGCGGCAGTGCAGTGCGCGCATCGGGGTTGGCGCGGAGCATCTTCGTGGTGCCGGACTTGTTGGTGGTCTCCTCCAGTCTGACCAGTTCCTTCGAGCGGGGCCAGACGTAGTACTGGTCGCCCTGCGGCGCGGGCGTGACGATCGCGCCTTCGATGCTGCGCGGGAAGTTGCCCGGCCCCGTCGTGTAGGCGGCGTAGAGGACGCCGTCGTGCTCGACACCCTGTGGATACGCACTGATGACGCCCGGTCGCGACAGGGGCGGTCCGGCGACAAAGTCGTCCGCGCCGCTGCGGCTGAAGTGCAGCGCCACGTTCACGCGGGACGGGTAGTCGGTGTGGTTCACGAAGGCATCCTGCTGCAGCAGGCAGTACCGTCCCCCGGCCAGCTGGAACACCTGTGGCCGGCAGTTCGCCGTCTCCATGAACGAGAAGACCGGGTCGTCCGGGAAGCGGACGGGCGTGCCCTTGTCCGCGCCGGTTCCCACGGTCGTCAGCCGTTGCTGGTTCGCCGGCGGGATCCCCCGGTTGGCCTCTCCCTTGACGGAGTTGCGCATGAATGCACGGATGTGGCCGTCGCGTTGCCGGTAGAAGA
Organism: uncultured Verrucomicrobiota bacterium; assembly: GCA_964402695.1. GTDB lineage: Bacteria > Verrucomicrobiota > Kiritimatiellia > PWTM01 > PWTM01 > VGWF01. The sequence goes on from CAYODK010000095.1 coordinate 10,857, forward strand.
ACGGCTCCCACTGGCTCGCGGCATCGTCCACCGAACTCACGAGGTCGGAGCAGGCCCAGGTGGCGCCGTCGTCGTCCGTGAAATAGCAGGCATTCCATCGGCGAGTGCCCGTGCCGCCATCGCCGGGGCGGCCGATCAGGGTGACCGGCGCAAGCACGCGGCCGGACGGCAGCAGTACGGGATTCTGGCTCGCGAAGATCTCGCAGGATAAGTCTCCGACATTGTGCCGTTGCCGGATCCTCCGATGGCGCCATTCGGAACCGCCCCGGTCCAGCGTGCTGAGGTAAAGGCCTTCCAAGTCCGCGTCGTGGCTACTGAACGACCACACGCACCAGAGCTGGCGGTCGTGGAAGTTCAGCAGATTCGGCTGCCACTGCTTGCCCTGTGCATCCGGCGGCACAGGATGCGCGCCGGAGCGGGCCAGTTCGACCGGCGGGCTCCAGGCCTCGAAGTCCGGGCTCGTGGCCCAGAGGTTGACCTGACCGGGCACGCCTTCCTTGTGCGACGCGGCGTGGCCTCCCCAAACCGCGTGGAAGCGCCCGTCGAACCACTCCACGGACGCCATGTGGTTGTAGCCATAGTGCTCCGCCGTCAGCCTGCCTTCGTGAATGACGACGTGCTTCACCTGCGGCTGATAGAAGTCATAGGTGCGCAGCGAAGTGTCCGCGGCGAATGATGGACTGGGGGAAGGGCGCACAAATGCCGCAGCCAGAAACAGGCTTGGCCAGGCCGGGGTGAAGCGATTGCGGTGGTTCACTTCTCCTCCACGATCAGCAACCGCGGATAGTCCGTGACGGAGACTTCGAGTTCGGCGCGGTCGTCGCCGAGCGGATTCAGCCGGCAACGCGCGGCTCGGTCTTGAATCGGATCGTAAAGCGATGCCGTTGCCCCCCGCGCACGCAGGCCTTTGACGGTGACCGTGAACGTCTCCTCCGGCAAGTCGGCGCGGACATCGCGCGTGACGACGTAGCAAGGAATGACGAACTTGTCGGCCGAGACCTGGAACGGCAGGAACGCGAAGACGTCGCGGTCGAAGAGCGGCGGGCGGGCGATGGGGTCGACGGGGTCGCCGGCGAATTGCTTGCGATCGTGCAGGTCCGTGATGGCGTCGAGGTGGAGCGGGCGCGTTTCCTTCAAGTCCGCATCGAGTCCGTCGCTGAACTTCGCCACCAACCGTCGCACGATCGTCAGCGCGGGCGATGTCCACGGCGCGTCGTCGGCGGGATAGTCCTTCGCCGTGCGTGTCCGCTCAACGAAGTCGTGCCGCAACACGCCCAGTTCCGTGTCGCCCATCTTCGGGTCGTTGGCGGTCACGGCGTAGAGGTAGAGCCGCTCGACCCCCTTGTTGAGGTAGAAGCAGAAGTAACGCGCGATGGCCTTGGCCTTGAGCTCGAGCGCGCGCTGCGGGTCGGCGACACCGTCCTTGCCGGGCGCGTAGTTGACCTCGGTGATCCAGCACCAGCACGGATGGTCGGGCCGCGTGAGCCGGCCATGCTCGACGCGGTGGATGGTGGTCGTCAGCGGCGCCATGTCGCGCACGAGGGTCTCGGTCTGAATCGCACTGGCATAGTACTCGGGAAAACACTGCTCGTACGCCGGCTCGAAACCGCTGGCATCCTTGAGGCCGAGAGCGTTGAGCGCCGAGCCTTTGGGTTTTGTGGCCGGGTACGCGCGGCGGCCGGCATACGGATGATGGCTCAGTGCCGTCACGCGCGGCGGCATCTCGCTGCTGGCGGGCCAGGGCAGCGTATTGGAGAATCCGTTTACGAGCCGCACGCCCTTGAACAGTCCCGCCGCTTCGACGGCGGCTTCCGCGGTGGCGCGGACGATGTTCAGATAGACCTCGCTCTCCTTGTAGGACCGCGGCAGCGGGTCGTAGTAGCGGCGCTGGTGAATGAAGTTCGAGCCGAACGACATCTCATTCCAGATCTCGAGGTCGAACCCAAGGTCATCACCGCCCGCCGTGCCGAGCGTCTCGGCGGCGAAGCGCGCGATGGTCGTTGTATACCGTTTCCAGCCGTCCAGGGTCGCGCGGCCCTCCGGCGTATCGGCCGGGCCGAACGGCGCATACTTCAATGTCGTCATGCGGACCCTGGTGCCGGCGGCCATCGGTTCCGAGAGCGGCTTGGAGAGCGTGACCTTGTTGCCGTTGATCGAGGTGACGAGCCACTCGGCGGCGACGGGATGACCCGCGCTGTTCAGGCCACTGTGGCCCACCACCAACCCGTCGACGCGGTCAAGCACGACCTCTCGCGCGCCGATCGCGGCGTCCGCGGTGACGACACGCTCAAAGCTCTTCAGCGGGCACGGCGCGCCGTGATGGCCGTTGAGGAGGATCAAGGGCCGCAACCCATGCTTGCGCGCGGCGAGCAGACGCGGCGTGATGCGAGCGGCGTTGTTGATCCTCGACTCGTCGTCAAAGGCGAGATGGCCCCAGCCGATCTCGATGCGGACGTGCTTGAAGCCGGTCTTCGTACACATCCGCAGGAGTTGATCGACGTCCTCGTTGCGGTGGGTGTTGAGCACGATGCCCAGTCCGTTCAGGAAGCGCGACGCCGGCATCGTTTCCAGATAGGCGCGCCACGGTTGCAACCAGTGTGAGTAGGAGCCGAAACTCACACGCGTGAGGTGGCCGGGATCTATCGGCGCGTTGCCGAGCGGTTCCTCCGCAAGGGCGGTCCATGCCATGAAGGGCACAACCACGCCGCACGCGAGGATCCGACGGAGGCTCACGTTCATGGTCGTTCGCCCGTTGAACTGGAACACCGCGTCTTCGCCGTCGCGACGCGCGTGGCTGCAGGGCGGGGAAGGCTGCCATCCGACGGGACGGCGGGGGGCTCGCCTGCCGTGCGGCGGGCGCAGGCACTGTGTCCGGCAGCGGCGGAGGGGGAGACCGGTGACGGCGTTCGCGGCGATATCACGGCAACGCGCCTCCCTTCTTTGCCTTCCCCTTCATGCGCGCATCGGGAGCGCGGCCGATTCCGGTCACGTAGGGCGGGTTGTCGAAGGCGTCGGTGAGGCGCGGGTCGCCGGTCCGCTCCAACACGGACATGAGCCTGGCCGAGAGCGAGGTCTTCGTCGCGGCATACGCGGCATCGCCGGCGACGTTGCGCATCTGGTCGGGATCCTTGCGAAGGTCGAAGAGCTCCTCGGCGGGACGCTTGGCGTAGATCAAGTCGAAGGCCGGCCTGACGGACGGGTCGTCGCGGTGGGCGACAAGCCAGTCGAAGGTTCCGCTGTCGACGTAGTGCGGATCCCCCGGAGGGCCTCCGGCGGCATGCGGGTCTCCGCTGGGCCAGCGGTCGGGCTTGAAGTTGCGGATATAGAGGAACTCCGCCGTGCGGATCGCCCGCATCGGGTAGGGCATGAAATCGGGACGGGTGGACGCCTCGTGCCGCTCGCGCCCCACGATGACGTGATCGCGCGCGGGGTCGATGACGCCGTGCTTGTCCGACGTCAGAAGCGGGACCAGCGAGCGTCCATCCATCGCTGCTGAAGGTGGCAACCCCGCGGCCTCCAGCCAGGTGGGGGCGAGATCGATGTGCGAAACGAAGTCATCCACCACGCGTCCGGGCCGTGCGATGCCCGCGGGCCAGCGCATCATGAGCGGCGCGCGAACGGCGGGATCGTAGCAATGCGTCTTTCCGCGCGGCATGCAGACGCCGTTGTCGCCGGTCAGGATGAGCAGGGTGTTGGCGGCCTCTCCGGACTTCTCCAGTTCACCCAGAATGACGCCGACCGCCAGGTCGAGCGCCAGCACTTCGCCGAGCGTGTCCGCGTAATCCTCGCGGACTTCGGGCACATCGGGCATGAAGGCCGGCATCTTCCCCGTGAGCGAATCCGGATCAAGTCCCCATAGTCTTGCGCCGGACCCCCGGCCGAAGGGCCGATGCGGTCCGACGGGGCCCATGACGTGGCAGAACGGCTGGCCCGGCTTCCGCTCCGCCAGGACTCTCCGGAGCACGCTGCGAACGGCAGCCTCCATCGCCTTCGCCGTCTCGTCCCGGCCGAGGCCGTGCTTCCGCGCGTAAAGCGCGAACCGCAAGGCGTCGCCTCCGAGCGGAATCCGTGTGGCCGGGAACTTGTCGGCGTCGAGCGTCTTGCCGGCTGCGCTCAGCGCATAGCCGGCCTGTTGCAGCAGCAGTCCGACGCCGGGCAGAGAAGCGCCCGGGTCGGGCGTTCCGTTCCTCTCCCATCCGGCGTCCGCCTGCAGGAACGCCCTTTTGCCGCAGCGCCAGAAGTGACAGCCCGTCGCGACGGTCGCGCGCGACGGCGTGCACGAGGAGACCTCGACGAAGGCGTTGCGGAACAGGACGCCTTCGCGGGCCACGCGATCGATGTTCGGCGTCCGGATCGCGTCATTGACGTCCGGCCGCGCCGGGTCGCGGTAGCAGCTCGCATGGCGGCCCCAGTCGTCGGCCAGGAAGAGGAGAATATTCGGCCTGTTCGGGGTCTGCCCGGCGGCCGTCGGGGATTGGGCGACGGCGATGAGCATGAGAAGGGAAAGGGAGCGGATGATCTTCATGGCGTTCCGGGGGAGACGATGAGGATGGCCCACGGGTTCACGGGGGGGACGGTCAGGGTGCCGTCATCGGTCCACCCCAGCGGCTCGCGGCGCACGAGGGGGGCGTAGGCCGCCGCCTGGGCCGCGGACCGTCGCTCCCCGGAAACGCGCAATCGCTCGGCCTCGTCTTCGGCGGCCTGATGAGCGGCGGCGGTGTAAGGCGCGGGGGTGAGCAGTTCGGCGCGGCCTGCCGCTCCGCCGAAGAACGCCTCGCGGTTCAGCGCGAGCGTGGCGGCTTGAGGTTGGGCCCATTCGACGAGATGGATCGCCACCGGGGCGGTGCGATCGCCGGGCCGGGCCCGCGCAAAGGCCGTGAGTGAACCGCTTCCCCCGCGGATGGCGACGGGCGGTTCGCTCCACCGGTCGTCCGTGATTCCGGGAATGGTTGCCGATGCCTCCTCGTAGCCATCCAGCCATGGCGCGCACGCACGCACGAGACCGAATAGGGGCGCGAAGTCCGCGGGGCGTCCGTTGAACCGCTGGCGTGTGCCGGCCTGGAACTGGTCCCACGGCACAAGGGCGTGGAGTCCGACCGCGTACGCGCCCGCGATGAGCCGGCGTTGCTCGGCGAGCGTCACCTCCGGCTCGTGCGCGGTGAAGACCACCGGCTTGCCAAGCTGCCGCGCCTCGCGGGCCACGTCCCACAGGTACGCGGCGGTGATGTTCTGCCGGCGGATCTCCGAGATGCCGAAGTCGAACAGCCCGAACACCGGCGCGCCGTCGCCGCTCCAGCGCGACTTGTTCTGGCCGAGGTTGACCGACAAGGCCACGCGCCTCCCGGCGTGCCTCTCGATCCCGGCGGCCATCTCGCGGTAGAACGCGATCGTGGACTCCTGCTGGAAGCTGACGCGTTGCGCACGATTCTTCAGCGAGACGCCCGCCGCGCGTGCCCTGGCATTGCAGTGCTCGCAGAAACACATGCCGTGATGTTTGGCGGCGTGGTAGTTCTGGCCGCCATCGTCCTTCTGCAGGGTGTCGGCGCCCGCATCCAGGGCGGCGAAGGCGGCCCGGCGGTACCGCTCGCGAAAGGCCGGGCTGTTCACGCAGGCGGGCAGGTTCGTCGGCGATGAGGCGTCGACCCAGATGAAGTGCGACGGCAGATGCGGCTTGCCGTCGGCGTCGCGCATCCAGCCGTCGGCCGTGGGATGCGTGACGGGCAGCGCGGCATTGACGCCCAGTCCGAGACGATGGGCTTCCGCCACGAACGGTGCGGGGTCGGCGTTGCCGCGCCATTCGCGGGCCTCGATATAGCACCAGTCCAGCCGGGTGGCGTGGAATGCGCACGCCATGTCGAGCGCGTTCTCCCTCTTCCATCGGCTTGTGAAGCAGACATCGCCGGCCCGGGGCGCGCCAGCCAGGCGTGCCGCGGGCAGGGCGGCGTCCGCGAGAGTGCGGGGCGGTGACTCGAAGCGCAGGGCATCCACGAGCGGCTCGTTGGTCGAGACGCCGCAGTCCTTTGCCGACCGGATCGGCACGCCGGCGCGCGTGCAGTTGCGGAGAGCGACGTTGCGGATCAGCGGCCCGGGACCCGCCTCGGCGGCGCGCTTCTGCGCGGGCTCGGTGACCTCGACGCGGACCGGCACCCGGGCGTCGTTCCAGTGGACGTTCTCGAAGACGACGCCGTCGATGCGCCCCGGGGGCCGGCCGCGGGCCTCGCTGCCGACCAGCAGGTACAGGGCGCGCGACGGGTGGGCGGGGGACCGCTCGCGGTTCCGCTCGTACCGCGGGTCGTAGTGCTCGAGGAACGATTCCATGCGGATGTCGCGGAAGACGATGTTCTCCATCCGCGCCCCGCGCACGCAGTCGAGCCGGATCCCGTCGGCGGCGGAGAGGATGTCGATGCCCTCGAAGAGGAAGTTGCGCATGACATCGCAGTCGGTCTCGCTGCCGACGCGGATCCCGTTGGCCTTGTGGACCCACAGCACGCAGTTGCGGAAGGTCAGGTTCTCGACCACGGCGCGGCCGGCGCGCGCCTTCGGGCTGAGGCCGTCGTCCTCGGCGAAAATGAAACAGTCCTCGACGAGGACGTTGTTGCAGCGGTCGATGTCGATCCCGTCGTGGTTGCTCAGGCGGACGTCGCTCAGGATCTTCAGGTTCCGGATCTCCAGATCGTCGGTGAGGAACGCATGCACGTTCCAGGAGTAGGAATCGCGCACCGTCACGTCGCGGATGCGGACCTTCCGGCACCCGGCGAGGGCGAGGGCGCGCCCCGGCTTCTTCGCGATCTTCTCCGCCGCCTCCCAGCCGCGTCGGACGACGTATCCGTTCGCGTCAATCGTGCCCGGCCCCGCGATCGTCAGGTTCGTGGCGTTGCAGGCCTGGATGTAGGCGATCATGTCCGGGCTGGCGGGGAGGGGGCGCACGCTGTCGTGCCGGTCCAGCGCCTGGAGCAACGCCCCGGCGTCGAGGTGGAGCGTGGTGTCCGATCGCATCCGCAGGCTTCCCGTCCGGTAGTGGCCCGCGGGGAATCGCAGCACACCGCCGGCGGGGAGCGCGTCGATCGCACGCTGCACGGCCTCGGTGGAGTCGGTGACGCCGTCAGGCCGCGCCCCGGCCTGCACGGCATCGACGACGGCGGCGCCCGGTGCCGGCGGCGCGATGGCATACGGCGCTTCGAGGAAGAGGAAGAGCTTCGGGAGGAAGTTGACCTGCACGACCATCTTCGCCGGCCGTGCCGATATGAATTCGACGTGCGAAGCCTTCCATGCCGGACGGATGCCGTGCCTCGCCGGTTGCACGGAGGCCGACCGGACCAGGGTCCCGTCCATCAGCGCAACATCCACCTCCACCGGGCCTGCGCAGGCGGCCTGCGCGTAGTGGATGTCCTTGTAGGCGAGAACGGGAACCGCGACGCCGTCGATCGTGAGCGCGAACACGGCGCTTGTCTGTCCGGGCACGGTCAGGGGCTGCACCGCCGCGGCCGGTTCGAGCCAGGCGAGAGCGCAAGCGGCCACGGCGCATCGCCGAGCGGCGTTCATCCGGGCCCCCGCGTCGATTCCATCTCGAATGTGGAGTGGAGGCTGCGGAGTCCGTCCCGGACCGTGGCACGATCGCCGACGATCACGAACATGCGGAACGGGTAGTCGCCCGGCGCGATTCCGGCAGGGTCCTTCACGCGGAACACGCAGTTCCACTTCACGACCTTCTCCCGCACGAAGCGGAACCTGCCGAAGGTCGGCCCGGTGGTCCTCGGCGCC
>CAYODK010000095.1:18627-19685 GCA_964402695.1 uncultured Verrucomicrobiota bacterium
ATGGCGTGCGATCCGCAGGGCAGGCTCAGGACGACGGGGCGGGGGATCTCGCCGGGACCGTCGGACAGCGCCTCCATCTCCCCGGTCTTCGGGTTGAACTGGAGGAACTCGGAGAACTCCGGCGGCATGTAGCCCGTCAGCGCCTCGAACACCGCATGCGTGTGGCGCTCGGCCTGCGGCACGCGGAAGGTGACGTTGTAGGCGATGACGTGCGGCAGGTTCGACCAGCCGATGATCACGCGCTTGGCCAGCAGGTGATCCGAGAGAACGGTCGTGTTCTTGGCCGGGTTGGGGCCGGACTTCTGCCCCGGCGCGAGCCAGAAGGCCATCTGCGTGACGGTCTCCAGCGTGTTCGAGGCCGTCCGCAGGACGAGCAGGCGGCTGGAGGACGTGGGGCCCGTGTGGTCGTGCGACGAACCGGCCTCGGTCGGGTTGAATGTCTCGTTCAGGATCGGACTGCCCGCATCGAAGTTCGCGGCCGATTGGATTTGCCGTCCATGATCGAACGAGTCGACGAACTCGCGTCCGTTCCACGTCAACGAATGGATCGCGCCCGCCAGGCGGGGCGTCGTCGTGATGACGATCTCCGACGGCGCCGCCGGCCCGCGGATCACGGAGTTGCCGTCGGGCGCGGCGGCGCGGCAGGCGGACACGGTGGCCACGAGAAGGGCGACGATCCCCGGCACGAGGGATTCCGCCGCCCTCCGGACTTCATCTCTTTCCACTTTTCACTTCCTTGGAGTTTGGAGCTTTCCACTTCTCCGGCGCCGTGGTTCTCCGATCACGGCGTTCCGGGCTGGCGGAACCACTCGTCGCCGATGATCCGGCCGAGCAGGAAGAACTTCCGCTCGGGGTACCAGAGGACGGGCACCCCGTCGCGGACGGTGAAGCTCGAGTACAGCGCGAGGTCGAGGCGGCCCTTGGTGCCGGGCTTGCCCAGGCTGACGCCGTCGTGGTCCATGAAGAACCTCGGCTCGTCGAACCACACCGGCTGGTCGGCGCCCGCCTGGAAGCGGCCGGGCACGAGATGGATCGGCCGGCGATGATAACTCGAGTCG
>CAYODK010000096.1:0-19279 GCA_964402695.1 uncultured Verrucomicrobiota bacterium
CCCGGCGCGCGTAGGCCGCATCGCGTGTCCGCCCGACCAGGCCGGCGAGCAACCCCGCCGCGAGCGCGAGCACGGCCGTGGCGGTCAGCGTCAGCCAGGCCTCCCGGCGGAGAGGGGCGAGGATCTCGGCACGGTCGATCTTCGCCGAGACGAGCCAGGCGGTGTCGGACACCGGGCTGATGTGGGCGAAGACTGCGACGCCCCGATCGTCGACGCCCTCCTGGAATCCCGGCCGCCCGCGGGCTGCGAGGGCGCCGGGACGCCGCGAGCCCCCGATGCGGAACCGGGGGAACGTCGCGCCGTCCGGGCCGGTGCCCGAGGAGAGGGCGACGATCTCATCGCCCTCGAGGCGCGCGAGCCGCACCTGCGCCGACCGGCTCGGGACCGGCCAGGCGCGGACCATGGGGAACAGGGACGCCTCGGGGTCCACGCTCATCCGGACCGCCCCGAGCAACTCGCGCGGCGCGTCGGGGGCGCCGGCGGGGGCGAAGAGGGCGAAGACGAGATCCATGCACAGGTTGGTCGTTCCGGCGACGCCGTGCAGGTCGCAGACGATCACGTCGTTGGACCGCGCCGCCGCCGCGATCAGGCGCGGATCCAGCGGGGTCGCGGCCAGTCCCTCGCTGCGCACGCCGAGCACCGGGTGCCCCGCGGGGTCGAAGAGCGCGATTTCGGCATAGCGGCTGCCCGACTTCAGCAGCGTCATCCAGTGAAGCAGGGCGTTCTTCGCGTGCGACGAGCCGCGGTCGGCGAAGTAGGTCTGCGCATCGCGCGCGAAGAACGAGGCGTGGGCGAGGAAGGTCGCGTCGCCCATCCGTTCCCGCCGCCACGTCTCCACCTGCCGCACCTTGAGATGCGTGACCGCTTCGAGGACACCGCGCGCCTCGTTGCGCCGCAGGGCCTGCTCGCGGCGGAGATGGGCCGCGCCCGCCGCGCCGATGGCCAGCGTCAGGATCCCCACCACGAGCGGCACCAGCCCGCCCCGGCGGCCGGACGCCTCGCGTCGCCACTCCGGGCGGAGGGCGAGCCACGCCGACCACCCGAGCAGCCCGACCGTCACCGCCGTCCACAACGCCATGGGGATCGTCCCCGCGCCGTACAGGAGCGGACGTCCGACCGCATAGCTGCCCGCCACCGCCAGCCCTGCTGCCCATGCGACGGCCGCGAAGGCGGCCGCCAGGCCGCGGCGGAGCCGCGAAGTCCCCGCCGCCCCGCGCGGCGCGACCAGGATCGAAAGCGCCACCGCCGCCAGCGAGGCCGCCGTCAGCGGCGACATCTGGCCCAGCGGAATGCCGTCCACCGATTCGCCGGTCTGCGCCAGCCACGTCTCGAAGGGCGAGTCCCATCCCAGGGCGTGACGGAGGCCCACGAGGAGGCAGCCCGCCAGCGATACGGCCGCGAAGAGGAGAACGAGACGGCGCGCAACCTCCGCGCGCCCCAGCCGGCAGCCGGAGATGTGGAGGGCCAGGCCGAGAAGCACCGCCGCGATGGCCGTCGACGGCGCCATCGGGACGTGGTCCGGAGAGAAGGCGAGGATGTCGGCGACCCGCGACGCCCAACTCCAGAGAGCGAGTCCGGCCAGCACCGTCGCGACGATCGGCAACGTGGTTGCCACCTTGGGACAACGCCAAGGACCGGTTCCTTCGTCCGCCATCGCATCTCCCGCTCCACCCCCGACCCGTCCACGATAGGCACTCTGCGACGCCCGGCTCGGGAACTCAAGTCGTTCCATCGAAATAAACTCGGGATGAACGTCCTTCAGGAAACGGCGGCCCGTGACGATTCTCTTTTTCATTGCCGCCCGCCCATGGCACCCGTACCCTTATGCACGAATGAAAACAAAGTGGCGGACATGAGTGGCCGGGGCTGTGCAGGGGCGGGGGTTCTGCTGGCGGCGGTCGCGGGAACCGCGGTTGCGGCGGCGGACCTGGAGATGGAGGCGCGGAACAAGGTGGCCCTCCGGGCGTCGCCGTTTGCGCCGCACGAGGTTCGGCTCCTTGACGGTCCGTTCCGCGACGCGCAGGAGCGGAACCGTCGCGTGCTGCTCGCGCTGGATCCGGACCGGTTGCTGCAGCAGTTCCGGGAAACCGCGGGCTTGCCGACCGTCGCGAAGGTCTACGGCGGCTGGGAGGATCCGCGGCGCGAGCTGCGCGGCCACACGCTGGGGCATTACCTGAGCGCCTGCGCGTGGATGCATGCCGCGACCGGCGACGAGGAGCTCGGACGCCGCATCGATGCCATCGTCGCGGAGCTCGCCGCGTGCCAGGCCGCCATGCCGGCGAAGGGCTATCGCGAGGGCTTCCTCTCGGCGTACCCCGAGGAGTTCTTCGACCGCGTGTACGCCCGCAAGCCCGTCTGGGCGCCGTACTACACTCTGCACAAGATCATGGCGGGCCTGCTCGACGCGCACCGCCTCCGCGGCAACGCGCAGGCGCTGGAGGTCGTCACGCGGATGGCCGGCTGGATCCGCACCCGCGTCGACCTCGCCGGCCCGGCCGCGCAGCAGGCGCAGCTCGACACCGAGTTCGGCGGCATGAACGAGGTGCTCGCGAACCTCCACGCCGCCACCGGCAACCCCGACCACCTCGCCCTCGCGCGCGCGTTCGACCACCGCAGGGTGTTCGATCCGCTCGCCGCCGGGGAGGACCGCCTCGACGGCCTGCACGCGAACACCCAGATCCCGAAGTTCGTCGGCGCCGCGCGCGAGTACGAACTGACCGGCGACGAGGCCTGCCGCCGCATCGCGTCGTTCGCGTGGGAGCGCGTCGCGCTGCACCGCTCCTACGCCGTCGGCGGCCACAGCGACCGCGAGCACTTCTTCGCCGTCGACCGCTTCGCCGACCACCTCGCTCCGCTGACGTGCGAGACCTGCAACACCTACAACATGCTCAAGCTCACGCGGCACATCTTCGCGTGGGGGCCGGACGCGCGCGTCATGGACTTCCACGAGCGCGCCCTCGTGAACCACATCCTCGCCGCGCAGGACCCGCGGACCGGCATGTTCGTCTACTTCCTCCCGCTCAAGCCGGGGCACTACAAGAACTACTCGATGCCGGAGGACTCCTTCTGGTGCTGCTTCGGCACGGGCATGGAGAATCCCGGCCGGTACGGGGACTCGATCTGGTTCCGCGATGCGTCGTCACTCTACCTGAACCTCCCCATCGCCTCGGAGTTGACGTGGAAGGAGAAGGGGCTCGCCGTCCGCATCGACTCCCGCTACCCCGAGGACGGCGCCGCGCGCCTCGCGTTCACGTGCGCGAAGCCCGTCCGCCTCGCGCTGAAGCTCCGCTGGCCCTCGTGGGCCGTCCCGGCGATGAGCGTCGCCGTCAACGGCGAGGCGCAGCGCATCGACGGCGCGCCGGGCTCGTACGTCACGATCGACCGCGAGTGGAGGTCCGGCGACATCGTCGACCTCGGCCTTCCGATGTCACTGCGCGTCGAGCCGCTGCCGGGCACGAACGGCTGGGCCGCGCTCGCGTACGGGCCGATGGTGCTCGCGGGGCGGCTGGGGACGAACGGCATGCCGGACGTCTACATCCGGAACCAGACGGAGCACCAGAACATCCCGGCGCCGGAGGTGCCCGTCCTCGTCGCCGCGCGCGACGACCTCCTCCGCCGCGTCGAGCCCGTCCCGGGCGAGCCGCTGACGTTCCGCACGAAGGGCATCGGCAGGCCCGCGGACGTGACCCTCATCCCGATCCACCGGCTCCACCACGAGCGCATGAGCGTCTACTGGGAGGTCCTCGACGAGGTCGCCTGGATGCGCCGCGAGGCCTCCCGCGCCGCCGCCGAGCGCGAGCGCATGGCGATCGAGGCCCGCATCCTGGACGAGTTCAACCCCGGCGAGCAGCAGTCGGAGACCGACCACGAGTTCCGCGGCGAACGCACGCGCACCGGCACCCACCGGGAACGCAAGTGGCGCGACGCCTTCGACGGCGGCTGGTTCGAGTTCCGGATGAAGGTCGAGCGCGCCCGCCCCGCCACGCTCGTCTGCACCTACTGGGGTTCCGACGGCGGCAACCGCGAGTTCAACGTCACCGTCGACGGCGGGAAGATCGCCTCGCAGAAGCTCGAGAAATGCAAGCCCGGCGAGTTCTTCGACGTCGAGTACGCCATCCCCGCGAAGCTGACCGAGGGGGAGGATGCCGTCGTCGTGCGCCTCGCCGCCAAGCCCGGCGCCATGGCCGGCGGGTTGTTCCGGGCGAGGACGCTGCGGGCGACGGCGGCGACACCGGGCGCTGCGAGGAAGTAGAGAAACTCCAAACTCAAAGGAAGTCGGAAGTCGCAAGGAGGCAAAGAGGGAAGTCGGAGGCTCTCCAGGCATGGATCAGGGGCGTTCCAAACGGTACCGTCCCTGTCGAGTGCCCGTTTGCGCCCCGGGCCATCCGGCCTTCTCCCTTCTTCTCCGTTAGACTTCCCACTTCCTTGGAGTTTGGAGTTTCCCTACTTCGTCTTCATCTCCGGCAGTTTCACCGGTCGCACCTCGTGGCGCACGGGCCAGCTCGCGCGGCGCGGGTCGGCGTAGAGGCCGATCTTCGACACCGGGATCTCCGTGAAGCCGGTGGCCGCGACGGCGGCGGGGTCCTTGAACTCGATCCGCACGGGGCGCCCATTCGTGTCCCGCACCAGCCGCGCCCAGTCCCGGTCGTCGTCGAAGACGAGGTTGTTCGTCACGGTCTGGTACGTGCGGATGGCCTTGCTGATGTCGTCCCACAGGCCGCCGGCGCTGACGTTCCGGACGAAGACGTTCCGCTTCGGGATGTTCGGTTCGTCCTCGAGCGTGCCCGCGAGGGTCGGGTAGCGGGAGCGCCACAGGTCGCCCGCGACGGGCATCGCCGCGAAGCGCGTGCGCAGTTCGCCCTTGGGGTCGTCCGTCGCGGCCTTCTGCCAGCCCATGCCGCGGTTGTCGAGGTGCGCGGACTTCCAGCAGTCGAGGAACACGTTGTTCGAGACGACGTTGTCGTCGCCGCCGCCGATGAAGACCGACTGCATGCAGCGCTCGAACACGTTGCCGTGGATCGTGTGCCCGCAGTGCTGGTCGTCGAGGTAGATCGTCATGCCGCCGTGGCCCGTCGCACCCACGATCTGGTGCCAGAAGTTGAAGCGCAGCACGTTCCCGCGCGCGGTCCAGTCGCGGCCGACGTAGTAGGCGCCCGCGTCGCCGCTCTCCTCGACGACGTTGTGGATCTCGTTGTATTCGACGACGTGGTCGTTGCCGCCGGCGGAGAGCGCCATGTGCGGGCCGTCGTGGACCAGGTTGTGGGCGATCCGGTTGCCGACGCCGTCGACCGCGATACCGGGGCGGTAGGTGCGGGCGCGCCGGCCGAAGTGGTGGACGTGGTTGTTCTCCGCGGTGTGGCCGGCGGGCGTCAGCGTCTTGCGGTCGCCGCCGCTCATGCCGATGCCCCCTTCGCCGGTATGGACGAGGTCGCAGCCGTAGACCGTGTGCCGCGCGCCGCCGGAGACGTGGATGCCGCGCCCGCCGGTGTTGCGGATCGTGCAGCCGGAGACCGTGCAGTTCGTGCCGCCCTTGATCGACACCGCCGTGCCGCGGCACGCCTCGATGACGAATCCGTGGAACGTGACGTGCGAGAGGTCCTCGGCCCGGAGGATCGTGTCCGCGACCGACAGCACCGCCCGTCCGTCCGGATGCGGGGGCAGGAAGTGCAGCACGCCGGCCTGCCGGTCGAGGTGGTACTCGCCGGGGCGGTCGATCTCGGCGAGCAGGTTGAACGCGACCCAGCGCGCGCGCTTCGCCGTGATGCCGTAGATCGGCTTGATCCCGGGCTTCCGCAGCAGCGCCTTGCGCGCGGGGTCGACGCCCGCGAGGGGCTCGTAGAGCTCGGCCCAGTCGTGGTGCCAGTAGGCGAACACCCACGGGTCGGTCTCGCCGGACCAGTTCGCGAGCCGCGAGGCGTCGTCGACGACGACCGCGAGCGGGTCCTTCGCGTCCGTCACGCCGCGGAACCCCTCGTTCGGCCAGCGCGCCAGCGTCATCGGCTCGTCGTCGTAGAACAGCTCCGCCTCCGCGGCGGGGCTCCCGATGCTGAAGCCCCGGACGCCCAGCCGGCCCCAGTTGGTGAGACCCTGCGCGCGCAGGTCGGCGGACATCACGCGGCCGCGCCATTCCTCCGGCAGCTTCGCGAGGACGGCGGGGTCGGACGCGGGCCGCCAGCCGGAGACCTCGCGCCCGCCGGTGAGGCGGACCGTCGCGCCCGGTTCGGCGATGTACGCGGTCGGCGCGCTCGCGGTGCCGGAGTCCCTGGCCCCGAACTCGATCGCGCGGTCGAGCGCGTAGGCGCCGCCGCGGACCATCACCGTCAGCGCGGTCGCGGCGCCGCCGGCGCGGAGGCTTCGGACGCGGTCTCGGGCGGCCTCCAGCGTCGCCAGCGGGCCGTCGCTCCCGGCGGCATCCGGCGCGGCGAGGCGTCCGCTCCACGCATCGTTGCCGTTCGCGGCGACGTAGAGATCCGCCGCCGGGACCCGCGCCCCCTGCGGCGCCGGCGCGCCGCAGCCCGCCGCCAGGAGCCAGCCCGCCGCCCATCCGCCCGCCCATGCCGTCCATCGTGCCGTCATCGCAACTCTCCTGCCGCCGCCGTCCAGACGCGTGTCGGCGCCGGTTGTCTGGTTATCGCGCGGGCCGGACGAGCACGCGCAGCCGCTTCACCGTGTAGGTGCTGGCGTTGCCGGTAAAGGTCCAGTCGAGCGTCTTCCCCGTGCTGTTCCCGATGCCGATGTCGGCCCCCGCGGCGGCCTTCCAGTTGTTGATCGCGAACACGGTCTGCTTCGCGGCGCCGTTGTGGACCTGCATCGAGCCGTAGCCGTCGACGGGGTCGAAGGTCGCATCGCCCCAGTCGTAGACGTCGCCCGAGGCGCCGGGAACGGACGCGCCGTTCTGCGTGCCGTAGTTGTGCGGCCAGAACTCGAGGTTGCCGCCGGCCATCGCCTCGCCGGCCCTCAGCCCCGGCACGTTGGAGAGAACCGTCAGGTTCGTGACCGGGATTTGGAAGACCGCGCCGGACGCGGCGGTGGGGATGCCCGTCTTGCGGATGTCGGTCGTGAACGCATCCATCGACGCGTAGGCGTACTGCAGCACCCCGCCGGCCTTCTGCAACTCGACGAAATAGGCGACGCGGTCGAACGCCCCGCCGATCTCCGCCGCGTGGTCCTCGTCGTACGCAAGCTTCCCGCCGAGCTTCGCCAGGTCGAGGGCGTAGACGAGGCGGTAGTCCTTCGACTCGGCGACCTTGATCGCGAGCCAGTCGAGCGTGGGCACCTCGCCGGCGCGGAACTGCACGGCCGGCAGGCCGGCGCCGTTGGCAAGGTTGGGCTCGGCGGTCTTGTGCCAGCCGAAGCGCACGGCGACGGGGTTCGTGCAGGCGGGGGAGGAGAGGACGACGCTGTCGCCGTCGATCGCCGCCCCGGCGGGGACGAAGTCGGTGCCCTCGCCGATGATCTCGAAGTGCGACGGCGGCTTGCCGTCGCGCGTGACGAGCCCGCCGTGGGTGTGGTCGAACGTGACGCGCAGCTTTGCGCCCTCGGGGGACAGTGACTTGAAGACGGGGCCCGAGAAGACCGTGTCCTTCGCGCCGTAGGTCTTCGCCAGCGCGAGCAAGGCGAGGCGCCGGCCGACCTCCTGCTTGTTGCGCGGGTGGATGTCCTTGATGTTGCCGACATCGTGGATCACGGCCATGCCGGTGTCCGGGATCGCCTGCGCGGCCGCCTGGGCCTCCCAGAAGACGGGCAGGATGAACGGGTCCTCCTCGCCGTACTGGAACGGCGCGATCTGCACGTAGTAGAAGGGAAGCGGACCCTGGTTCCACACGCCGCGCCAGCCCTCGACGAGCGCGCGGGTCTTGTCGGTGTAGAGTTTCCCCTCGCCGTGGTTCGATTCGCCCTGGTACCAGATGGCGCCGCGGATCGCGTAGGGCACGAGCGGATGGATCATCGCGTTGTAGAGCGCGCATGGGTCCTGGTGGCCGCGCAGGGGCACGAGCTCGGGCGGGTAGGGCGGCAGGGGTTCGAGGACGGCGCCGGACGCGAGCGCCGCCTGCGCCTGCGCGGTCCATGCGGCGTTGGTGGCAAGGTAGTCGCGCAGCCGCGCCTTGTGCGCATCGGTCCGCGGATCGGCCAGCGCGACGCGCGTGCGGATGTCCGCGAGGGTGTCGGCGGCCCCGAAGCCCGCCGGGGGCGTCCACGGCTCGATCCGCGTGCCGCCCCAGGACGAGTTGATCAGGCCGACCGGGACCTTGAGGGTCTTGTGCAGCTCGCGGCCGAAGAAGTAGCCGACCGCGGTGAAGCCCGCGGCGGTCGCGGGGGAGCAGACGCGCCACTCGGCGTTGACGTCCTTCTCCGGCACGGCGGAGGTCACCTTCGGGATGCCGAGGTGGCGGATCTGCGGCCAGTCGGCCGCGGCGATCTCCTCCTGCGCGCGGTCGGCGCCGGCGAGGGTCCATTCCATGTTCGATTGGCCGGAGCAGAGCCACACCTCGCCGACGAGCACGTCTTCGAGGACAATCGTCGTGCGGCCGGCGACCGTCAGCTTGTGCGGGCCGCCCGCCGGCGTCGGGGGGAGGGTCACGCGCCACTCGCCCGCGGCGTTGGCGAGGGCCGGGACGGCCGGCCCGTCGCCGAGGCTCACCTTCACCGGCTCGCCCGGCGCCGCCCAGCCCCACACCGGGATCTTCACGTCGCGCTGGAGGACCATGTGCGATCCGAAGACGTGCGGAAGGCGCACATCGGCGCGGGCGGCGGGGACGGCGGCAGATAGGCACAGGGCGAGGCAGGCGACGGCGCGGTTCATGTCACTCGGCGTCCTTTCCGGCGTCGCGCGCAGGCGGCTTCCGCCCGGCGACGCATGGCCGCGCTTGTAGTCCGCCCGCCCCCGCGGTGTCAATGCGCCCCGGGGTCCCGCGGCTGGCGTTTGCGTTTGACCCGCACGCGCAGCGGGGTCAGGGTTGCCGCAGGCTGGTCGGCGCAGGTCGGGCCGCGGCCGGGGGATTACAATCAAGAGCACGATTGAGATCAGGTTGGGCGGCGGTGCCCGACGTCGGGAATATGCCCGTGCCTCGCGGCAGGAGCGGGCCATCGGAAGGGTGGGGCACCGTGAGCTGTGACAGGAGATCAGGATCCGCCTCCCCGGCGTGCCTTCTCGCCGCCATCCTGGTGGCTACGCCCGCGGCGTTGCGGGGCGGCGATCCTCCTGGGGGCGGCGAGGGGCCGCACAACGGTCAGCCGGGCCAGCTGATGCGGGATCCGGGTTTCGAGGCGTGTCCTCCGGGGACGCAGACGAACGTGGGCGCGGGGGCCGCGTGGGAGGTCCGGTGCATCGGTCGCGAGGTGATTCGCGACCGGCTTGTCGTGGCCTGCGTGGAGGACGGGGCGGGGGCCAGGTCGGGAAGGAAGTGCCTTGCGCTCTCGATTCCGAAGGACACGGTGGGGTTCGAGTTTGTCACCGTGGGCCAGAGTCTGCAGCTCGCGGCCGGCAAGCAGTATGTGGCCTCCCTCTGGGTCCGATGGCCCGGCGGCCCGAACGAGCCGCCGGCCGGCGCGCACGCGACGCCGGATCATCGATCGGCGATTGTTTCGTTCTGGGCGCGTCATCGGGACAACCGGGGGGCCTTCGCCGGCCGCGACGTGTGGCTGTTCGACAACCGCTGGCACAAGCTGGAGTTCAGGTTCCACGAGACCGATCCCGATCATCGCACGTTCGTCTATGTCTCCCTGCTGCCGAACCAGAAGCCCGTGGAGACCACGGTGCTGGTCGATGACTTCGAGCTGGCCGCGGCGGACGCGCCGGCGGAAGCCGAATCCCGTTCGGGCAACCTGGTCGGGGATGCCGATTTCGGCGCCCAGCCCGATGGGACGATCGTCCCGCCCTGGCGGTTTGCCGGCCGCGGGGGGACGAACATCGCGGTCCGTGTCGGCACCGCCGATGGGAAGCCCTGCGTCACCCTGGGGATGGCCCGGGGAACGTCGAACTTCGAGTCGGGCCAGCTGTGGCAGCATCTCGACCTGCGGCGGGGCGTGCGCTATGAGATCAGTTGCCGCATGCGCTGGGACAGCTTCGCCCCCGGCGCCCCGGCCCCCATCGTGAACTACGGCATCTACCACGAGGACTCGCGGACCTGGTATGGCCCCGTGGACCAGGTCCTGGAGACGGCCGCGGGATGGAACACGTATCGTTTCACGCACATCCCGCCGATCGGCGGCCGATGGAAGCTCTACGTGCAACTCAACGGCTGGGGCAATTTCGGCCGTGCCGTGGCCGTCTCGTTCGAGGATTTCACATGCGCGCCCGCCCCGTGACGTCCAACCGGTATGGGAAGTCTTGATGGGGCTGTCGAATCCAGGCATGAGTGCGGGCACGCCGGCGCGGGCCCGTCCCGAACACCTGCCGCTCGCCGTCCTGGCCGCGGCCCTGGTCGGACTGGAAATGGCTCACATGGCGCGCTACCGGTACCGGTAGGCCGCCGGTCCTTCCAAGGGTTGGAAGCCGTCGCAGGGCCGGTTTCCAAGGCTTGGAAGTCCGGGGCTGTCCTCGGCTCCCGGCCGGGTCGGAAGTGGGCATGCCGTCTCCACCAACTTGAAACTTGAAACCTGGAACTTGAAACTCCTTCTTCCCTGACACCTGGTACCCGGCCGGCCGACAAGGGGTGCGTCCGGAGGGGGGCGGTCACAACATCCAACACCCAACAGCCAACGCCCAACATCCAATGATCGTGGCGGGGGAGGGGATGGGCTGGTACATTGGGCGGATTGTGGTCCGGCACTACCTCATCCTGTTCGGCGGCGTGGCCGCCTGCGCGACGGCGGCGAACCTGGTCAAGGCGAGCCACGTCGAGCCGGTGCGCCTGGCGGCGGCGCGGCTGGTCGTGGCGGCGCTGGCGCTGCTGCCGCTCTTCGTGCGCGACCTGCGGGCGAACCGCGGGCGGTTCGGCCTCGCCGACCTGAGGGCGTCGATCTGGCCCGGCGTGCTGCTGGCGCTGCACTTCATGACGTGGATCGTCGCGGTGCGGATGACATCGATCGCGAACGCGTCGCTCCTGGTCAACCTGACGCCCGCAATCCTGCCGTTCTTCTCGTGGGCTCTTTCGCGCGAGCGGGTGTCGCGGGGGGAACTGGCGGGCACGGCGCTGGGGCTCTCGGGCGTCGGGCTGCTGGTCGCGTCGGACTTCCGCATCCGGTGGGAGTCCTTCGTCGGCGACATGATCTGCCTGCTGTCGATGGTGTTCTTCTCCTGGTACTTCGCCCTCGGCCGGGTCAACCGCCGGGCGCCGACGGTGTGGCTCTACCTCGTGCCGCTCTATGGCGTCGCGGCGCTGGTCTGCGCGCCCTTCGCGCTTCTGCAGCCGCAGACGCCCGGGCTCGACTGGTCGCGGGAGATCCTGCCGGTCCTGGGCCTCGGCCTGATCCCGACGATCCTCGGCCACGGGGCGCTCAACTACAGCGTGCGCCACCTGCGCCCGCAGAGCGCCTCGCTGGCGAACCTGACGCAGTTCATCTTCGCCGGGGCGATGGGCTGGGCTTTTTTCGGCGAGGTGCCGCGCGGGGAGTTCTACGTGGCGTCGGTGCTGCTGATCGCCGGCGCCGCCGTCGCGATCCGCGCGGCGGGACGGGAGGTTTCAACATCCAACATCCAACATCCAACGTCCAACACCCAACAACTTGAAACTTGAAACCTGGAACTTGAGACTCCTCCTCCTGACACCTGGAACCTGACACCTGGAAGCCTCCGTGTTCTCCACCTTCCCCTCCGACCGCGCGGCCCGCTGGCTGGTTCTTCCGGCCGCGGTGCTGATGCAGGTCTGTCTCGGCGCGACCTACGCGTGGGCGGCGTACGTCGGCGCGCTGCGGGAGGCGACCGGGCTGGGGCAGGCCGCGGTGCAGGCGCCGTACGCGGTCTTCTACTACGTCTTCCCGTTGACGATGGCGGTGCTCGCGTCGGTGCCGTTCCGGCTGCCCCGGCGTGCGAAGGCGGTGGCCGGCGGGCTGCTGTTCGGCGGGGCTTGGGTCGCGGCGGGGTTCACGGCGTCGGACTTCCGGCTCACGACGCTCTGCATCGGGGTCCTCGGCGGGGTCGGGGCGGGCCTGGCCTACCTGGTGCCGGTCGCGACGGCGGTGGCCTGGTTCCCGCGGCACAAGGGACTGGTGACGGGGATCGCGGTCGCGGGATTCGGCGGCGGGGCGGCGCTGCTGGGCGCGGTGGCCGACTCCCTCCTTGCGCGGCCGGGATGGACGCCGCACGAGGTGCTGCGGACGTTGGGGTTGGTCTTTGTGGTGGTGGTTCCGCTGGCGGGCCTTGCGATGCGGCGGCCCTCCGCCGACGAGACGATGCTCGTGCCTCCCCGCGTCCCCGCCCGCGAGGTGCTCGGGGGACGGGCGTTCTGGATCCTCTTCCTGACCTTCTCCGTCGGGCTCGCCGCGGGGCTCGCGGTCAACGGCAACCTGCGCCAGCTCGGCCGCGCCGCGGCGGGGGCGGTTTCCCTCGTGCCGCTGTTCGCCCTGTGCAACGCCGCCGGGCGGATCCTGTGGGGCGCGGTGGCGGACCGGGTGAGCCCGGCCGCCTCGATTGTCGCGAACCTGGCGGCGTGGGCGCTGATGCTGGCCGCCGGGCCGTTCCTGACGGGGAGCCTGGGCGGGCTCCGGCTCTTCGCGGCCGCCGCGGGCTTCGTCTATGGCGGCGTGCTCGTCGTGCACCCGTCGGCGGTGGTCCGCCGCTGGGGACCGGACTCCTTCACGCGGGTCTACGGCTGGCTGGCGACGGGCCATTTCCTCTCGGCGATGGCGCCGCCGCTGGCGGGATGGGCCTTCGACCGGACCGGCAGTTTCTCGCTTCCGCTGCTGGCCCTCGCCGGGCTGGCTGGCGCGGCGGCGGCGGTTGCGTGGTCGGCGCGGGCCGCCCTGTCGCCCGGCCGGTAGCCCGGCCGTCCGCCCACCGCCGGAGATTTCGGATACTTTCCATTGCTTCCCGACGCATCAGGCGGCAGAATCAACATATCGGGTCGGAGTTTTTTCTGGACGGAGGGTGTGCCATGAGCGCGATGCGCAGCGGATGGGGGATGTTTCGTTTTGCGGCCGGCCGGTTCCCGGGCGTGGCCGCGGGCGTCGCGGGCATGCTCCTCGGGTTGCCGGCGGGGGCCCCGGCCCAGGTCAGCACCAACGCGTGGACCCTGACCGGCGGCGGCAACTGGTCGACCGTGGCCAACTGGACCAACGGGGCGCCGAACGCCGCCGGCGAGTTGGTCTTCCTGACTGGCAACACGAACGTCGGCGCCGGCTTCACGGCGACGGCGAACATCGTGCTCGATATGGACGCAACGATCGGCTACCTGATCTTCGGCGACACCGATCGCGGCACCCTGTCCTACCTCGTGGAGAACGTCGCGTCCCCGACCCGCACGCTGACCTTCGACACCGGCGACTCGAAGATGGCGCTGCTCGCCCACGGATCCGGCGATCTCGGGGTGAACATGGGCAACGGCGGCAACTACATCAACACGCGCCTCCTGGTCGCCGACCCCGACGGGCTCTACATCGACAACTTCTACAACCTGTACCTCGAGGGCGGGGCGACGAACGCGCGCGCGCTCGACGGCGGCGGGCACGACATTGTCAAGGGGGACGACGGATACCTGATCATCCGGCGCATCGTGACGAACGTGAACAACTTCGTCGTGCGGGACGGCATCGTCCGCCTCGACTACGACAACCAGATCAACGTCGCCATGCGCTCCACGATCACGAACGTCGTCCTCGGCGTCCCCGGCGGCGCGATCGACACGGGCGCGATGAACCCGCTGCAGACGACCGTGAACTACAAGGAGGGCGATTACCAGGATCGGAGTCAGTATCCGATGTTCGAGATCTTCGGCGCGAACAACACGAACTCCGCCGTGCAGATGACGAACACGTTCAACCTGGTCATGAACCGCGGCATCTTCCGCACCTTCTCCCGCCAGCTGGCCACCGCCGCCCAGCAGAACGGGAACTACCAGCCGGGGATGTTCACCGGTTCCGTCACGCTCAACGGGGCGGCGACGGACAACTGGATCTGGGTCGAGGCCCAGGATGCGGGGACCCTGACGTCCAGCATCAAGCGCACGGTCTTCTCGGGGCCCATCACCGGAACGGGCGGATTCACCAAGCTGGGCTACGGCGAGATGACACTGACCGGCACGAACGACTTCGCCGGCCGCCTCAACATCTTCCGCGGGCACTACGCCGCGCCGGGCGGGTACTACGGGGGGATCGCCCTTCGCGAGGGCGGGCTCCTGACGGACGTCTCCGGGATCGTGCTCGACCGCAACGGCGACCTCTACCTCGACAACACCGCGGTCAACATCGCCGACCGCGTGAACGACAACGCGTGGATCGAGTCCCGCAGCTGGAACGCGATCAAGTTCGACGGCAACGCGTCCGCGCCCACGAGCGAGACCCTGGGCTACGTGACCAACCGTTCGGGCTACCTCACCTTCCGGCTCGACCGCGCGGCGACGCCGCAGCCGATGACGCTGAACCTCGCCGGCCTGGCCCGGTCGCCGGGCAGCGTCATCTCGTTCGTCGCGGTCGACACCGCGCAGGGCATCTTCGCGACGAACGTCAACGGCATGACCGTCAACATCGCCGACGCCTCGACCCTGGCACAGATCGGATCGGGCGGCGCGGCGGGAACGCTCAACCGCAGCGTCGTGGCGGGCATCTTCGCCGGCGACGCGCTGGAGAAGCACAACGCCAACCTGAACGACATGGCGACGCACCGGGCGGACGAGTTCATGACGCTCGACGGGACCCGCCTCCGCACGCTCGACCCGCTGACCGAGATGGCGAACCTCGGCGGCCGCACCAACGGCATCCTGACCATCACGCAAGCCTCCGCGCCGGCCGATGCGAACGTGAACATCAACTTCATGGTCACGAACCTGAACACGGGCGCGCGGGACCTCATCACGAAGACGGTCCAGGGGGCGGTGACCTTCAACTCGATCCGGCTCGGTCTCGCCAGCAACTATGTCGGCGGGGGGCAGAGCGACGCCGGGTCGGTGCTGCTGATCTCCGAGGGCGGGCGGCTGACGTCGGAGTCCGGCATGCTGCTCGCGGGCCGCGACACCGGGTCGGCCGATGGCGCCGGGTGGACCGCCATCAGCTCCTGGATCACCCGCGGCATCCTCGACCTCGACGGCGCCGCCGGCAACCGCGAGGCGATCATCCAGAACGAGAGTGCGCAGAGCCTGTTCCTCCGGACGACGATCGAGGCGGGCAACGGACTGACGAAGGCCGGCGACAGCAGCGTGGTTCTCGACGGCCCGAACCGGATCACCGGCACGGTCACGGTCGCGCGCGGCAACCTCTACCTGTACAACCGCGAGGCGCTCGGCGCCGCGACCCAGTTGGTTCGCACCGGCCGCAGCGCCGTGTACCTGAACTCCGGGGCGGACATCCGGGGCGTGGACATGGTCGTCAAGGACCTGGACAACTCCCAGAGCGTCCTCCTGACCGAGAACCGGCACGGCATCTGGGGCGGCGACATTCTCTTCCAGATGGTCGACGAAACCGGGTATTCCGCGTTCACCCCGACCATCGCCGCCAACAACGTGAACGGCGTGATGACGCTGCTGGGCGACATCGGCATGGACGCCAGCCATCTTCCCACGGCCGACCTGGCGCCCATCGACGCCCCGCAGTGGACGACGGGCGGTGGCGCCGGCGTCATGAACATCTACGGGAATGTCGGCGACTACCTGGTCAACGGCGAGGCCGTCACCTACGACGCCTCCCTGCACGGCAACCCCCGGGTCAACTACGGCGACATCACCAACCGCATCAACGACGAGAACTTCGTCCTCCGGTTCTGGGTCGACGGCAACGCGGGCCAGGGCGACGAACACAACGTCAACATCCTCAACCCTTGGCGCGCGGTCGGCCGGTTCTACGCGATGCAGGGCGTGATCCGCTACCTCGGCGACCCGTCGGCGGGCCGGGGCGACTTCTTCGCCGACCAGGTCCTCACCAACAGCAACCCGCAGTACAGCGGCCAGACCGGCTTCGAGCTCGGCGGATCGGGCCTCGATGCGAACGGGCACGCGGTATTCCTGCTGACGAAGGACGGCCAGCGGTTCAACGCGGAGCGGTGGAGCGCGTCGAACTCGGGCCGCCAGAACAACACCCTGGTGCTCGGCCTCGAGCATTTCGGGCCGACGAACGTGACCGTGACGGTCGGCAACGCGTACGACGATGGCACGCCGGACGGCGCGGACAACCGCATCACGCTCAACCGCGACTTCCGGCTCTACGCGCACAACGGCTGGGACGGGGCGGCCGGTACGGCCAGCGTCGGCCGCGTCGACGTGCAGATGTCGCTGGTCGGCAATCAGAACGCCTCGCTGGCTAAGATCGGCAACGGTGTGGTCTACCTGCAGGGGCCGTCGAACCTCAGCTACGACGAGGCCAACGATGTGCGGACCAACCTCCTGATGGGCGGCGAACTGGTGCTCGACCGCCGCTCCGGCATGGGGTTCGACGCCGGGCTCATCCGGTCCCGCGGGAGCGGCAGCACGCTGGTCCTCGCCGGCGGCGACCTGACGCACTGGGGGTCCGCGTCGGGCCATACGACCGAGAACTACGCGAGCAACATGCTCGTACGCGCCGGCGACTCGACGATCCGCACGCGGACCGGCGGGGCGACGGGGACGAACACGCTCTACCTTGCGACCGGGACCGGGGCGACCGTGACCCGCTGGCAGGGCGGCACCGTGAACTTCGAGCGCGACCTGACGGCTGGCGGCAACACCGCGATGCGCATCCAGGCGCCCGCCTCCTCGCGGCTGGGGTCCTGGGCGGTCTACAGCTCGAACGGGATGGCCGGTGGAACCTGGGCCGCGACGGATGCGGGAACGAACGTGGTGGGCTTCACGGCCTACGCGGCCGGGACGTACGCCCCCGGGCTGCACTCCGACGTGGTGGTGAACCCCGGGTTCGGCGCCAATGCGCAGACCGCCTCGCTCCGCTTCAACGACGGCGCGTGGATGGGTCTCGGTGGCAACCAGATCGACGTGACTGAGGGCGGCATCCTGATCACGGAGAACGCATCCGACGGGCTGGGCGGGATGAGTTCGATCGACCTCGGTTCGCTGACCGCGTCGGGCGGCGAGTTGATCCTCCACAACTACAACACGACCATCGGCTTCGGAATCGGCGCGGACATCGTCGGATCCGTCGCGCTGACGCACTCGGGCCCGGGGCGGACCACCCTCAGCGGCAACAACACGTTCGACGGCATCGTCTATCTCAACGGCGGGACGCTCGCGATCGACAGCGCCGCCCGGCTGGGCAACACCACCAACAGCCTCGAACTGCGCGGCGGGGCCCTGGAGATGGCCTCGTCCCTCGATCTCGGCTACCGCAAGATCACGCTCGGCGGCGACGGCGGCATCCTCCGCGTCGCGGCGGGTCAGACCGTCACGGCAAGCGGGCCGATCGTTTCCGAGACCAATTTCTACGGGGCGGTCCTTCTCAACAGCGGCCACGGCGATCTCATCAAGGAAGGCTCGGGCACCCTGGTTCTCGGGACGAGGGGCGACATGACGATCACCAACTTCAGTGGAACCTACGAGGGGCTGACCGACATCCGCGGGGGCACGCTGGAGATCCAGCGCTGGCACACGGGCACCTTCAGCAACGGCGTGCTGGGCTCATCCAAGTCCTTCTACGACGGCACCGTCGTCCGCGGCGGCGCGACGCTGGCGTTCGCCTACACGAACCGCTTCCCGGCCGACGTCGGCAACATGAACTGGACGAACACGATGCCGGACTTCCGCGAATGGCTGGTCCTCGAACAGGGCGCGACGCTCCGGTGGGAGGATCCCGGGCCGAACTACCAGGGCATGAGGCTCAACGGGCTCATCGACATCCGCGGCGACACGGTCTTTTCGAACCGTTCCGACGAGGTCTACTTCAACCCGGACAGCGGCTACATCCTGGGCGGCGGGGCGCTGATCTCCGCGGGCGGGTCGAAGATCGTCTACAACAACAACCCCGAGTTCACGGGCCGCGTCGTGGTGGAAAGCGGGACGCTGGCCTTCAGCACGCCGCAGGGCTGGGGATTCCCCAACGCGAGCGGCATCGAGCTCGGTGTCGCCGACGCGGCCACCAGCCGGGGCGATCCCTTCCTATCGTTCCGCCCGGACAACGACGGTGCGCCCACGCGGATCGACATCCCCCAGAACGTGATCCTCCAGGGCAACCAGAACCCCCGGATCGGATGCAGTTACGTGGCGGACCACGACGACGAGGTCAACTTCTTCGGGTCCGTCGACATGTCGACCCTGGGCATCTACGGGACCAAGCGAGAGCTGCTCCTGTACTTCACCGAGCAGAACGCCAACACCCGCGGGTTCTACAACGGCGACTCGCTGGAGGACGATTTCTACCTGAGCTTCCTCGGCGGGATCACCGGGGGCGACAAGCGCATCCGGACCTACGCCAGCCAGGGCGGCGGGTCGACCATGGACCTGGGCGCCCAAACCCCGGCGGAGATGAACAACCGGTGGATCGTCACGTTTGCCGGCACCAACACCGGGTGGACCGGCGAATTGGAGGCGGGTAACCGCGCGGGCACCGACAGTTCGTCCACCGGGCCGGATCTGGACAAGCAGCACGTCGTCCGCTTCGGTCTCGACGAGGGCCTGACGACGTGGGCCATCGGATCCAACAACGTCGTGGTCCTGCGCCACGACGTCGCCCTCCAGGCCCACGGGAGCCACGTGACGATCGGCACCCTGATCTCCGACGCCTCGGAGGGGGGGGACGGCTACTACGGGAACCAGATCGTCACCAACACCTGGATTGAGAACGGCGGCTTCAACCCGGGCTCGCTGACCATCGTCCAGGCGACGAACCATCTCTTCAGCGGCGGGATCCGTGACGGCACGGTCTACCGGACGTACGCGACGAACTCTCCCGCCGCCGCGCTGAGCATCGTCAAGGACGGGCCGGCGACCCTGACGCTGTCGCAGCCCGCCACCTACAGCGGGACGACGCGCGTCATGGCCGGCGTGCTGGCCCTGACCGGGTCGGCCTCGATCGTCAGCAGCCCGACGATCCAGATCGACGCCGGCGCGACGTTCGACGTCACGGACCGCGACGGCGGGTCGATGACCCTGGCCTCGGGCCAGACGCTGAAGGGCGAGGGGACGTTCGACGGCGGGCTCATCGTCGCCTCCGGCGCCGAGGTGGCCCCCGGTTCCAGCCCGGGCATCCTCACGACGACCGGCGACGTCGA
>CAYODK010000097.1:0-18473 GCA_964402695.1 uncultured Verrucomicrobiota bacterium
ATCCTCTGCGCCCGCGCCGGGGCCGCCGCCGCCCCCGCCGCCCCGCCGCCGCGCGCCCAGAAGACCTCCGCGATCGCGAAGAGCCCGATCAGCGCCGGGATGAACGGCACGCCCTCCATCAGCGACGCCTGCCCGAGGATGTACCGCGGGTAGCCGCTGACCGGGTCCATCCCGACCGTCGCCAGCAGCAGCCCGCCGACCGCCGCGACCGCCCCCTTGAGCAGCGACTCGCCCGAGAGCGCCACGATCGTCGACAGGCCGAACACCGCCATCGCGAAAAACTCCGCCGGACCGAAGCTCAGCGCGAACCGCGAGATCTGCGGCGTCAGGAAGACCAGCAGCAGCGTGCCGACGATCCCGCCCGCGGCCGCCGACCACGCCGCGATGGACAGCGCCCGCCCCGCCTCGCCGCGCCGCATCATCGGGTGGCCGTCGAACAGCGTCGCCGCCGAAGCCGGCGTCCCGGGCGTCCGGAACAGGATCGCCGTGATCGAACCGCCGTAGATCGCCCCGCAGTAGACGCCCACCAGCAGCGCCAGCGCCGGCATGATCTCGAGGTCGAACGTCAGCGGCGTCAGCAGCGCCACGCCCATCGTTGCCGTCAGCCCCGGGATCGCCCCGACGAGCATCCCGACCAGCGTGCCGAGCAGCAGGCAGAGGCCGACGTCGAGCGACGCCACCAATCCCGCCGACTCGCGCAGCACCTCGATCATCCGAGCCATCCCTCCGGCAGCGGGACCTGCATCCACACCGCGAAGACCCAGTGCAGCACGATCGCCAGCGCCAGTCCGAACGCCAGCGCCCGCCCCGCCCTTCGATAGCCCATCGCCCCCAGCATCGCCGCCGTGAAGAGGGCCGTGGACGACATGAACCCGAGCCACGGCAGCGCCGCCATGTACAGGACGCACAGCACCGGCAGCCGCCACGCCCCGGGCGCGGGATCCATCCGATCCACCGCACCGCGAGGGCCGGGCTCCGCCCCGGCCGCGGCCGGCGTCCCCACCGCCCGCCCCGCCGCCTTCTGCGCCGCCCGCACCGCTGCCAGGACCGCCAGCGCCGCGCACAACGCCAGCGGGAACGCGCCCGCCCCCGCGTATTCCCCGGTATCGCGCGGGAACCTCCACGCCATCGCCGCCATCGCGGCCGCCACGGCGAGAAGCGCCGCCTGCGGGAGCAGTCGCACCGCGCCGCGCGCCGTCATGGGATCATCCCCAGCGTCCGCATGATCGCCCCCACCTCCACCGTCTGCCGACGCATCATCTCGCGGAACTCCGCGCCCGGCCGGATCGCGAGGTTGAGCCCCGTCCGGCCGGCGAACTCCGCGACCGCCTCCGACCGCGCCGCGCGCTCGAACGCCGCGAGGAGCACCGCCCGCGCGCCGGCCGGCACGCCCGCCGGAAGCGCCAGTCCGCGCCACGTCCCGAAGAGCAGGTCCAGACCGCCCTCGCGGAAGGTCGGCGTCTCCGGGAATCCCGCCGCGCGCGCCTCGCTCATCACCGCCAGCATGCGCAGGCTGCCGGCCTTCACGTGGGTCATCAGTTCCGGGGGACTCGCGACCGCCGCGTCGACGTGCCCGCCGAGCAGCGCCGTCAGCGCCGGCGTCGACCCGTTGTACGGCACGTGCCGCACCTCCACCCCCGCCCGGTGCGCGAGCAGCGCCGCCGCCAGGTGCCAGACCGCGCCCGGGCCGGAGTTCCCGATGCCCGGCGGCGGGCCGGCGCGGCACGCCGCGACCCATTCGGCCGCGGTGCGCGCCGGATGATCGGCCCGCACCGCCAGCGCGGCCGGATCGCCGTTGAGCTGCAGCAGCGCGTCGAAGGCCTCGTGGTCGAACGGCGCCAGGCCGCGCAACGGCAGCGAGACCACCTCGAAGGTCAGCATCACGCCGGTGTGGCCGTCCGGCCGCGCCATCCGCGCCGCCGAGAAGCCGACCGCCCCACCGCCGCCCGTGAGGTTGTTCACCACCACTGGCTTCCCCAGCAGCGGCTCGGCCGCGTGCGCGACGTGCCGCAGCAGCAGGTCCGTCCCCCCGCCCGGCGCGTAGGGACAGATCATCGTCACCGCGCGCTCCGGGAACACGCCGGTCCGTCGCGACCGCATCCAGCGCCGCACGCCCAGCCCGCCCGCCGCCGCCGCGACGAGCGCCCACGCCGCCGCGTCGCGCACGAACTCCCGCCGCGTCGCACCCACCATCATTCCTCTCCCATCCGGTCCAGCGGGCTCTCCGCCTTGTTGGTCAGCGTCTGGATATGCGACGCGGCGCATATCCAAGTATTACCGGGCTTTTACGCCACCGGGCAAGCCGAAACAGGCCCGAAACGGGTCCTGAGCACCCCTGCCCCGCCCGGGCAACTCCGGGAAATGCGACGCGTCGCATATCCTGGTAATGGAGGGCTTTTGCGTCACGCCGAGACTCGCCGCCGCCTCTGTCCGCCATGATGCGCGAGTCGCTTTCACTTCAAGCCGGTCACGTAACCCCTTGGCACACACGCCTGAACTTTGATCGCGAAACCGCTTGAACCCGTCCGCCGGCAAGCGCAGCATCGTTTGCAAGGTGAACCAATGGAGGATCAAGAAACCAGGCCGGCGAGGTCCGGACCCGCGAAAAGCGACTGGTCGTAGAATATACGTTCGGCCAGCAGAAGATGATCGAGAAAGGGTTGACAAGTATATCGCATAGATATACCGTATGGCCATGACAGGTGAATACCCGAGATTCGATGGGTTTCAGTGGGATGCCGGTAACAGGGAGAAGAACCTGAAGCATGGGGTTCATGCTTCAGAGTGCGAACAGGTCTTCTTCAATGAGCCGCTGGTGATTCTGGACGATCCAAAGCACTCGGTGGCAGAGGACCGGTTCGCAGCCTTC
The DNA here is from genome assembly GCA_964402695.1 of uncultured Verrucomicrobiota bacterium. Classification (GTDB taxonomy): domain Bacteria; phylum Verrucomicrobiota; class Kiritimatiellia; order PWTM01; family PWTM01; genus VGWF01. Next base: position 2,870 of record CAYODK010000097.1, read on the forward strand.
GGGCAGACGGATGGGGGCAGGACGTTGGTTGTTGTGTACACGCAACGTGCCAACCTGCTGCGTGTCATTTCGGCCCGAGATGTGAATCGAAAGGAAAGAGAGTTCTATGAGCACGCAACTGAAGACTAAGCCGGCATTCCGAACCGAGGATGAAGAGCGAGAGTTCTGGGCAAACCACTCTCCTTTGGACTACTTCAATGTCTCTGCGGCCAAACGGGCATCGTTTCCCAATCTCCGTCCGACGCTGAAATCCATCTCCATCCGCTTGCCTTCCGACATGCTGGACGATCTGAAGGTCCTGGCCAACAAGCGCGATGTGCCGTATCAGAGCCTTGCCAAACTCTATCTCGCGTGGGGGATCAAGGCTGAGCGGAGAACCATGCGGGCAGAATCATGGCCGAACAACACCTCGGACCGTATTGCTCACCCGCAGCGGGCTCGCAAACGGTCAAGGTGAGCGTTATCCTGACCCCGCCCCGGAAACACAAGCCCGCACGCCCCCCGGAGGCCAAGCGGGAAGCGAAGGGCGGAGAGCGCGGAGCGGAAGTCCGAGTTTCAGGTCCAGGCGGGTATCCCTTCCGGCTCCGCGCGGCCATCGAGGTCGTGTCGCATCCGTTGACGGCGCGGGCTCCGTTGTGGTCCCATCGCCACCCATGAAGACCCTTGCCCGTCTCGCCTGCCTGCTCCTCGGCTGGATCCCTTCGACCCTCTCCGCCACGCCTCCGCCGGAGGGCGCCGAACGGGTTATTCCGGCCGGCGCGATCGGCACCCTGCGCGAGGTCTCCACATCGCCCCGCGGCACCCTGACGCGCGTCCGGGTCGAGGGCCGGCCGTTCACGGAGGCCCTGCGATGCGCGGTGCCCGAGCGCCCCGCGCACCCGTGGGACCTCCAGTTCCAATTCCGGACCACCCGCAGGATCGAGAAGGACGAAGTGCTCTGGGCGCGCTTCCACGCCCGCACGGTCGCCGCACGGAACGAGACCGGGGAGGGCCGCGTCTGCGCGATCTTCGAGAAGGCGGGGCCGCCCCACGGCAAGTCGCTGAGCCGCGACGTCGACCTCGGCCGTGACTGGAAGGAGTACTTCTTCCCGTTCCGGTCGCTCGAAGCCTACGAACCGGGCAAGGCCAGCGCCGGCTTCCACCTCGGACTCCTCGCGCAGACGGTCGAGATCGCCGACTTCGAGGTCTTCGCCTTCGGGCGCGGCCACGACATGAACCGCCTGCCGCGCACGCGCATCGCCTACCCCGGCCAGGCCCCCGACGCACCCTGGCGCGCCGCCGCCGAGGCGCGGATCGAGAAGCACCGCAAGGCGGACCTCACCGTGGCCGTTCTCGACGCCGCCGGCCGGCCCCTTCCCGGCGCGCGGGTCTCCGTCGTCCTCAAGCGCCACGCCTTCGGATGGGGTTCCGCCGTGACGGCGAGAAACCTCCTGCGCGACGACGCCGACGGCGAGCGGTACCGCGCCATCGTCGGGAAGCACTTCACGCGCGTGGTCTTCGAGAACGACTTGAAGTGGCCGAGTTGGGACAACCCCGCCAACCACGCGCGGATCCTCCAGGCGGCCGACTGGCTCCGGGCGCGAGACATCGAGATCCGCGGCCACTGCCTCGTCTGGCCCTCCTGGCGGAACACGCCCCGCGACCTGTCCGCGTTGAAGGACAAGCCGGACGCCCTGCGCGAGCGCATCCGCAGCCACATCGCAAGCGAGGTCGCCGCCTGGAGGGGCCGCCTGGTCGACTGGGACGTCATCAACGAGCCCTACAGCAACCACGACGTCATGGACGTGCTCGGCAACGCCGAGATGATCGAGTGGTTCAAGCTTGCTCGCCGCCACGACCCGGAGGTCAGCCTCTACCTCAACGATTATGCCATCCTCTCGGCCGGCGGCCTCGACACGCGCCACCAGGACCACTTCGAGCGGACGCTGCGCTTCCTGAAGGACGGCGGCGCCCCGATCACCGGGCTCGGCATGCAGTCGCACTTCGGCGGCACGCCCACCCCGCCCGAGCGGATGCTGGCGATCCTCGACCGCTTCGCCGCGCTGGGTCTCGACATCGCCATCACCGAGCACGACATCGATACCGAAGACGAAGCGCTCCAGGCCGACTTCACCCGCGATTTCCTGACAACCGCCTTCAGCCACCCGTCCGTCGTCTCGATCCTGACGTGGGGGTTCTGGGAGAAGTCGCACTGGCGGCCGAACGCGGCCTACTACCGCAGCGACTGGTCGGTGAAGCCCGCCGGACAGGCCTGGCTGGACCTCGTGACCCGCCGCTGGCACACCGAGACATCGTGCGAGACCGGTCCCGGCGGCGAGGCGCGCGTCCGCGGCTTCCTCGGCGACTACGAGGTCACCGCCACCGCCGGCGGTGTGACGAAAATCGTCGCCGCCACGCTGACGAAGGCCGGCGCGAGGGCGGAGATCCGATTCTGAGGGTCCGGCCCGGCCGGTGAAGAAACCACGAACGGGTCCGGCCATTCCGGCCACGCTTCTGATACGCTCCCAGGCCATGAACGCGATGACCCGGGAGATCGTGATCGGATCGGGGCGCCGGCATTTCCTCAAGTCCACCCTCGGGGCGGCCGCTGCATCCGTCCCCTGGATTGCGCCGGGCGGGATGGCCGCCGCGACGTCCGGGGAACGGATCAAGGTCGGGCAGATCGGCATCGGACACAACCATGCGGCCGCCAAGATGGCCGCGTTCCGGAAGCTGGCGGACGCCTACGAGGTGGTCGGCATCGTCGAGCCGGATCCCGCGTGGCGGGCAAAGCGGGGCAGCGATCCCGCCTACCGCGACCTGCCGTGGATGACGGAGGAGCAGTTGTTCGACGTCCCGGGCCTCCGGGCCGTGGCGGTGGAGACCGACGTTCCGGACCTGACCGCCACGGCGATGCGATGCCTCCGCGCCGGCATGCACATCCACATGGACAAGCCGGGGGACGAGTCGCTCGCCCGGTTCGGCGCGATGCTGGACGAGGCGGGGAAGCGCCGGCTCGCGGTGCAGCTCGGCTACATGTTCCGCGCCAACCCGGCGATGCAGTTCTGCATCCGCGCCGTGCGCGAGGGCCTGCTCGGGCAGGTCTTCTCGGTCCACGCGGAGATGAGCCGTTACCAGCCGCCGGCCTACCACGAGTGGCTTGCCGGCTTCCGCGGCGGGAACTTCCACATCTTCGGCTGCCACCTGATCGACCTCGTCGTATCGATGCTCGGCGAGCCGGAGCGGATCACGCCGTTCATGAGCCGGTCGCGTCCCGGATCGAAGACCGTCGACCACGGCGTGGCGGTGATGGAGTACCCGCGGACGATCGCGACGGTCCGCGCCGCCGCCCTCGAGGTCGAGGGCGAGAAGCGGCGCCACCTGGCGGTATGCGGCGACCGGGGGACGATCGAAATCCGGCCGCTGGAGGACCCGACGGTGCTGACCCTCACGCTCCGGGAGGACCGCCCTCCGCACCGCAAGGGGCGGCAGACGGTCGACTTCCCCGCGATGTCCGGCCGGTACGACGACCAGCTCCTTGAACTGGCCCGCGTCATCCGCGGCGAGATTCCGAACCCGTATCCGCTGGAGCACGAACGGCGGGTCCAGAAGTGCCTGCTGCTCGCCTGCGGTTGCCCGATCGACTGAACGGCGTGGCCCGTGAACCATCGAACCAGGAGCCGTCCATGAATCCGAACCTCACCCGCCGCGAAGTCCTCGCATGGTCCGTGGCGGCGGCGGGCGCATCCGCCGTTCTCCCGGGCCGGGCGGAGGCGATCCCGATGCCGAAGCGCCCGCTGGGGCGGACAGGCGTGCATGTCCCGATCCTCGCCATGGGCGGCGGCACGCGGTTCTTCACCCCGTACGACGAGGAGACCGGCGCGGCCGCGCTGAACCTGGCGATCGACCTCGGCGTGACCTATCTCGACACGGCCAACAGCTACGGCAACGGCCGTAGCGAGACCATCTACGGGAGCGTGATGAAGACGCGCCGCAAGGAGGTCTTCCTTGCGACCAAGCTCAAGGCGCGCGACTGCGACGGCGCACTGCGGCAGTTCGAGGAGAGTCTCAAGAGGCTGCAGACCGACCACGTCGACCTGCTGCACATCCACCGCGTGGACGACGGGGCCGACCTCGCCGCAATCGAGGCCAGGGGCGGCGTTCTGGAGGCGCTCTACAGGCTCCGGGAGCAGAAGGCGGCCCGGTGGATCGGCATCACGGCCCACGCCGATCCGCAGCCCTTGAAGCTCGCCATCGAGCGCAACGACTTCGACTGCGTGCAGATGCCGCTCAACGCCGCGCTGTCGGGCGAGAGCCTGGCGGGCTTCAAGCCGCCGAACCCGGGCGACCGGGCCGGCTGCTTCGAGACGGTCGTGCTGCCCGTCGCCCGGCGGAAGAACATGGGCATCCTCGCGATGAAGGTGTGCGCCCAGGCGCGGCTGATCGGCGCGCCCCCGCATAAGGACGGCCCGGAGCAACTGCTTCGTTACACGTGGAGCCTTCCGGTCGCGACCGCGGTCGTGGGCATGAACACCCCGGACATGCTCCGGCAGAATGCCGCGTGGGCCCGCACGCACAGCCCGATGTCGGAGGACGAGATGCGGAGGATGTCCGACCGCCTCGCGCCGGCGAACAAGGTCGTGCTCGACCGCTTCTTCGCGCACCACGACGACCTGTGCTGAGCCGTCGCCGATCGGGAGCCGGGCGCGCCGGATCCCCCGGCGGGCCGGTCAGGGTGCGGCGAAGGACCAGGCTTTGAGTTCGGCGCCGTCCGCCGAGAGAAGGCGGATGCGTTCGACGAGGATCTCGCCGGGGCCGGACGAGGGGTCAAGGCGCAGGCCCGAGACCTTGCCCTGCGCCGGCAGGTCGAGCGTGACGTCGTGCCACTGCCCGTCGTGGACGGGCTTGAAGAATGTCCCGCGCTGCTTCGCGTAGCCCTGCGAGCCGTGCGTCCAGTAGACCGCCCCCTCGCCGCGGCTGGACGACTTCATGCGAACCGCGACCTTCAGCGGTCCGGCGACCGGCGGATCGAAGACCGTGGCGATCTGCGGATCGCCGCCGCGGCTGAGGATCACCGCATGGCCCGCGCCGGCGCTCAGGCCCGCGTCGTGGATCGGCCGCCAGCCGGCGATCTGGACGTTGAGCGCCGGATCATAGGCCGGGTTCGGACGGGGCAGCACGGCGCGCGTGTCCGCCAGAAACGCATCCAGCTTCGCGGTCAGACCCTTCACCCGCCCCGGTTCGTCCGCCGAACGATCGCGCGTCTCGCCGATGTCCTCGCGCAGATTGTAGAGCTCGTGGCGGTCGGTCAGGTCGTCGTTGCCCTGGTAGAGCCGGATCAGCTTCCAGTCGCCCTCGCGCACCCACGAGGCGCCGAACTTGCCGATCTTGCCCATCGGGTGCGGGAAGTGGCAGAAGAGCGGGCCGCGGTCGAACGGCTGCCCGCGCAGCAGCGGCGCGAGGCTCCGTCCGTCGAACGGGACCGGCGGCGGGGCGATGCCGAGAAGGTCGCAGAACGTCGGGAAGAAGTCGGTCGACATCGCAGGCGAGTCGGTCGCCGCGCCCGGCTTCGTCAGCCCGGGCCAGTGGATCGCGCAGGGCACGCGGGTGCCGCCCTCGTAGTAGCTCGCCTTGCCCGACCGAAGCGGGTCGTTGCTCGTCGGCGGGCGGCCGCCGACGACGTCGTACATGTTGCCGCCGTTGTCGGACGTGAAGACGACGATCGTGTTCTCCCAGAGGCCCTCTTCATCGAGCGCCTTCACGAGCACGCCGATCGCGTCGTCGAGGCTGTGGACCATCGCGGCGTACTCGGGACAGCCCTGCAGTTCGCCGGCGGGCGGTGTGCGCGCGCGGTAGCGCTCGATCAGGTTCGTCTTGCCGTTGTACGGCGCGTGGACCGAGAAGGCCCAGTAGTTGACGAAGAACGGCCCGCCCTTGTGCGCCCGGATGAACTTCACGGCCTCCTGCGCCATGCGGTCCTCGATGTGATCCCCGGGCGTCCCCTCCCCCGGCCAGACCTTCCACGGCGCGATGTAGCTCCCGACCGGCCCCGGCGCGGGCGTGTGGGGCAGGTCGACGTCGAATCCCTGCTGCAGCGGGCTGTACGGGTCGGGGCCGAGGTGCCACTTGCCGAAGTGCGCGGTCGCGTAGCCGGCGGCCTTGAACGACTCGGCGAGCGTGACGTACTCGCGCTTCAGCCGCGTCGCGCTCGCCACCGGCAGCGACCGCTGGTTCGGTCCTGCGTTCGTGCCGACGGTGGACTCGAGCACCTCCTGCGGCAGGTGGCAGACGGGCACGGTGATGCCGATCCGCGCCGGCGCGAGCCCCGTCAGGATGCTCGCCCGCGTCGGCGAGCAGAGCGGGCTGGCGGAGTGGAACTGCGAGAACCGGAGCCCGCGCGCGACGAGCCGGTCGATGTTCGGGGTCTCGTTCCAGCGGCTCCCGTAGCATGTCAGGTCGCGCCAGCCGAGGTCGTCGGCGAGGATGAAGAGCAGGTTCGGCTTCGCGGGGGCCCCCGGGGCCGCCGCGGCACGCGGCGCGGCCGCGACCGCCGCGAGGCCCGCGGCGAGGCCGAGAAGGAAGCGACGGACGGCAGGGGGATTCATGGGCGTGACTCCTTCCCGATCCAGACGCGGACCGCCTTCCCCTCCGCGTCCTCAAGAACCATGTCCGCGATGCGGACCAGCCCCGGCCCCGTGCCGGGGTCCAGGCGGAGGTGGGTGACGGCGGAGGTGACGGCCAGCGGAACGGACAGTTCCTCCCAGCGATCTGGATCGTGGGACGGCTTGAATCGCGCGCTGCGCCCCGCCGCAAACTCGGGCACCGCGTCCGTCGACCAGAAGACCTCGCCCGCGCCGGTGGAGGCGGACTTCATCCTCAGCCGCAGCTTGTACGGCCCGCGCGCCGCAGGGATGCCGCCGAAGACCGCCTGCGGATCCGGGCCGGTGCACTGCATCCGGATCTCGGTCGCCATCACCGTCACCTTCGCGTGGCGAGCGGCGGGAGCAGCCGCGGCCGGCTTTGCGGCGGACTCCTCGCCCCACAGCGGATCCTCCAGTTCCGAATCCCAGCGCCGCCACGCCGCCTCCATCGCGAGCACGCGCTCGCGCTGGCTGGCGGCCAGGTTGTTCGTCTCCCCGGGGTCGGATCCCAGGTCGTAAAGCGCCAGCGGCGCGGTGTCGTTCTTCACCAGCTTCCAGTCGCCCTGCCGGACCGCCCACCGGTGGCGCGCGGGCTGCGTGGCGGGAAACCGGAACCGCCAGAAGAGCGCGTCATGAGGATCGCCGCCGCGCGCGCCGGACAGGAACGGCAGCAGGTCGACGCCGTCGAGCTTCCACGCGGGGTCGACGGCCACGCCCGCCGCCGCGAGGGCCGTGGGAAGGATGTCGAGGCTGATCACCGGGCGGTCGTACGTCCGGCCCGCCGGCAGGCGGCCCTTCCACTGCGCCATGAACGGGATCCGGATGCCCCCCTCGAGCAGTTCGCCCTTCACGCCGCGGAACGGATCGTTCTTCGACGTGTTCTGGCCGTACTCGAAATCGGCGTCCGGCTGCGGCCGGGCGCGGCCCGTCGGCCCGCCGTTGTCGCTCAGGAAGAAGACCAGCGTGCGCTCCTCCAGCGCCTCGTCGCGAAGTTTCGCCAGCACGCGGCCGACGTTCTCGTCGAGCGAGGCCATCATCGCGAGCATGGTCCGGCGGTGGAGATCCGTCACGTGAGCGTATTGCGCGAGATGCTTCGGCTTCGCCTCCATCGGCCAGTGCGGCGGCACGAACGACAGGTAGAGGAAGAACGGCTCGCGCGCGTGACGTCCGATGAAGGCGCACGCCTCGCGCCCGAAAGCGTCGGTGGAGTACTCGCGCTCCCCGGCCGGCTCGGGGCCGCGCTGAACGCTGCGGAGGCACCCGGTCTTCGGATCGGGAAACAGCACGCCGCCGTTGGGGTGCCAGAAGGTCTCGTCGAACCCGCGGTTGTACGGGCGCATCGGCCCGAGGTCGCCGAGGTGCCACTTGCCGATCATGCCGGTGGCGTAGCCCGCGGCCTTGAACCGGTCGCCGGACGTCGCCTCGTCCACCGGAAGGCCGGCGCGGTCGGCGGCGGACGCGGGCCAGTTGGCCTCGAAACCGAACCGGTTCTGGTAGCGCCCGGTGACGAGCCCGGCGCGCGAGGGACAGCACTGCGGGGCCGAAACGTAGCCGGCCGTGAAGCGCACGCCGTTCGAGGCGATGGAATCGATGTGCGGCGACTTCACCTCCGCCGAGCCCTGGCAGCCGAGGTCCGCGTAGCCGAGGTCGTCGGCCAGGATCACCACGACGTTCGGCCGGGGATCCGGCGCGGCGGGAGCCGGCGCGGCGGTCAGGAGCACGGCGGCCGGAAGGATCGAGAGGAAGGCGTCGCGGTTCATGGCCTGCGCTTCAGTTCGCCGGCGAGAACTGGATGGTCGAGCTGACCATCGCGCCGCGCTCGTCGGTCACGCCGATGAACCACGTGTTCGCCTCCGGCGGCGGGCGCGGGGCGATGACGGCGCCCGACTCGATCCGCGCGGGGAGGCTCTTCCATGCGCGCTTCGACCGCGGCCCGGCATCGGCGGTATAGTGGAGCGCGGCCGACGCAAGGGCGGTCGCCGAGCGCACGGGCATCCGGACGAGGTCGCCGTCGACCGCCGGCGTTCCCGGCACCGGCAGCGCGGCCCCGCCGCGGCAGTACGAATCGATGAAGAGCCCGATCTCCTGCGGCGCCCAGCCGGGCTGGTGGCCATGGCGCATGTTGACCTCGATGCGCATCTGCTTGAAGCCGGCGACGGCATCGAAGGACTTCTGGTAGCTGTCGAGCGGATAGTGAATGTCGTTGCTTCCGTTGACGAAGAGGATGGGCACCTTGCATCGGGGCAGCAGGCTGGAGGGATCGTAGGTCTTCACCCACAGCCCGCGGCGGTTGCCGAGCTTGTCGATCGACGGCTTCTGCACCGACTCGCCCTCGTGGAGGAAGCCGCAGCCGTAGACCGGCACCGCGGCCTTGAAGCGGTCGTCAAGCGACGCGACCAGGCAGGTCGTGTAGCCGCCCCAGCTGATGCCGGTGACCGCGGTGCGCTCGGGGTCGACCTCGTCGAAGGAGCGCAGCAGCGAGTGCGCGCGGATCACGGCCGCCGCCGCGTGGAACGGCCAGTCGTCGTCCGTTGCGCCGCCGATCGAATCGAACTTCTGCGGATGCCCGTGGTCGGGCCCCCCGTTCGGCAGCCGCGTGCGCGTCTCCGCCTTCGCCGCCTGGTTCGGCACCGGCGCGCCGGACGCGGGGTCATAGGCCGGCGCCGGAGGCCGGCTGCCGGACAGGTCCATCGCGATCGCCGCGTAGCCGCGCTGCGCCCAGAGCCAGACCCACTCCGCGAACGCCGTGCCGCCGCCGCCGTGGATCAGGACCACGCCCGGGACCTTGCCGTCCGCCGGCTTCCCCAGCGTGCGGGGCGAGGCGTAGAACGCGAAGACCTGGGTCGGCCGGCCTTGGAAGGCTTCGCCGGCGTACAGCAGCGAGTGGACGGGGCCGGTCCGGTCTGCCCACTGCACGGCGGGCGTATTGCGAAGCGTTTCGAGATCCCACGGGCCGACGGTGGTCTCGGCGCCCGCCGCTGAGGACGCCAGCAGAGCGGCGACATGAACGGCGAATGCGAGAGGAAGCATGGATCGGTTCATGGCCCCGCATGGTGCCATTGCCACCCCGGTCCATGCGACAAGAAAGTCCGGCGCCCGCAGGCTCCCCGCGCGCCGACTTCCCTCCTTTGCCCTTTCCCCTTCCAACTTCCTTGGAGTTTCTCCACTTCCGGAGCGATGCCCACGGATCTCGCAGTATCGAGGTCAACTGCATCGCACCGGCTCAGGGCTTCGAGAGACGGAAGAAGGATGTGCCGGGCGCGGCCGGCACGGTGACGGTCCATTCCGCCCCCACCCGGACGCGCGTGTTGGTGACCGCCGGCCAGGAGGCCTGGGTGACCATGCTGGTCCCGGACTGGAGACCATGATCCTTGAAGAACGCCGGCCACCGGAGGGCGAAGGTGTCCGGTCCGCAGGCAATGGAAAGGCTGGGCGGTCCCGCGTTGGTCACGAGGACGGGCGAGGTGGCGCTGCCGAAGCCGACGCCGAGGGTGCCGGTGCGGCCCAGCGGGCTCTCGTCCGCCACCGTGGCGCTCCCGGGCGCCTCGTTGAAGTTGTAGAGGAGAAGGGTGTCGGCGTCGCTGGCGAGGTCCCCGGTCGGCGGATCGAACGAGGCCCCGGAATACCGGGCCGATCTGGAAATGCGCAGGGAGTCCAGGTATCCGGCGAATGCGACGTGCACCTGCGGGCCCCGCAACATGGCCCCGATGTAAGCCAGGCCGCTGGCGTTGGCGATGTTGACGCTCGGAGTACGCTGGGCCACGCGGACGCCGTCCAGGTAGAATCGCTCCTCGGTGGCATCGTGGACCATGGCGACGTGGTGCCACACATCCGCTGCGATCGCATTCGTCACGGCGAATCCGCCGCTGTTGGGAAAGTTGAAGCCGCCGTCGTAGGAGAGGTACTTGTCCTCCAGCCCATCGGTCCACTCGCCGAAGATCCGGGGCGATTCCCCGACGGACCGCGGCGACGGCAGGAAGAAGACCGCCTCGTAGGTCGCGGCGTTGGAGACGACGGTCTGGCCCGACACCTGGATGGTGTCCGTCGGGTTGTCGAACCATACGTAGCCGGGATAGGTCGTCCGGCCGAAGAGAAGGACCGCCCCCGCCACCCACGCGCCCACGCCGCCGCCCGGCTTCCTCATAACCTCCTCCTTCCGCCCGCCCCCCGCTTTCGCGAACCCCCGCCTCCTGGCGGCCGGGCCGGCAGGTGAAGTGTTGCCCGGCCGGCCCGGGGAAGGCAAGACCGGGCTCGACGGTTCACCGCCCGGCCGGCAGGGCGGCATCGGCGACGGCGCGGACCTGGGCACCCTGGGCCTCGCTGAACGTGCCCACGGGGCCGGCCGCAGGATCGGTGTTCGGACCGAGGTCGAGCGTCACCGCCCCTCCCCTCCGCGTCACGGCGGCGGCCCACTCGACCCAGCGTTCCGTCGGATGCCGCGTGTCGCGACGCCCCCACTGCGACCCGAGGAAGGTCAGAGCGTGCCACTGCGATCCGTCCAGCATCGGCGACGCCGGCAGGGTCGCGAACGGATCGTTCAACTCGCCGGCGGTGAGGTCCTCCGCCTTCGTGTGGCGCACCAGCCGCACGCCGGGATTGAAGGTGACGATCGCGCGCGGGTTGCCGCGCTTCACGGCGTCCGCGTAGATCGCCGCGATGGCGTCGTTGAAGCCGATGCGGGCGTATCCGCCGTCGAACCACCAGCCGGCAACCCTGTCCCCGTAGCGCGCGGACCACTCGTGGATCACCTCCGCCCACTTGAGGGCGAAGGCCTCGTCGACCGGCTGGTCCTTCGGCCCCTCCGGCAGTCCGAAGGCGCGCTGCGCGGCGGGATCGCGATTCGGCACCTGGCACGGCAGGTACAGCATCAGCCGGATGCCCTCCGGCGCCAGCGCCCGGTGAAGATCGAGCGGGAGGTCGCGGCGCGAGCAGCGCTCGCCGGGCGCGCAGCCGAGGATCCGGTCATAGACCGCGTTCGGCGCGTTGTAGAAGCCGGCGTTCTGGCCGAGCGTGAGCACGAAGTAGCGCGCGCCCATCGCCTTGACCTGGCGCGCAACGGCCGGGGCGTCGAAGGCCTCGACCAGCGACATCTGGTTCGAGGTGTTCGCCCAGAAATGCGCGAACACGCCCAGCCCCGCCTCGCGGAGCCAGCCCGCGGCGCCGGACGCGGGCAGGGTCGCGGAGACCCCGGCCGCCTCGGCGCCCTTCCCCGCCGACACAACCGCATCCGCATGGCCGCTGGCGGCAAGCCCCGCGGCACACGCGACGGCCAAGGATGCCCAGCGAATTCGAGAGTTCATGGCCGTGTCTCCTCTTGGCAGACTGCTACTTGAGTGACGTGCGGAGTTCCGAACAGCGCGCTCGGAGCGATCCGAGCATCTCTGCTCCCGCGGCCGCGCCGGCCAGATTCCGCTCCTCGAGCGGGTCGGCGTGGAGATCGAAGAGTTCCTCCTGCGCCGGCTCGACGCCCTTGTAGCGGGTGTACTTCCACCGCTCGGTCCGAACGCCCTCGCAGCGGGGCAGCGGCTTGCCTCCGCCGGCGAGCCGGATGTCGTGCTCGTAGTACCAGTCGGCGCGGCCCGCGGCCTTCGGATCGGCCAGGACCGGGCGGAGGTCCATGCCCTGCATCGCCGCGGGAACGGGCAGGCCGGCCATCGCGAGCATCGTCGGGGCGATGTCGATGTTGAGCGCCATCTGGGCCCGCCGCCCGCGCGAGGCGGCGGGAAGACGCGGGTCGCGGACGATCAGGGGCACGCGGATGCTCTCCTCGTACATGCTCCACTTTCCGTGCAGCCGGTGCGCGCCCTCGAGACTCCCGTTGTCGGAGGAGAAGAAGACCACGGTGTTCCCGTCGAGCCCTGCGTCGCGCACCGCCTGCATGACGCGCCCGACCGCGATATCCGCCCGGCAGACATAGCGATAGGTCTGGGCCATCTGCTGCTGGAACGTCGCGTCGTCCGTCGCGAAGGCCGGCCCCACGCTGTTGCGGCTCGCCCGGATCGCGGCGGGCAGGCGGGCGAAGGCCTCGTCGTTCAGGGTCGCCGGGCGCGGGAACGGTCCCTGCACGACGTCCTTGGGCAGATCCGGATCCTCGAAATCGCGCGGGCCGTGCGGCTCCTTGAGCGCCATGATCAGGAGAAAGGGCTTATCCTTGGGCTGTTCGCGGATGAACCGGACAGCCTTCTCCTCCATCACGGTGGTCAGGTAGCGGCCGTCCTGGTTGAACGCGATGCTCTGCGGGAAGCCGTACCAGAGGTCGAACCGGTCCGCCGGGAGACACAATTCCGGCGGCTGGCTCCTCGGGTTGCCGATCGCGAGCTTGCCGAGGAAGGCGGTGCGGTAGCCCGCCGCGCGCAGCAGCATCGGGTAGGTCCCCGCCCACTGCTCCGCGGTCAGCGCCTTTTCGAACCCATCGATGCCGTGCCGCACCATGTGCTGTCCGGTGAGCAACGATGCTCGGCTGGAGCAGCAGATCGCCGTCGTGACGAACGAGTTCTCGAACAGCACGCCCTCGGCGGCGAGGCGGTCCATGTTCGGCGTCCTGAGGTGCGGGTTGCCCATGCAGCCCATCGCCGACTGGGGCTGGTCGTCGGTGAAGAAGAACACGAGATTCGGGCGTGCGGGCCCCTCCCCATCCGCCGGCGACGCGGCAAGCGGGGCGAGAACCACGGCGGCGGCCATCGCGATTCGGTTCATCATGGCATTCCCTTTCAGCTGTCCCATCCCGTGCGTTCCGGGCATTGGACGGCCTGGCGCCGCGAATGTCCAGTGCCTGGAATGCAGGAGCCGGATGCTCGCTCACGGCCACGCGGGCCGGCGAGGCTCAGTAGTCCCATTGCCGGTTCATCACGGGCTGCAGGATCGCCCGCACCTCGGCCAGCAACTCCGGCGCGCAGGGCTCCTCGTGCCAGGCCACGCTGCGCCGCACGGAATCGGGACTGGCGGAACTGAACAGCGTCGTCGGGATCTCCGGGTTCTGGCTGGCGAACTGCAACGCGACCTTGCTGATGCTCGTGCCGTGCCGCCGGCAGTGCTCGGCGGCGCGCGCGAACACCGCCCGCTCGGCGGCGCCGGCGGGATGCCAGTCGGCCGGCCCGCGGTCGGTCAGCAGGCCGCTGGCGAACGGCGAGCCGTTGATGATGCCGATGTTCTTCTCGCGGGCCAGCGGCAGCAGCTCCAGCAGGCGCGTGTCGTTGAGGCAGTAGTGGTTGTGGACCAGCGCGGCGTCGATCTCGCATCCGGCGAAGATCCGGTGCCAGAGGTCCATCGGGTAGATGCCGAAGCTCACCGCCCCGATCCGTCCTTCGCGCTTCAGCTCCTGGACGGCCGCGAGGCCCTCGGACAGCGCCCACTCGGTGTGGCGGCGGCCCTGGTACTCGATGTCGTGGATGTGGAGGATGTCGAAGTAGTCCACGCCGAGCCGAGCCGCGCTTTCGTCGAGCGAGGCGCGGATGCGCGCGCGCGAGTAGTCGAGCGTGTCGACGCCGTAGGCGCCGGGCTGCGTGTACTTGCCGACCTTGGTGGAGAGGTGGTAGCGATCCCTCGGCACGCCCCGGAGCGCCCGGCCGAGCACCGTTTCCGAACGGGTCCCGCCGTAGGCCGGCGCGACGTCGAAGTAATTGATGCCCAGGTCCAGCGCCGCGTGGACCGCCCGGATCGCCTCGGCCTCGTCCACGGGTCGGAACACACCGCCGAGCGACGAGGCGCCGAAGCTCAGGCGGGAAACCGTCAGGCCGGTCCTGCCGAGCGGATTGTAGTTCATGCGGCTACCTCAGGTTGAAGTACAGGACGCCCACCACCGCCGCCAGGATCAGCGTGACGACGCGCGGATCGCTCCACCCCGACAGCCGGCCCCTGAGAAAGGCCAGCGGATGGTCCCAGCACACCTTGGCGACTTCGCGCGGGTCCATCGCGGGGGTGATCAGGCTGGTGATGACGTAGATGACGACGCACAGGATGGCGAGGATCGGGCCGACGATCATGAACGGGATCCCCAGCCCCTGCACCGGGTCGGTGACGAGCCCGCTGAAACCCTCCTGCGCCCTGCCGCCCAGGAGCATCCGGCCCACGCCCGGAAGGTCCACGAGGAAGTAGATCACGCCGAGGGCCGAGCCGAGGTACAGCGTGGCCATCGCCGCCTGGCGGGTGCCGCGCTTCCACAGCACGCCGAGCAGGAACACCGTGGTCACCGCGGGAGCGAAGGTCATGGGGATCTTGTTGATCGCCTCGAAGATCGTGCCGAACTGGTCGCCCTGCGTGGACCAGAGCATCGCCAGCAGCATGATGACGCCGGTCGAAACCCGCCCGATCCTGACGACGCGGTCGTCCGGCATGTCCGGGCGAGACCGCCGGACGATGTCCATGGAGATGAGCGTGGCGCAGCTGTTCAGCCCCGCCGCGATGGTGCTCATCAGGGCGGCCGCCATGCCGGCCGCCAGCAGCCCCTTCAGGCCGACGGGGACGAGGTGGTTGACCAGCGTCGGGAGCATCGTGTTGTAGTCCGGCGCGGCCGTGCCCGCGACCAGCGGAAGCTGGAACGCGCCCTTCTGCCAGAGGACGTAGCCGATGGTGCCCGGCAGGACCATGAGGAAGACGGGGGTGATCTTGAGGAATCCGGCGAACAGCGCGCCGTTCTGGCCGTCCTTCACCGTGCGCGCGGCCAGCACCCGCTGCACCAGGGTCTGGTCGGCGCACCAGTACCAGATGCCGAGGATCGGGTAGCCCAGGACCACCGCGAGCCACGAGTACTCGTTCAGGTGACCGCCCGCCTTCAGCACCGGCTGGAGCATGCTGAGCTGGCCCGGCTGCACGGCCGCCTGGAAGGCGGCGACATCCCCCACGCCCACCCCCGGCAGGGCCCGGATTCCCAGCACGGTCACCAGCGCCGCGCCCAGCAGCAGCAGGCAGGCCTGGATGTTCTCCGTCAGCACCACCGCCTTGAGCCCGCCCAGCGCCGTGTAGACGACGGTGAACAGCGAGAGCAG
>CAYODK010000097.1:18483-19152 GCA_964402695.1 uncultured Verrucomicrobiota bacterium
CGAAGACCTTGGCCGCGGCGAACAGGCTGATGCCGATGTGAATCAGCAGCGCGCCGATCAACCCGATGACCGCCATGAACGTGCGCGCCTGCGGGCCGTAGCGCCGCTCCATGAACTCCGGCAGCGTGCGCACGCCGGAACGGATGTAGAACGGGGCGAAGAGCAACGCCAGCAGGATCAGCGTGAAGCAGGCCATCCACTCGAAATTCCCGATGACAAACCCCTCCTTCGCGCCGCTGGCGGCAAGGCCGACGAGATGGATCGTCGAGATGTTCGAGGTGAACACCGCCGCGCCGACCGTGAACCAGCCGAGCGACTTGCCGGCGAAGAAGTACTGGTCCGTCGTGGCATTGCGGCGGAACCCGGCCCAGATGCCGTACGCCGTGATGCCGAGCAGGTAGGCGGCGATGACCGCCACATCAATCACGGAAATGCTCATGCCGCCTCCCCTTGCCGGTGTTTCGCCGGGATGCCAGCCGGGCGGACCCTGCCCGCCGCGGTCGCGTTCGCCTCGTTCACGGCCGTCCTCCGGGCGCTGCGCATGCCGGGTCTTCCGCGATTCCCGGAAGGCGGTAGAAGCGGGCGCAGTTGCCGCCGAGAATGCCCGCCCTCACGTCGGCGGGGAACGTCTGCACGTAGTCGACGACGATGCGCAGGGTGTCGTGGTAG
>CAYODK010000098.1:0-18853 GCA_964402695.1 uncultured Verrucomicrobiota bacterium
GCCGGACGGAAGACGGAAAACGGAAAACGGAAGAAGAAAGAGTTGGAATTCTCGGCGTCCGGTTCCTTCCTGTGGATAGGGGACCGGGACGGGCCGGGGTTGCGCGGGCGCGCTCCTTCCGTTTTCCGTCTTCCGTCTTCCGTTCTTGAAAGGACCTGCGATGAAGACCTTCGAAGATCTGCCCGTCTGGCAGGCGGGCCGTGAGCTTGTCCGGCGGATCTACGTCCTGACCCGCCGGCCTCCGTTCCGCGGCGATCCGGGCTTGTGCGACCAGATCCAGCGGGCCGCGGTCTCGGTGCCCTCCAATATCGCCGAGGGCCACGAGCGCGGCTCGACGCAGGACCTGGTCCAGTTCCTCTTCTACGCCAAGGGCTCCGCGGGCGAGGTGCGCTCGCAGCTCTACCACGCGGAGGACCTCGGCTACGCCGATTCGCGGATATGCGAGGAACTGCGGGGCCTCTGCCGCGACATTTCGCGGCAGATCTCCGCATGGATCCAGAGCATGCAGTCGCCCGGATTCAAGGGCGGCCCCCGGTTCCACAAGGAGCCGGACCGTGTCTGGGACCGCTTCGCCGCCAAGGCCGGGCTGGAACGGCAACCGGACGGCCGGTACGTGCCGCGACGGAACGGGACGGAAGACGGAAAACGGAAGACGGAAGAGGGGATCAGGGACACGGGAGACGGAAGCGGGGAGACGGAAGTGGAGGGGCAAAGACCGGAGATCGGAAGGGGAGGCGCGGGAGAGGGAGGAGCGGAAGGCGGAAGATGAGGGGCGAAGCACGGAAGAAGGGTGGTGAAGGTGTCGTCTTCCGTTTTCCGTCTTCCGTCCCGCCACAACGTCCTTCCGTAACGCTTGACCTCCCCGCGGCCCGGCGGGAGGATCGCGGACAACCACCGGACGGGAGACGGATCATGAGAAGAATATGGATGGCGGGCCTTGCGGCGGGGTGGACGATCGCGGCATGCGCCGCGCCGCCGAATATCGTGTTCCTTCTTTCCGACGACCACAGCGCGCCGTTCGTCGGCTGCTACGGTTGCAAGGACGTGAAGACGCCGGCCCTTGACCGGTTCGCCGCCGAGGGCATGCGGTTCGACCGCTTCTTCACCGGCGCCCCGCAGTGCGTTCCCTCGCGCGCGACACTGATGACCGGTCGCTCGGCCGTCGCCGCGCGCATCACGCGCTTCAGCTCCCCGCTCGCGCGCGACGAGATCGTCTTCCCGGAACTCCTCCGGTCGAAGGCCGGCTACTTCACCGGCGTCTGCGGCCGCAGCTACCACCTCGACGGCTCCGGCGACCGCGCCGGCGCGGGCATCGGCGCGCTGCTCCAGAAGCACGGGCTCAAGACCTTCACCGAACGCATGGACGTCGTGAACACCGGCTCCGATACCGAGGTCGCCGGCCAGGTCGCCGCGTTCCTTGACCTCGTGCCGAAGGACAAGCCGTTCTTCCTCTGGATCAACTACAGCGACCCGCATCACGTCTGGAACGCAAAGGAGGACGAGCCCGATCCCAAGTCCGTCACGCTCCCGCCCCACTGGCCCGACCTTCCGGGCATGCGCGAGCAGGTCGCGGCCTATTGCGGCGAGGTCACGCGCCTCGACCGCACGTTTCAGGCGTCGATCGACGTGCTGAAGAAGCGCGGCGTCTACGACAACAGCCTTGTCGTCTTCTGCGGCGACAACGGGCAGGCCCTGCCGCACGGCAAGGGCTCGCTCTACGACCCCGGCCTCAACGTGCCCTTCATCGTCCGCTGGCCCGGCGTCGTGAAACCGGGCGGCTCGACCCGCGCTCTCGTCTCCGGCGAGGACCTCGGTCCCACGCTGCTCGACGCGGCGGGCGTCGCGGTGCCGGAGCGCATGAGCGGCGTGAGCATCCTCAAACTCCTGCGCGACGAGCCGTTCGAGCCGCGGAAGCACATCTTCGCCGAGCGCGGCCCGCACGGCAGCGCGCCGGTGACCGTACAGATGCCCAACAGCGGCTACGACCTCAGCCGCTGCGTCCGCAGCGACCGCTACAAGTTCATCTACAACTGCACTCCGTGGATCCCCTACAGCCCCGTCGACTCAGCCGGCGGCCCCGGCTGGCAGCAGATGAAGGCCGCCGCCGAGGCCGGCACGCTGGCGGAGCCGCTCAAGCGGACCTACTTCACCACTCCGCGGCCGGTCTATGAGCTCTACGACCTCGAGAAGGACCCGTCGGAGTTGGACAACCTCTCCGGCAGGCCCGAGGTCGCCGCCGTCGAGCGCGAACTGCGCCTCGCGCTGGCCGAGAAGATGATCCTCGACTTCGACTACCTCCCGCTCCCCCAGATCCCCGGCGACGCGCCCGGCCCGAAGAAGGGCGGGAAGGGCGGGAAGAAACCGGGCCCGTCGAAGGCGCCCTGACCGGTGTCCCGGCTCCGCCCATCGATCCGGTGAGTAAAGCCGTGAGGAATGTCATGTCGCATCGGGCTGGCGTGGAGGTTGTCCCGCGGAAGGATCCGCGTTGACTGCCCTGCTCCCACGAGTTATCATCGGTTGCGTTCTCGTCCTGCTGGCCGGGCCGGGGTGCCGCAGTACGGATGCAATCCTCGCCGACGATCACCGCGACGTGAGCATGGCGGTACACGTCTTCGGGAATCGGTTCATTTGCGAAGCTGTCGCGTCAGCCACGAAGATCGAGGTGTACGAACTGGTACGTCAGGACGTTGACGTCACCGATTCGAGAGCCCGCGAGTACCTGTACAAATATGCCATTGCCCGTGGCCCCCGGCATCTCGCCGGCAAACAAGCGCGCTCCCTGAGCACGATGCTCGTCGCGCTGGATTCATACAGGCCTCCAGCCTACAGGATGTACCTCGGGACATTGACGTGGCGATGGATGGTTTCGTTCCCTTGTCCCGATCGCCGCATTGATGTGCTGATCACCGAGGAAGGAATCGCGCACGCTCTGGAGAACGGCGCGCATGTCGGTGGTGGCTGTCTTGCGGGTCCGGACAGCCGATGGATGCCATTCTTGGCAGACTAGCGCAACGGACCCGTCCGGCGAGAGGTGCCCGCATTCCGGCGAACTCACGTCATCCCCGATCGCCATGCTCGACGAGCATAGTGCCGCAGAAGTAGAACAGTTCCGTTGAAGCCCTTGGCGCCAGTAGGGCGCGGGCCCAAGAAAGTGGGGCGGCGGCCGAGCGGCCCGTGAAGCACGTTCGGCGGAAGGCGTCGTCGCTGTGGAGGTATATGCAATTCCTGGCAGTCTGCGCGGTGGTGACGATGGCGCTGGCCCTTGTGTGCGCCAGAGTGTGGCGCAAGGTGGCGATGTTCTACACCAGACGCCGCATGGTCGCGGTGCTGTCGGCCTGTGCGATTGCCGGGATCTCGGCAGGCTATCCGGCCAGCACCGAGTTGTCGTATGTCATCGGCGATCGGATCAGGTTTATTGGCGCACCTTTGCCCGTCGCGGTCTTCGTGTACGAGGATGCCGGGTGGGTCGACTATGTGCCGAGTGCCGCGGGTGGCCTGCTCCGCATCTCCGGCAACATCGTGATGGTCACCGCCGCGTTCACCCTCGTCGCCCTTTTGGCGATGTACGGGTGGCGCCGAGGATGGAGGCCCCGATCGGAGACGCGGCGGAACGCTGCCACTTGACTGTACTCGCCGGCGCCGGCGTTCCTCCTGCCGGACCAGTGGACGACGCGGGGGCGCCCGCGTGTGGCGGCGGGCGTTGGCGTTCGCAGGTGGTATCCGTCCGCCCCCGGCATGGCTTTCCTCTCGAGTCCGCGCGAACGCGCCGCTAGAGTAGGGCCATGAAATTCCGTGCGCTGCGCTGGTCCATCGCGATGCTCGCCGCGGCCGTTCTGCCGGCTTCTGCCGGGCCGGACGATGTGCTCAAGGCCCTCGAGCCCCGGGGGCGCGTCACGGATCTTGCGGGTGTCTTTGCACCGGAGGAGCGCGCGGCACTGGAGACATGGCTGCTGGCGGTGGACGGTAGGACCGGCGCGGAGATCGCGGTCGTTGCGCTGAAGACGCTGGACGGCGGCGAGGTCGATGACTTTGCCGTCCGCCTGTTCGAGAAGTGGGGCATCGGCAAGAAGGGGAAGGATAACGGCGTCCTGATCCTCGCCGCGGTGGAGGACCGGCGGGCGCGGATCGAGGTGGGCTACGGACTGGAGGCCACCCTGCCCGATGCCGCCGCGGGGCGCATCCTTGACGAGGCGGCGATTCCGCTGTTCCGCGAAGGCCGGTACGGCGAGGGGCTCTCGCGGGCCGCACAGGCCGTGGCTGCGCGGATCGCGCCCGGCGCCCTGGCCGGACTCACAAGCCCGGTTCCCTCGTTCACGACGCAGGTCGCCGCGGCGGCCGCTCCGGAGGTGCAGCGCGTCGGCGGGATCCCCACGGGCGCGATCGTCTTCTTCGTCTTCGTCGCGGCGATCATCCTGCTCGGCATCTTCTCGAAGAAGACCGGGCGTGGCGGGGGCTCGTCCGGCTCATCGGGCAGTTCGTTCCGGAGCAGTTCGTCCTCGTCCAGCGGATCGAGCAGCAGCTTTGGCGGCGGCCGCTCCGGCGGCGGCGGTGCAAGTCGAAGCTGGTGACCGCCCGGTCCCGGGAGGGCCCGCGGCCCCGCGGGCCGGACGACGGATCCAGACGATCAAGTCCCCTTCGCGGGGCGGATGCACAGGATCAGCATCGTATCGAACGACGGCGCGCGCAGGCGCAGCGTGCGCGCAGTTGCGTCGAGCGCCACCGCCTCGGCCGGCAGCGGCGTCACGGGCGCGCCGGGGCGCAGGCACGTGACGCTCACCGCGCCGGCGGGCCAGTCGTCGGCGAGGCGGATCGTGGTCGTGACGGCCGGTGCGGGACGGATCGCGTCGGACGCGACGTCCAAGTCGACGTTGTTCAGATCGAGCGTGAGGAACGGCGACGCGGCATCGCCGCCGCGATTGAGATTCACCCCGACGGTCGCCGGCGCGTCGGTCTCGATGCGCGCGGGCGCGCCGGCCGCCGCGAGGAGGCCGGTCATCGTCTTCGCGGCGGTTGCGATGCCGTTCTCCCGCCAGTAACGGAATCCGGGCCGGTTCGTCACGATCGTCGCGCCCGGGATGGCGAGGGGCGCCGGCCTCGCGGCGAGGTTGCGGTCGGGGCCGTGCCGCGTGCCGGTGAGGCCTGTGGCGATGAGCCGTCCGCCGCCGTCGACGTAGCGGCGCAGTTCCGCGATCTCGCCGTCGGTCAGCGCGAGCACGGAGGGCAGCACGACGACCGGGAAGCGCGCCAGGTGGGCCGCCGTCAGATCCTGCTGCAGAACGACGTCCCACTGCCGGTGCGTGTCGCCGAGGAAGCGGCACCAGCCGGTGTACTCGTCGATGAAGAGGTCGGGCAGCGGATTGAATACGGTGCACGAGGCGATTTCGGACCATGCCGAGTGGACCACGGCGACGTCCGCGACGTAGCGGCGGCCGCTCAGCACCTGCCCGTGGTCGCGGATGAACCGGTTGATGGCGCCCGCGCTCTCCGGCGTGCCGGGCGAGTAGCCGTCGCGGTACCAGTGGCCGAAGTCGAGCAGCCCGCGGTTTGCGAGGCAGTCGAACGCGAGTGCCCTGTGCAGGTTCTCATGGCCCGCACCGGAGAGGTTCTTGCTCACGTAGATGCTCGGCCAGCAGTAGCCCGCGTCGGAGATGGCGGCGCCGAGGCGGGTCACGAAGTCGACGCGTCCGGTCGGCGGCAGGCCCATCGGCCGCATGGTCCACCAGCCATGGACGGTGCTCCACTCGAAGTGGGCGATGTCGCAGGCGCCCTTCATCAGCGCGCCGCCGAGCGGCATGGGGATCGTGTTGCCGAAGACGGCGCAGTCGAGGTCCGCCTTCCGCGCGGCGGCCTTGGCGGCGGCGAAGAACGAGCGGTGGTAGGCGAGGGCGGTTTCGACCTTGTGCACGCGGTAGGCGGCCCAGACGGGATCGTCGGCCCACTTCCGGTTCTGCGGATGCCACGCGTGGCCGCGCGACTCGAAGGGCTTCTCGCGGATGTAGGCCGTGATGTCGAACGTCGCGGTGTTGGTGACGCCCATCGCCAGCAGTTCGCCGGCGGTGAAGCGGCGGCGGAGATGGTCGCGGAACGTGGCGACGGACCACGCGCCGAAGGCGCCGCGGTCGGCGTAGCCGAGGTTGTTCTCGCCGAGGTTGTCGGCGTGGATGCCGGCGGGCCGCAGCGCCGGGATGATGCGCTCGATCTCGCGGGCGCAGTAGGCGGCCATCTGCGGGTTGGCGAAGTCGAGGTCGACCAGCCGCACGATGGGCCAGCCGGTCTTGCCCTGTACGTCCGCCGCGCCGGTCTGGCGGTCCGCGAGGCCCGCCAGGCCGCTGCGCTGCGCAACGTCGTCCGTGACGCCCGCGTTGCTCTCGAGGTCGAAGTGCCACTGTCCGTCGAGCCCACGCCGCGCGAGGGTGGCGTAGAGATCGTCCGCGGGCTTCCCGTCCGGCGTCGTGAACGCGGGCAGACCGTACGCCTTCGCGCCCGGATGCGGCGCCCACGGCGCGTCGCGAAGGAAGGCGTCGAGGCCGACCCAGCGCGCGGTCAGGGCCGGTTCGCCCTTCCACCACGGCAGCGACCAGCCGGTGTGGACCATGCGGCCGTCGGGGGCGAAGAAGCCGGCGAAGTCGCCGATCTCGCCGACGTCGTAGTAGACGATCTGCTTCACGCCCGCCGCGTCGAGCTTGTCCCGCCCGGGTTTCAGGAAGCCGGCCGCGTCCTGATGATCGAGGAACCAGAAGCCGTACCAGCCGAGCGTCCCCACGCCCCGCGCCGCGCCGGGCTGGACCATATCGAGATCCTTCACCCCGACGCCCACGCTGGCGACCGGCGTGACCGTCCGCCACCACGGCTCGGCCGCTGCGGCCACCGAGAATCCGAGCGCGACGATGCCCGCCAGGAAGGGGGCGGTTCGATGCAACTGCTCCCATAAGAGACGGTTTCCCGCGGAGACGCTCTTCATGGGGGAGACGGAATCACAGGGGCCCGAATTGGTCAACCGCGGGGCGTTCGCGAATCGGACTCGCTTCGGGCGCGCGGCCGGGTAGGATTCGGCCATGACCGGGCGGAGATTCTACGACTGGCAGACGGCCGGCGGGGCGGACGACGTGATGCGCATGGTCGACGCGCTGGAGAAGGCCGAAGTGCCGTGGTGCGCGATCGGCGGGATCGCGGTCAACCATTGGGCGCGGGAGCCGATGGTGACGCGGGACGTCGATTTCGTCGTCGCCGTTGACCGGATCGACCGGGCGATCGAAGTTCTCACGGCCGCCGGGTTCACCGCCGAACGGCATGAATGGTCCGTCAACTTCAGCGGATCCTCACAGCTCAGCCTGCAACTCAGCACCGAGGTCTTCTATCGCGAATTCCCGTCCCGCTCCGTCGCGGCGGATGTCCACGGCATCCTCCTTCGCGTGGCCTCGCTGGACGATACGCTGGCGGGCAAGCTGAAGGCCTGGAGCGCCCCCGAGCGCCGCCCCAGCAAGCGCATCAAGGATCTGGGCGACATCGCGCGTCTGGTCGAAGCGCATCCGCATCTGGAGACCGCGCTCCCCGCGCCCGCCCGTGCGGCGCTGGCGGCGGGGTCGTAGAAGGGCCGATCTTGGCTGCCGGCCCGGGCGGGCGTAGGATGCGCCCATGAACGTGCATCGAACGATCCTTGCCGCTGCGGCGCTGGCCGCGGCCGTGTCCGCCCCCGCGCGGACGCCGAACCTCGTCTTCATCCTCGCCGACGACCTCGGCTACGGCGAGGTCGGATGCTACGGGCAGGCGAAGATCCGCACGCCGAACCTCGACCGCATGGCGGCGGAGGGGCTTCGCTTCACGCGGCACTACAGCGGCAACGCCGTGTGCGCGCCGTCGCGGTGCGTGCTGATGACCGGCCGCCACCCGGGCCGCGCCTTCATCCGCGACAACCGCAGCGTCGGCAAGGGCCTGGAGGGCCAGCTCGACATCCCCGCCGACGCCGTCACGATGGCCGAGCTGCTCAAGGCGCGCGGCCTGGCGACCGGCGCGTACGGCAAGTGGGGGCTGGGCACGGTCGGCGGCACGGGCGATCCGCGGGCCCAGGGGTTCGACCATTTCTTCGGCTACATCTGCCAGGCCCACGCGCATTCGCTCTACCCCGCCTACCTGCGCGACGACGGCCGCGAGTTCCCGTTGAAGAACAACCCGCCGATCCCCGGCCACGCGAAGCTGCCGCCGGACGCCGATCCCGCCGACCCCGGCGCCTACGCCGCTTTCAAGGGCACCGACTACGCGCCCGACCGTATTCACGAGAAGGCGATCGCATTCCTTCGCGCGAA
This sequence comes from uncultured Verrucomicrobiota bacterium, assembly GCA_964402695.1. Taxonomy (GTDB): domain Bacteria; phylum Verrucomicrobiota; class Kiritimatiellia; order PWTM01; family PWTM01; genus VGWF01. Next base: position 8,304 of record CAYODK010000098.1, read on the forward strand.
CAGGGACCGCCCCTTCTTCCTCTACTACCCGAACATCATCCCGCACGTCGCGCTGATGGTGCCCGACGCCGAGGTGAAAGCCTACGAGGGGAAGCTCGGCGACGATCCGCCGTACGTGGGCGGCAAGGGCTACACGCCGCACCGCACGCCGCACGCGGCCTATGCGGCCTTCATCACGCATCTCGACACGCAGGTCGGAGAGGTTCTGGCGACTCTGCGCGAACTGGGGCTGGAGAAGGACACGCTCGTCGTGTTCTCGTCCGACAACGGCCCGACGCACGACGTCGGCGGCGTCGACACCGGCTTCTTCAAGTCCGCCGGCGGCCTGCGCGGCCTCAAAGGCTCGCTCTACGAGGGCGGCATCCGCGTGCCGTGCATCGCGCGCTGGCCCGGCCGCATCGAGGCGGGGCGGACGACCGACTTCGTCAGCGGCTTCGAGGACTGGATGCCGACGTTCCTCGACGTCGCGGGCGCGGCGAAAGACGTGCCGGCCGTTGCGGACGGTATCAGCCTGCTCCCCACGCTGCTCGGCCAGGCGCAGGGAGCGCGCCCGTTCCTCTATCGCGAGTTCGCCGGCTACGGCGGTCAGCAGGCGGTGTGGCAGGGCCCGTGGAAGGCCGTCCGCCAGAACCTCCAGCCCAAGGGCAAGAAGCCGCCGAAGGCGCCGCCGGCCGTCGTGACGGAACTCTTCAACCTCGATGCCGACCCGGCGGAGGCAACGGATGTGGCCGCGGAGAATCCGGACGTGCTGGCCCGGCTCGAAGGACTGATGAAGTCCGCGCGCTCCGTTTCGCCCGAGTTTCCGATCGCCGGTCTCGATGGCGCGACGACGGCGCCCTGACCGGCCCCCGGGCGCCTGCCTCAAGATCACCGCCCCCCTGTGCGCCGGGAGGGTCGCCGGCCCCGGCGACCGAATCGTTGGATCAGGGGGGGCTGCCTTCCGGCGTAGCGCTCGCGGTTTCGTATGGACGTGCCGTCACACGGCCGTACGGTCGCACCGCAGCACCCCTCACTTCGGCAGCGCCTTCTCGACGCGGGCCTTCACGTCGCCGGCGGGAAGGTGGGGGAGGGCCTTGCGGAGGGCGGCGATGTCGTCCGCGGACAGTTTCGCGCCCTTGCGCGGCTTCTCGGGGGTGAGCATCCTTGCGATCGCGAGGGCCGCCTCCCGGGGCACGTCCGGATCGTCGAGCAATGCGGCGGCGCGCGCGACGGGGGGCGGCGAATCGAGCTCGGCCCGCGCCGAGAGCGCCTCGCGCGTGTCGGCCGCGCGAGAGGCGGCCTTGAGCGCGGCGTCGATCCAGGCCAGGCGGTCCTTCACGGACGCGGACGCGTCGCGCGATAGGCGGATCGCGCCGCGTAACGCCACGATGCGCAGCGTGGCCGGTTCGGCCGTCGTCGCCAGTTTCAGCAGTTCCGGCGCGGCCTCGGGCGTCGACCAGCCTGCCAGCGCACGCAGCGCGGCCTCGCGCAGCGCGGGGTCTGCGTCGCCGAGCGTTGCCGTGACCTTGCCCATGGCCGCGGAGCCGCCGAGGGCGCCGTAGACGGACAGCAGCTTCGCACGCGCGGCGGCGTCGGCCGACGCCCACGCCTCGAGCGCAGTCCCGGACCGCGCGTCGGCCGGCAGGTCGCCCGCGATCGAGACCAGCGCCTTGCGCGCGGCGGCTGCCTCGGGGTCGGCGGCGCGGACCGCCACGCCCACGAGCTTCGGAAGATCCTGCGGAGTGCCGGCCGCTGCGAGGGCCTGCACCGCGGCCGTGCGCACCGCGGCGTCGGTGTCGTCCATGGCCTTCAGGATCGCGTCCCGCGCCGCCTCGCCGCGCCGTGCGGCGAGGACCTGCAGGATCGCTTTCTTCGCGTCCACCGACGCCGCGCCGGGCAGTGCGGTGGCAGCCGCCGCGGTCGGCGCGGCGCCGGGCAGGCGCCCGAGCGCATCGACAATCGGCTTCGCCCGCGCCGGTGTCGCGGCGGCGGAGGCGAGGGCGGCAAGCAGCGCCGGCGCCTGCTTGTCCGCCGGAAGGAGTGTGGCGGCGGCTACGGATGCGGCGGTTACGACGACCTCGTTAGTGTCCGCCAATCCGGCTTCGACCAGCGGGGCGCCGGCCTTGTCGCCGCGGAGGCGAAGAGTGCAGAGGATGTCGGCCCGGAGATCCGGGACCGCCGAGGTGAAGCGCGAGGCAAGCCACGGGCCGACGGAGGCGTCCTCGAGGGCGCCCAGCCGTCGCAGCGCAGCGCGGGACAGGGCGATGTCATCCGTGCCGACGGCCTCCTGCAGCACGGGAATCGCGTCGTTCGGCGAGATCGAGGCGAGTGCGTCCATCGCGTCGATGCGGGCGGCGGGTGCCTTGGCTGCGATCATTCCGCGGCAGATCACGACGGCGGTCTTCGCATGTCCGCCGGCCGCGAGGCGCCGGGCGTAGTCGAGGTGGAGCGCCGAGCGGCGGGCGGTTTCCGCCGCGTCCGCTGCCGGAGCGGCCAGGGCGGCGACGAGGGATGCGGATTCCGGCTGGCCCAGCGATGCCAGGGCGCGCAGCGCGGCGGCGTCGACCGCGGCATCGCCCTTCTGTGCGCGGGCGGCGATCGCGGGGGCGGCGAACTTCACACCGCGCCGGCCGAGGGCGAGGATCACGGCGGCGGGCTTCGCGGCATCGGCGAGCGCCTTCGCGAGCGCCGCGTCGGCGGCCGGCGAGGCGATATCCTCCAGCGCGGCGACGACGGCGTCGCAAAGGGCGGCGTCCTTCAGCAGCGGAGTGACCGCCGGGATCCAGCCATCCCCGCCCGCGAGTTGGAGCTGGCCGAGGATGAAACGCTTCACCTCGACGTCGGTTGTGGCCGCAAGACCCCTGGCCAGCGCGGTCGTATAGATCTTCCGCTGCGCGTCGGCGCCGGGGCGCGAGGCGTGGAGCGCGAGGCTTCCGAGGGCGTAGCGCGCGGGGAGGCCGGTCTCGTCGCCCGGCGGGCGCAGCGCGGCGCAGAGTTCGAGCAGACCCGCCTCGCCGGTCGCAAGAAGCGCGTCACAGGCGGCGGCGGTGGCGGCCGGCGAGTCCGCGGGCATCTTCACGGCGAGGTCGGACGCGGGGCCGGCGGCGGCGTTCAACGCGAAGGACGCGAGGAGCAGGGGGGCGAACACCGAACATCGGGCACCGAACGCCCGGATCAACATCCAACAGCCAACATCCAACAACCAACATCCAACGGGGGCGGACGGAGGGCGGATGGGGGAGGGAAGAAGAGAGGATGGGTTTGCGTTCATGGTGGAGTCCTTGAGTGCTCAGAGTGTCCAGGGGGCGCGCATGGGGATGCTGGCGAGGCGGGAGGCGGCGGGGTCGCCGACGAGGGTCTCGGTGACCGGGTCCCACTTGATCGTGCGGCCGAGGCGCCACGCGATGATGGCGAGATTGATCAGCGTGCACGACCGGTGGCCGTTGCGCTCGTTCAGGGCGAACGGGCGGCGGTTGCGGACGGCGTCGTAGAAGTTCGTCTGCCGTGGCGGCGCGTCGGGCAGCGCGGCGAGCATGCGCTGGAGGCCGGGCACGTCGGACTCGAGGTTCTTGTAGAGCTTCCCCTTCGGCCCCTCGAGGAACGGCACGCGGCGGCCCTCGGCGTTGCCGCCGTCGAGGACGATCTCGCATCCGTCGGCGTAGCGCATGCGGATCGAGCGGAACGAGCCGGCGGCGTCGGGATGCTGCTGTGGCGCGTCGGCCGAGACCTCGACCGGGCCGGTGTCGTCCTTGCCGAGCAGGTACTGGACCGGGTCGAGGTAGTGCTGGCCCATGTCGCCGAGGCCGCCGCCGTCGTAGTCCCAGTAGCCGCGGAAGGTGCCGTGGACGCGGTGCGGGTGGTAGGGCTTGTACGGCGCGGGGCCGAGCCACATGTCGTAATCGAGCTCCGGCGGGACGGGCTCGGGCTTCGCGTTCACGAGGCCGGACCATCCGAACTTCCACGAGAATCCGCTGACGTCGCCGACGGTCGCGCGCAGGGGCCAGCCGAGGACCCCCGAGTCGACGATCTTCTTGATCGGCGCCACCGGCGTGCCGAAGCCGTAGTAGCCGCCCTCGAAGCGGAACCAGGTGTTGATCCGGAAGATCCGGCCGTGGCGGCGCACCGCCTCGCGCACGGCGATGCCCTCGGCGATGGTGTGGGTCATCGGCTTCTCGCACCAGACGTCCTTGCCCGCCTGCGCGGCGGCGATGGACATCAGGCCGTGCCAGTGGGGCGGGGTGGCGATGTGGACGACGTCGATGTCCGGCCGCGCGAGGATCTCGCGGAAGTCCCGATAGCCCTTGGCGTCCGGGCAGCGCGCGAGCGCCTTCTCGACGCGCTTCGCGTCCGCGTCGCACACGGCCAGCGTCCGCGCGCCGCCGTAGCCGAGGTGGCCGGAGCCCATGCCGCCGACGCCGATCACGGCGCGCGTGATCTCGTCGTTCGGCGCCGGCTGTCCGGTCCCCCCGAGGACGCGGCGCGGCACGATCTGGAACGCCGCGCCCGCGAGGACGCCCGCGAGGAAGCGTCGGCGGGGGATCCGGAATGGAGGTCGGTCGGCGGAAGCGGGCGATGGCTTCATGATTTGTTCCCCATGTGGACAGTCGGGGGAGACGCTAGGCCGTGGGGATGGCGTGTGCAAGCGCAAAGAGGGGCGGGGAGGAGTTCCAAGTTCCAGAGTCCCACTTGAAACTTGAAACTTGGAACTTGAAACTGTCTTCTCCGTCCCATGGACATCACGGCGATTCTGTCACAACTGAACTTCTTCCAGGGTCTGGGCGAGGCGAGTCGCCGCGCCCTCGCAGAGGTTTGCATTCCGCGGGACGTGGCGAAGGGGGAGGTGCTGTTTCGAGAGGGGGACGAGGGGCATTCGGTCTACGTCTGCAACCGGGGCCGTGTCCGGCTGCACAAGATGGCGCCGGACGGGACGGAGGTGGTCATCAAGGTCGTGAGGCCCGGGGCGACCTTCGCGGAGGTGGTCCTGTTCGAGCGCGAGCGATACCCGGTCACGGCGACCGCCATCGAGCCCTGCGGGCTCTTCCTGATTCCCCGGCGCGAGGTTCGGGCGCTCTTGCGGCGGGACGACTTCCGGGACGATTTCATCGGAATGCTGATGCGGAAACTCCGGCACCTGGCGGAGCGCGTTCCGATGCTGACCACGACGGATGTCGAGGCCCGGCTGTTCCATTTCCTGGACGAACAGTTCGGGTCGGCCCCCTCCGTGCAGTCGGGCCTGACCAAGAAGGAGGTTGCGGCGGCCATCGGCACGACCCCGGAAACGCTGTCCCGCCTGCTGGCCCGCCTGGACGAGGAGGGGCGCCTGCAGTGGAGCGGGCGGACGATCCGCCGGACGGGCGTGCGGTCGGGGCGGAAGCCCGGCGGAGCGGATGGCGGGCGGATTTTTTGAGTTTCCTGCCGGCTTCCCGTGCGGTACGCTACGAACTTCGGGACCGTAAGACCAGATGGAATCATGCCGCGGCCCTTTTCACGGGGAGAGGGGAACGGTCGGCGTGGGGACAGGAGTAAAGCCGTGAGCGTCATGGGCATACAGGAGATTCAGACCCTCCTGCCGCACCGGTATCCGTTTCTGCTCGTGGATCGCATCATCGAGTGCGACAACACGGAGCGGATCGTAGGCATCAAGAACCTGACCTTCAACGAGCCCTTCTTCCAGGGGCATTTCCCCGGCGCGCCGGTCATGCCGGGCGTTCTGCAGCTCGAGGCGATGGCCCAGGTCGGCGGGATTCTGCTGACCAAGATCACCGGGAAGGTGCAGGTGATGTACTTCCTCGCGATCGACAAGGCCCGCTTCCGCCGGATCATGGGGCCGGGCGACCAGATGCGCATCGAGGTGAAGTTCCTGAAGATGAGGATGAACATGGCCCGGTTCGTCGGCACCATCACGTGCGACGGAGAACTGGCATCGGAGGCGGAGTTGATGTTCGGGACCGGCCGGGATTCGACACCGTCGGCATGAGCACCATCCATCCGACAGCGGTCATCGCCCCGGGCGCGGAACTCGGTGCGGATGTGGAGATCGGCCCCTATTGCGTGATCGGGCCCCATGTCCGCGTGGGCGACGGTACCCGGCTGATTTCCCACGTCGCGCTCGACGGGCACCTCACGCTGGGCCGCGGGTGCCGGGTCTTCCCGTTCGCCTCGCTGGGCGCGATCACACAGGATCTCAAGTACCGCGGCGGCGCGCCGCGCGCCGAGATCGGCGACGGGACGACCATCCGCGAATGCGTGACGGTCAACACGGCCACGGCCGACGGCGACGTCACGCGGGTGGGTTCGCGCTGCCTCCTGATGGCCTATTCCCACGTCGCGCACGACTGCGTCGTCGGCGACGAGGTCATCCTGGCCAACGCCGCCGCCCTGGCCGGCCATGTCACCGTCGAGGATCGGGCGAGCCTCGGCGGCATGGTCGGCGTGCCGCAGTTTCTCCGCATCGGCACGATGGCGTATGTCGGCGCCTGCACCAAGTTGACGCAGGATGTCATGCCCTACATGATCGTGGATGGGAATCCGCCCGAGACGCGGTCGATCAACCTGATCGGCCTCCAGCGGCGCGGCTACACGGCCGAGGCGTGCGCGAGCCTGCGCACGGCGCACCGGTTCCTGTGCCGCGAGGGGCTCAACGTCCGCCAGGCCCTGGAGCGGATCCGCGCGGAACTTTCCGGACCCGAGATCGACCGACTGACGGCTTTCATCGAGAGGTCGGAACGCGGTATCATCCGTTGACGCCGGAGGCAAGGGCCCCATGCGCTGGAACTCCATGCGGTATGCGGTCGCGGGTGCGGTGCTGGCCGCGGTTTCGGCCCTCGGCGCGCAGGACCCCGCGGGGCCCGCGCCCCGCAGGCTGACGCCTGCGCCGCCGGTTCCGCCGGCCGCCGGGGGCGTCAGCTTCAACTTCGACAACGCGGACATCCGCATCCTGGCCAAGATCGTCGGCGAGATGACCGGCCGCCGTTTCGTCGTCAACGACAAGGTGTCCGGAACGGTCACGGTGATCTCCCCGGGGCCGCTCCAGTCCGCCGAGGTCTACCCGCTGTTCCTCTCGATCCTGGAGTCGCGCGGTTTCACGGTGATCGAGCGCGACGGCGGATCCTTCATTGTCCCTCTTCCGGACACGCAGGGGATGCTGGTGGTGCCCCAGGTGGCCGGCCTCACCAACGCACCGGCGCGGGGCGGCATGGCGACGCGGATCTTCCGCCCGATCAACATCAATGCCGCCGACCTGGCCAAGGCGATCGAGCCTCTCGTCCGCGGCGCCAAGGCCGGCGGCCTGGCCGTCTTCGGCCCCAGCAACCACCTGATCGTGACGGAGACGGAGGACAGCCTGCGGCGCATCGAGCAGCTGCTGGCCGAACTCGACCGGCCGGGCGCGACGCGGAGCATCGAGGTCGTCCGGCTTACGCATGGGTCCGCGGAGGAACTGGCCCAGCAGGTCGCCACCGCCCTTGCCGGCGCGGAGAGCGCCGGAAGCAACGTCAGCCGGCACATCCGGCAGGTGGCGGAGGGCGCGGCGTCGATGCCCACCGGGGCGATGGTCGTCGCGTCGCCGTCCGCCAACAGCCTCGTGCTCGTCGGCACGCCGGTCCAGATCGAGGAGCTCAAGCGGATCGTCGCGCTCCTCGACGTGGAGCCCGGCTCGGGCAAGGGACGTCTCAACGCCGTCTTCCTGAAATACCTCAGCGCCGACGAGGCCGCGAAGAGCCTGAGCGCCCTCCTGACGAAGACGGTGGACAAGGACAAGAGCCTGAAGATCGCGGTCGAGCCCAACGTGGCGAACAACGCGCTTCTCGTGTACGCGATGCCGACGGACTTCCAATGGGTGCGCGAGCTGGTCGAAAGCCTGGATACGATGCCGAGCCAGGTCCTCGTCGAGATCCTCATCGCGGAAACCGACGCGGAAAAGCAACTCGACCTTGGCGTGGACTGGTCGACGATCGAGACGCCGGCGATCGGAGAGACGGTCCTCTCGGCGCGCAGCCGGCCGGGCGCCGCGGACACGGTGCAGAACATGCTGAGCCAGAATGTCTTCCCGCAGGGTCTTTCGCTCGGGGTGGCCCACGGTTCCGCCAGCGGCACCACGATCCCGTTTCTCCTGACCGCGCTCAACGAGGACCGCGACGTCCGGATCCTGTCCAGCGTTCCGCTCCTCGTGCAGAACAACACGGAGGCGACGGTCAACGTCGTGGAGAACATCCCGGTGTTGCGGTCGACGATCGAGGGGGGCGCGGGAACGTCGAGGGATGTGATTCAGAACATCGACCGGATAGACGTGGGCATCAAGCTCAAGGTCACGCCGCACGTGAATCCCAACCGCGAGATCACGCTGGTCCTCAATCCCGCGATCGAGGCCGTGACCGACGCGGGATCTTCCGAGCAGGCGTTCGCGCCGACGATCGCGAAGCGGGAGATCAAGACCACGATCACCGTGCCGGACCGGTCCACCGTCGTCATCAGCGGCCTCATCCGGGAAGACAAGACCCGGGCGGAGCGGAAGGTGCCGCTGCTCGGTGACATCCCCGGGTTGGGCTGGCTCTTCCGCTACACGAGCGACGCATCCCGCCGGAACAATCTGCTCGTGTTTGTGACCCCCCGCATCGTCGAGGGGACGAACCAGGCGGATGCGGTGAGCACGTCGCTGGAGAAGCGTACCGGGCTCGACGGCGTGTCGGCTCCGCAGCGTGACGATCCCACCGCCGTGCGGAAGGAGTAGCCCGCCGTGCAGATCGCCGGGATCCTCGTCGAGACCGGACGCGTCACCGCCGCCCGCATGGCGGACGCGGAACGGGAGAGCGCCGCGGCGGGCCGCCCGCTGGGGGAGTTCCTGGTGGAGGCCGGCGACGTGTCGGCGGAGGACATCGCCGCCGCCGAGGCGCGCGCCCGGGGCATGGCCTGCCTGGCCTCCGTCCCCGACGACGCGCTCGATGCGGAACTCATCGCGGACCTTCCGGTCGAGTGGGCGCGTCTTCACCGCGCCCTCCCGGTCCGCCACGGGGGCCGTCCGGCCGCGCTCCTGGGCCGCCCCGAGGCGCTGGACGCCGTCGAGGATCTCGCGGTGCTTCTCGGCCGCGACCTGGTGCCGGTTCTGACGACGCCCGCGGAACTCGACCGGGCCATCGAGCGCTGCTACTTCCATCGCAAGGGGACCGCCGGCGATCTCGTGCGCGAGTACGAGCGGTCCGGCGCCGATGCCCCGGCGGCGATGGCCGCCGGTTCGGGCGCCGAGGATCTCCTGCGCGCGGCCGACGGCGCGCCGGTGACCCAGCTTGTCAACCTGATGGTCCTCGATGCGCTCCGTGTGCGGGCCTCGGACATCCACATCGAGCCCTTCGAGGACCACCTGCGCGTCCGCTTCCGGGTCGACGGCCTGCTGTACGAACAGCCGTCGCCGCCGAAGCCGCTCGAGGCCGCGCTCACCTCGCGCCTGAAGGTGATGGCCCGCATGGACATCGCGGAGCGGCGCCTGCCGCAGGACGGGATGGCCCGCGTGCGCATCGGCGCCCGCGAGATCGACATCCGCGTGTCCACCGTGCCGGTCGCCGAGGGCGAGCGGATCGTCCTCCGGCTTCTGAACCGCGACTCCGCGCTGCTGTCCCTCGGGGATCTCGGCATGGAGCCCGGGGAGATCGAGGCGTTCCGGACCCTGCTCGCCGAGCCCCAGGGCATCATCCTCGTCACGGGGCCGACCGGCAGCGGGAAGACGACCACGCTCTACGCCGCGCTGCAGGAACTCGACACCAAGCGGCTCAACATCCTCACGATCGAGGATCCGATCGAGTACCAGCTCCCGTGCATCAGCCAGATGCAGGTGAACCCCAAGATCGACCTCACGTTTGCGCGCCTGCTCCGCCACGTGCTGCGGCAGGATCCGGACGTCGTGCTCGTCGGCGAGACGCGTGATCTGGAGACCGCGGAGATCGCGATCCGCGCGTCGTTGACCGGTCATCTGGTCTTCACGACCCTGCACACCAACGACGCGGCCGGCGCCGCCGTCCGGCTGGCGGACATGGGCGTCGAGCCGTACCTGCTCTCGGCCTCGCTGAAGGGTGTCCTGGCCCAGCGTCTCGTGCGGCGGCTCTGCCCCGCGTGCCGGGCCGAGCGCGCCCTCGAGGCCGCCGATCTGGCCGGGCTGGGCGCGACCGCCGCCCGCGTGTTTCCGGCCGGCCGCCACTGGGTTCCGACCGGCTGCCCGCAGTGCCTCGACGGCTACCGCGGCCGGGTTGGTCTCTACGAGATGCTCGTCGTCACCGCCCCCGTGGCGGCGTCCATCCGGAGCCGCGCCGGTCTCGAGGTGCTCCGGAGGTCGGCGGTCGAGGCGGGCATGCGGACGCTGCTCCACAGCGGCCTGACGAAGGCCGCGGCCGGCGTCACGAGCCTGGCCGAGATCGCCCGTGCGCTGGGCCGCGGCGACGCGGCATGAAGACGTTCGAGTACAGGGGATACGACGCGGCGGGCCGGAAGGCGCGAGGGCTCGTCGAGGCCGACGGCCTCAAGGACGCCCGCGAGCGGCTCGCGGCGCGCGGGATCCTGCCCGAGCGGCTTGCGCCGGCGACCGC
>CAYODK010000099.1:0-5412 GCA_964402695.1 uncultured Verrucomicrobiota bacterium
ATCGGGATGCCGGTGACCGCGGTCGTGCGCATCGGCCATCCGGCGGGGGCGGTCGTGACAATCGACGAGCCGGGCCGCAGCAATGCCGTGCGCGTGATCGACCGCCGCTGGGGCGACCCGGTGCGCGAGGGCGCCGGGGAGCGCACCGAGGCCCTGTACCGGCTGACCTCGTTCGAGATCGGAAGCCACGCGGTGTTCACCGGGTCGGTGCAGGTCGCCGTGGGCACGCAGGCGGTTGTCGCGGTCGCCGTCCCGCTCGTCGCCGTCGAGGTTGCGTCGTCGCTGACGGGCGATGAGAAGGACCTGCGGGGCCTCAAGGGGCCCGTCGACTGGGCGCCCGCGATCCCGCGCGGCCTGTGGGTCTTCCCGCTGGTCGCCCTTCTCGCGCTGGCCGTGGCGCTGCTGGCGGTGCGGCTGTTCCGCCGGGTCCGCGCGCCCGCGCCGCCGCCCCCGCTGCCGCCCGCGCACGACGTCGCGCTGGCCGACCTGCAGCGCCTGCTCGCGCAGGGCTGGATCGAGGCGGGGGACGCGGAGCCGTTCTACATCGAGCTGTCGCGGATCGTCCGCGCCTACCTGGAACGCCGTTTCCGGCTCCAGGCGCCCGAGCGCACGACGGAGGAGTTCATCCGCGAGGCCGCGGCGTCCAGCGTCCTCGCCCCGGTCCATCAGCGGGTCACGCGCGATTTCCTGGTCCACTGCGACCTGGTCAAGTTCGCCCGCGCCCGGCCGGGCCGCCCGGACATGCAGGCGGCCGCGCAGTCGGCGGAGCGGCTCGTGCGGGAGACGATCCCGCCGCCTCCCGCGGAGGGTGCGAAGCCATGACGCTGCGCCATCCGTGGTTCCTGCTCCTGCTGCTGCTCGTGCCGGTGGTGGAGTGGCTGCGCGTCCGGGCGCCGGCGCGGCTCGTGATCCCGTTCTCCGACGGCGCCGCGCTGCGCGCGCTCCCGGCGACGTGGGCCGTGCGGGCGCATGCGCTGCTCCCGTGGCTCCGCGGCGCGGGACTGGCCCTGCTCGTCGTCGCGCTCGCACGGCCGCAGAAGGGACTCGACGAGAGCGTGGTGCGGACCGAGGCGGTGGACATCGTCCTCGTCGTCGACGTGTCCCCCTCGATGGCGGCCGAGGACTTCTCGACCCGGACCGAGCGGATCAACCGGCTCGACGCCGCGAAGCGGGTCATCGAGACCTTCGTCAAGCGGCGGGAGAACGACCGCATCGGCATGGTCGCCTTTGCCGCGATGCCCTACACCGCCTCGCCGCTGACGCTGGACCACGCGTGGCTCCTGTCGAGGACCGCCGGCCTGGAGATCGGCATGGTCGGTGACGGGACCGGCATCGGCACCGCGCTGGCCTCGGCCGTGAACCGCCTGCGGGAGAGCCGGGCGAAGAGCCGCGTCGTCGTGCTGCTCACCGATGGCATGAACAACTCCGGCACCATCTCGCCCGACGACGCGGCGCAGGCCGCGAAGGCGCTCGGGATCAAGGTGTACACCGTCGGCGCCGGCACGCGCGGATTCGCGCAGATGCCCGTGCGCATGCCCTTCGGCGGCGTGCAGATGGTCCGCCAGCCGGTCGAGATCGACGAGGCCCTCCTGCAGCGCATGGCGAAGACGACCGGGGCCGCGTACTTCCGGGCGACGGACCTCCGGTCGCTCGAGGACATCTACGCACAGATCGACGAACTCGAGAAGACCGAGATCGAGGTGAGGCAGTTCACGCGCTACGAGGAGCGGTTCATGGGCTGGGCCGCCGCCGGCCTCCTGCTGCTGGCGGTCGCGAAGGCCCTCGCGCTGACCCGCCTCGGGAGGCTGCCGGCATGATCCACTGGGGCAGGCCCGAATGGCTCTGGCTGCTGGCCGCATGGGCGGTCGCCGGCTGGGCGGCCTTCGCCCTCCTGCGCCGGCGCTCCCGGCGCCTCGCGGAGCTGGCCGATCCCGCGCTGTGGCCCCAGCTCCTGCCGGCGCGCGATGAACGTCGGCTTCGGCGGAAGCTGGCGCTCTGGGTCCTGGCCGGCGCGCTGGTCGCCGCATCGCTGGCGCGGCCGCAGTGGGGGACGCGCTGGGAGGAGGTCCGCCGGCGCGGCCTCCAGATCGTTGTCGCGCTCGACACCTCGAACAGCATGCTGGCCGTCGACCTCAAGCCCACGCGGCTCCAGCAGGCCAAGTGGGGCGTGCGCGACCTCGTGGCCCGCCTCAAGGGCGACCGCATCGCGCTGCTGGCCTTCGCCGGGGCCTCGTTCCTCCAGTGCCCGATGACGATCGACTACGCCGCCTTCCTGATGACGCTGGAGGACCTCGGCGCCGGGATCATCCCGCGGGGCGGCACCGCGATCGCCCAGGCCCTGCGCGGCGCCATGGATGCCTTCGACTACCAATCGGCCGGCGACCGCGTGGTCATCCTGGTCACCGATGGCGAGGATCACGAGGGCGACGTGAACTCGGTCCTCGGCGACCTGAAGGAGAAGGGGATCAAGGTCTTCGCCGTCGGCGTCGGCACGCCCGAGGGCGAGCTGATCCCGGCCGAGAAGGTCGCGGGCGGGTTCCTCAAGGACCGCCAGGGCAACGTCGTGAAGTCCGAATTGCGCGAGGAGACCCTCGCCCGCCTCGCCGTGGCGACCGGCGGCGCCTACGTGCGTGCCGCGCCGGGCGACTTCGGTCTCGAGCGGATCTACGAGCAGGGCATCCTGCCCCTCCGCCGCGAGGCCCAGGAGTCGCGCATGGCCCGCATGCACGAGGATCGCGGCGCGTGGTTCATCGGTCTCGCCCTGCTGCTCCTCGCCGTCGAGGCGGCCTGGCCCGATGCGGTCCGCCGTCCGCGGCGCACGAACGGGGAGGGCGTGTCATGAATCGGTTCCACCTCGCCCCGTGGACGGTCGTGGCGGTCGCGCTGGCCGCCGGCGCGGCGTTCGCCGCCACCGAGCCGTCGCCCCGCGAGGCCATGAAGGAGGGGCGCCGGCAGCTCCAGGCCGGGGAACTCCCGTCGGCCGCCGCCGCGTTCGACCGCGCCGCGCAGGGCGCCCCCTCCGCCAAGCTCGACCCCGCGCGGGCCCGCTACAACCAGGGTCTCGCCCTGCAGCAGGAGGAGGGGAAGGATGTCGAGGCCGAGGCCGCGCTCGACCAGGCCCTCCGCACGATCGACCCCGCCGTCCAGGCCCGCGCCCTCTACAACCGCGGCCACCTCCTCGCCGGCCGCGCGCGGGCGCTCCAGGAGGCGCAGAAGCTGCCCGAGGCCCGCGGCGCCGCGGGCCAGGCGCTCTCCTCGTTCGCCGATTCGCTGCTCCTCGCGCCGGCGGACGACGATGCGCGCGTCAACTACGAGATGACCGGCCAGCTGATCCGCCGGATCGAGGAACAGATCGAGCAGCAGAAGCAGCAGCAACAGCAGGACCAGTCCCAGGACCAGAAGCAGCAGGATCAACAACAGCAGCAGGATCAGCAGGACTCTCCGCAGCCGAAGCCGGACCCGGCGCAGCAGCCGCAACCGCAGGAGCAGGAGCCGGCCCAGGACAGCCAGTCGCAGCCCCAGCCCGGCGAGATGAACCCGGAGGAACAGCCGGCGGGAGCGGAAGGAGAGGAGAATCCGGAGGACATGTCGAAGGAGGAGGCGCTGATGCTCCTCGACGCTATGAAGGCCGAGGAGGCCGCGATGCGCGAGAAGATGCGGATCAATCTCGGGAAGCAGGTGCCGGTGGACAAGGACTGGTGAGGTTTCAGGTGTCAGGTTTCAGGTGTCAGGATGCGGTCGACTTTCGCGTCGGAACTTCCTCCTTCCTGAAACCTGACACCCGACACCTGAAACCTCCTTGAATGCCGAACGCGGTACGGCCAGTGTGGTCGAAACTCTCGTGACCGGAATCGTACAGATCGTCGGAACGTGGCTCCGACGGGCAACGCTGGGGGCGGGGCTCGGCCTCGCCGCGGCGGCGGGCGCCGGCGAGCCGGCGGTGACGCTGGACGTCCAGCCCCGCGCGCTGAAGGTCGGCGAGACCACCCTGGCGACCATCGTGCTCTCCAATCTGCCCGACGCGCCGGCTCCCCAGATGCCCGATCTCGACGGGTTCCAGGTTCAGTCCGCGGGCCAGGAGAATCGTCTCAACATCGTCAACGGGTCGGTCGACCGCTCCGTCGTCCACCGGTTCGCCCTGACGGCCGTGCGCGCGGGGGACCATGTCGTGGGCCCGTTCCGCTACGAGGCGGGGGGGCGGGTCTTCGACCTGGCGGCGGTCCCGGTGCAGGTGGTCCCGGCGCAGGCCGCCGGGGGCGGCGCGGCGCCGGCGGACGACCTCTCGAAGCTCGCCTTCGCGCGGGTCAGGGTCGACCGCCCCGAGGCGTACGTCCACGAGCGATTCGAGATCACCGTGTCCGTCTACTCGCGCGGGATCGAACTGGACCGCCAGGTCGAGCTGATGAACATGCCGCAGAGCGGCCTCAAGATGAGCCAGTTCTCGGAGATCGGAGGCGGTCGGGAGGCGGTCGACGGTCAGGTCTACGATGTCCGCTCGTTCCGGGCCGAGGGACGGGCGCTGACGGCCGGCGAGATCGTGCTCGCCCCGACGCTGCGGGCCGGGATCGTCGTGCGCCGCCAGGGCCGCTCGCGGGGACCGTTCGGCGATTCGTTCTTCGAGGACTTCTTCGCCGGGACCCCGTTCGGCCGCGGCGAGCGCAGGCCGGTCGATCTCGCGGCGGAGCCGGTGAAGCTGACCGTCCTTCCGCTGCCTTCCGAGGACCGTCCGGACTCGTTCAGTGGCGCCGTCGGCGCGTGCGAGTGGGACGTCGCCGTGCGGCCGACGGAGGTCAACGCGGGTGAGCCCGTGACGGTCACCATGGCCGTCCGGGGCGAGGCGAACCTCGAGTCCGTCAACGCCCCGCGCCTCGATCTCGGTCCGGCCTTCCGCGTGTATGATCCGCGGCTGATCAGCCGCGGCGACAATCCGCGGGAGAAGGTCTTCGAGCAGGTCGTGATCCCGCGCGATGCGACGGCGACCGAGATCCCGCCGCTGTCGTTCAGCTACTTCGACACCGCGGCGCGGGCCTATCGCACGCTGACACGAGGGCCGTTCCCGCTGGTCGTCCACGCCTCCACCAACGGCGCGGCGACGCTCCGCCTTGCGACCGCGGCGCCGTCCGGTCCGCAGATCCTGGAGGGCGCGCCGGACATCGTCTACCTAAAGCCGATCGCGCGTGCGGCTCCGGTCGGTGACGGTGGGCGCCCGGCACAGCGGCGGTTTGACGCTTTTCGCTGGCCGGGAGCGGTCGTCCATGGACTTCCGGCCGTTGGTGCGATCGCTGCGCTCCTCGTCGCCCGGCGGCGCGCGGCGCTGGAACGAGATGTGGCCCGAGCGCGCCGCGAGCAGGCGCCGAAGGCGGCGCGTCCGGCCGTGGCCCGCGCGCGGGCGGCGGCGGAGAAAGGGGATGT
>CAYODK010000099.1:5422-18764 GCA_964402695.1 uncultured Verrucomicrobiota bacterium
GCGCTGACGACCTATTTCGGCAACCGGCTCAACCTGTCGCCCGGCGAGGTTGCGCGCGACCGCGTTGTCGCCGCGTTCGCCTCCGCGGACGTCGATCGGGAGACGCTGGACGGGATCGCCCGGCTGTTCGATGTGTGCGACGAGGCCCGCTACGCGGGGGCCGCCGCCCACGCGGGCGGCATGCGGGACCGCGTCGAAACGCTCGTGAAGATCCTGTCGCGCTGCGAGAGGGCGAGACTGTGAGACGACGGCCATTCATCCTGGCGCCGGTCGCGGCCGCCCTGCTGGCCGCCGCGGGCGTGCGCGCCGGAGACGATCCCGCCGAGGCCAAGGCCGCCTACGATGCCGGACGTTTCGCCGAGGCGGCGCAGATCTACGAGGCGGCGATCGCGCTGCGCGGGGAAACCGCACCGCTTCGCTTCAATCTCGGCAACGCGTGCTACCGCGAGGGCGACCCCGGCCGCGCCGTCCTCGAGTACCGGCGCGCCTGGCGCCTGGCGCCGCGCGACGCGGATGTCGCGGCGAATCTCAAAGTGGCGCTGGAACTAGGCGGGGCGCCGGTGCCCGCGCCGCCGTGGTACCTGTGGCCGGTCGAACGGATCTCCGCGGCGGAGGCGCGCGTCCTCGCCGCGACGGGCTGGTGGTTCGGGTTCCTCCTGCTGTCGGCCTCATGGCTGTGGCGGCGCGGTCCCGCGCTCCTGCTGCGGCGCCTCGCGGCGGCCTGCGCCGTTGCGTGTGCCGCCGGCCTCGCCGGCCTGCGCCACTGGCATGCGCTGGGCGCGGAGCACGTGGTGACCGCCACGGGAGTGAACGCGCTCTACGCGCCGCTCGAGGGCGCGTCGTCGCACTTCACCGTCCCCCGCGGCGCCATCGTCGAGGCGATGGAGGAACAGGGCCCCTGGCTCAAGATCCGTCTCGCCGGCCGCGAGGGCTGGATCCCCTCCGCTGCCTCCGCACCCGTCGCCGCCCGCTGATCCGCCGCCCGAGGCCGCTCTTCCAGCCCGGCATCGCCTCGATGTAGGCCCCGACCGGCGCGTCGCCGTCCGCCTTTGCGATCTGTGGATTGCCCCCCGCCAGCAGCTTCGGCCCGGCCCTGTGTTTCGCCGCACCCGTTCTCCTGCCCATCGCCTACGGTTTGAAAGTATTCGGCGTCGCCATGCCGTCTCTCCACACGCCCGTAGCGTGCCTGCAAGTGTAACATTATCGAATGCGACCGCACTCAATAATGTTACACTCCAACTTGCGCCGGGCGATTCGCCGACCGCACACCGCTTCCGCCATCGCGCCGGCGCGCCACGTCGCAACCGCGGCGCCACTCTGCCGCCCCTCGCCCCTCGCCCCTCGGTCCTCGGACCTCTGACCTCGGACCTCGGGCTTCGCCCGTGCTCGCGTCGGCGGTGGCGTGGCGTATGATGGGCGGCGCGACGGATGGAGGGAGCGGGGACCATGGATGCGACAACGATCGGGGTCGGCGCGGGGTGCCTTGCGGCGGGGGCGGCGCTGGGGTGGTGGATCGCCCGTCTGCGCGCCGCAGGGGTCGTCGAGCGGCAGCACTCGGAGGCCGAGGCGCGGGTCGCCGGGCTCACGGAGCGCGTCGCCGCGCGCGAGCAACAGGTGGCCGACCTGCAGGCGCGGCTGGCCGCGGCGGAGTCCGCCGCGGGCGGCCTGCGCGGACAGCTTTCCGACCTCCAATCGGCACAGTCGCGCCTCCAGGCCGAGCTCGAGAACGAGCGCGCCGCGGCGCAGGAGAAGCTGGCGCTGATCGAGGAGGCACGGAAGCAGCTGGCCGACACGTTCCAGGCGCTCTCGGCACAGGCGCTGCAGTCGAACAACGAGTCGTTCCTCCAGCTCGCGCGCACCGCGATGGAGGCCCAGCAGGAGCAGGCGGCGGGCGACCTCCAGCGGCGGCAGCAGGCGATCGGCGAACTCGTCGCGCCGGTGCGCGAGTCGCTCGAGAAATTCCAGGCGACGGTCCAGAAGATCGAGACCACCCGCGCCGGCGCCTACCAGGGCCTCGTGGAGCAGGTCCGCGGCCTGCAGGACGCGCAGGAGAAGCTGCGCGCGGAGGCCTCGAACCTCGTCCGCGCCCTCGGCACGCCGCGCGTCCGCGGGCGCTGGGGCGAGATCCAGCTCAAGCGCGTCGTCGAACTCGCCGGCATGCTCGACCACTGCGACTTCGAGGAGCAGGTCAGCACGGAGGGCGACGAGGGCCGCCTGCGCCCGGACCTGATCGTGCGCCTGCCCGCGGGCCGGCAGATCGTCGTCGACGCCAAGGCGCCGCTCGCAGCGTACCTCGAGGCGCTGGAGGCCAAGGACGACGACGCGCGCCGTGCCCGCTTGCGCGACCACGCGCGCCAGATCCGCGACCACCTCGCCGCGCTCGGCCGGAAGTCCTACTGGGAGCAGTTCGACTTCACGCCCGAGTTCGTCGTGCTGTTCCTGCCCGGCGAGACCTTCTTCAGCGCCGCGCTGGAGCAGGATCCGTCCCTGATCGAGCAGGGCGTCAACGAGCGGGTCATCCTTGCGACGCCGACCACCCTGATCGCCCTGCTGAAGGCCGTGTCCTACGGCTGGCGCCAGCAGAAGCTCGCGGACAATGCGAAGGAGATCTCGGAACTCGGCCGCGAACTCTACAAACGCCTCGCGACGCTGGGCTCGCACGTCGCCGACATCGGCGCGGCGCTCGGCCGGGCGGTCGAGGCCTACAACCGCGGTGTCGCGAGCCTCGAGGCGCGCGTGCTCCCGCAGGGCCGCCGCTTCCTGGAACTCGAGGCCGCCGGCGGCCTCGACGAGATCCCGTCCCTCGCCCCCGTCGAGCAGCAGCCCCGCACGCCCCAGGCGCCGGAACTGGCAGAAGACGGAATACGGAATACGGAATACGGAAGGAAGCGGTGATCGTTCCTTTCCCTCGTATCTTCCCTCTTACGCGTTCTCTCCCCGCCTGCCCCCCGATTCGCGCTATCCATCCTGAACTCCCACCGCCCTGACACCTGAAACCTGACACCTGGTCACTCCCTCAGCCTCATCGGGCAGAACTTCGGGCCGCACATGGTGCAGTAGTGCGTGTCGGTTGCGCCGGCAGTGGGCTCGGGAGCCGGACCGGCGGCGGCGAGGGAGCGGGCGCGGATATCGCGGGCGCGGCCGGGGTCGAGGGCGAGGGCGAACTGGCCCTCCCAGTCGAACGCGGCGCGGGCGCGGGAGATCGCGTCGTCGCGGTCGCGCGCGCCGGGACGGTGAAGCGCCACGTCGGCCGCGTGGGCAGCCAGTTTGAAGGCGACGACGCCCTCGCGCACGTCGTTCGCGTCGGGAAGGCCGAGGTGCTCGCTGGGCGTCACGTAGCAGAGCATCGCGGCGCCGTGGAGCGCGGCCCACGCGCCGCCGATCGAGGCGGTGATGTGGTCGTAGCCGGGGGCGCAGTCGGCGACGACGGGGCCGAGGACGTAGAACGGCGCGTCGTCGCACGCCTCGCGCTCGCGGAGCATGTTGTCCGCGACCTGGTCGAGCGGCACGTGGCCGGGACCCTCGACCATCGCCTGCACGCCGGCGGCGCGGGCGCGGCGGACCAGGCCGCCCAGCGCCTCGAGCTCGGCGAACTGGGCCTCGTCCGACGCATCGGCGATGCAGCCCGGGCGCAATCCGTCGCCGAGGGAGAGCGTCACCTCGTGCTCGCGGCAGATGGCGAGGACATCGTCGAACTGTTCGAACAGAGGGTTCTCGCGTCCGTGCCGGCCCATCCAGTGCGCGAGCAGCGCGCCGCCGCGGCTGACGATGCCGAGCAGCCGCCGCTGCGCCATCGGAACGTGGGCACGCAGCAGGCCGGCGTGCAGGGTCATGTAGTCGACGCCCTCGCGCGCCTGCGCCTCGATGACGCCGAGGAGCCCGTCGGCCGTCAGGTCCGCCGCCTCGGCCACGTCGGCGACGGCCTGGTAGATCGGCACCGTGCCGATCGGCCGCGGGCAGGCGGCGAGGATGCGGCGGCGGATCGCCGGCGCCTCCGGGCCGGTGCTGAGGTCCATCACGGTGTCGGCGCCATATTCGAGGGCCACGCGTAGCTTGGCGAGTTCGTCCGGAAGGCCGCTGGTCAGCGCGGAGTTCCCGATGTTCGCGTTGACCTTCGTCCGCAGCATGCGGCCGATGCCCATGGGCTCGAGCCCGATATGGTGGCGGTTGGCCGGGATGACGACGCGGCCGGTGGCGACCGCGTCGCGCAGGGTCTCGGCGTCGACGCGTTCGCTCCGTGCGACAGCCTCGACCTCGGGCGTGATCCGGCCGGCCCGGGCGGCTTCGATCTGGGTCTGGACAGTACTCATGGCGCCTCGCGATCGATCCGGGAACGGTGGGGTGGGGAGGCGAAAGCTCGGCCGCTTCCCTACGCCGGCATGACCCGGATCAGGTTCCCGGGGTTTCCGCGTCCGCGGATCTCAGCCCTTCGGGGCCCCCCCAGCGACGTTGACCGGCAAACCCTACCCCAGAACCGGCCGGTGTGCGAGGGGAAGTGGTGCGGCTTGATGTCGGCACGCGCGACGACGAGTACCGGAACGGAAGCCGGCGCGGGCGCCGCTCACTCCTCCCGCAGCGCGTCCAGGGCCGGGGTGGAGAGGACGGAACGGGCGGAGAGGGCGGAGGTGAGCGCGGCGACGGCGGCCATCGCGGCGAGGAGGAGGGCGAGGGGGACGAGCGTCGCGGCCGCCGGCGGGATGGCGAGGATCGCGGCGAGGGCCCCGATGGAGAGGCCGAGGGCGGCCAGGGCCGCATGCTCGGCGACGGCGCCGCGCAGCAGGCGGGACCGCGGAAAGCCGAGGGCGTGGAGCAGGCCGAACTCGCGGCGGCGCTCGATCAGGTTGCGGTTGGCCACCACGCCGAAGCCGGCGGCGCCGATGAGCAGGCCGATCGCGCCGAAGGCGAGGAAGATCTCGAGGTAGACGTGCTGGACCGCGAGGAACGCATCCAGCCGCGCCGCGGTGGTCGACAGATCGAGCCCGAGATCGCCGAGCCGGTCCTCCAACGCCCGCCGCACGGCATCGCGCTTCGCGGCCGGCGCGTCGACGAGCAGCAGGTGCAGCGTCGCCGAAGGATACGCGCCGAGCAGTCGGTCGCCGTCCGCGAGCAGGTTGCCCTGGAAGACCGAGTCTGCCAATAGCCCGACGATCTCCAACTGCAGCGGCCGGCCGTGCTCGTCGGTCGCGGGGATCCGGTCGCCGACCGAGACCTTGAGGCTCCACATCGCGACGGATTCGTCCAGGACCGCCGGAAGCACGCCGGGCCCGCGGTCGAGCGCGAGGCTCCTCCACGGGTGCGCCGGATCGACGTCCGGCGCGAGCTTCGTGAAGCGGAAGGCGCCGAGGCCGTCCAGCGCCGCGGCGGGGATGCCGACCAGCGGCGGCGTCGCGACGCGGTTGAGGTTGAGACAACTTGCGTCGTCGCCGCCGCGTCGGCGCAGGGCGAGCACCCGGACACCGTCCATCGCCTCCGCCGGCAGGTCGTAGAGCGCGCGTCCCTCCGCCGTGTCCGGGTCGCGGGCGAGCGGAAGCGAGGTCGCGCCGAGGAAGGCGAAACCGCCGGTGCCGGAGCCGCGGGATTCCGGGTCCCGCACCTGCGGACGGTTCGCGCCGACGGCGAAGACGAGAAAGATGCCGCACGCGGGCATGAGAACGGCCGCGAGGCTGCGGCGCCGATGCCGGGCCCAGTTACGGGTGCCGAAGACGCGCGGATCGGGCCGCCCCGCGGCGCCGCCAGCCGCCAGCCGGGCAAGGGCGGCCGAGCAGAGCAGCAGGCCCGCGGCCAGCGCCAGCGCCCCGGCGCCCAGCAACGCACCCGGGCCGGCGTTGTCACCCGCGGCCAGGCGGAGTCCGGCCGCCGCGGCGAGCGGGACCAGCGCGAGCGCGAGCCGCGCCACGACCCGGCGCGCGCGCGGCGCCGGCGGCTCGGCGCCGCCGGACTGCAGCTCGTGCACGGACCGGAACTCCTGCCGGCGCAGGACGGCGGCCGCGGCGCCGAGCGAGGCGAGAAGTCCGACGGCCGCGCCGGCAAGCACGGTGGGGACGCGGACGTCCAGCCCGAGTGCCGTCGTTCCAACCGCGCCCTGCCAGAGGGTGCGCAGTCCGCCGAGGATCGCCTCTGCGATGCCGATGCCGGCCGCCGAACCTGCGGCGGCGGCGATGGCGGCGACGAGCGCGGCCTCCCCGAGCAGGATCGCGCGGATCGCGCCGCGCCGGTAGCCCAGCGCACGCAGCAGGCCGGTCTCGGAGGCGCGCGCGGTCAGCGCCAGGCCGAAGAGGACCGCGGCGAGGATCAGCGCCGCGACGAGGATGAAGAAGCCGAGCCCGATGAAGAGGCCGGTGAAGTCCGTCGTGCCCTGCCCGGAGGCAAGGCCCTCGCTGCGCACCGGGCGGAACGCGAGCCCGGCGGAGGACGCGGGCAGGCGCGACAGGAGGGCGGCGGCCAGCGCGGCATGGCCGTTCTCTGCTGTGGCCGCGACCGTTGGTCGCGGCGGAGGAGCATTCCCGGATCCTGTCGGGCCGCGACCGGCGGTCACGGCTACAGAAGAGGGGCTCGATGCGAATATATCCGGTGGAGGGCCGACCTCCGTGTCGGCCGTCCCGCCGGTCCCGGTTCCTCCAGGCGGAGTGTGGAGGGCCGGTCCCTGCCGCATGGGGGTTGTCGGCCACCGCACCGCCGTGACTGCGCCGAAGCGGTTCGACCACATCGACTGCGCGGCCGCGAGGGTGACGAAGGCCTTCGGCGTGCCGCGGCGCGCGGCCCAGTAGTCCTCGTCCTTCTGCCGGATCCGCTTCAGGTCGAGCGGAATCCCGGGCGTCCAGTCGCCGCAGCGTCCGGCGTCGCGGATGCCGGGGAAGTCGGGCATCCACGAGGGGTCCGCCGCGGCGCCCTCCATCGGCAGCACGGCGCACACGCGGAAGGCGCGCGAGGTTCCGATGAGCCGCTGGTCCGGTCCGAGAACGAAGTACTCGAGTGTCACGCGGCCGCCGGGCGCAAGTCCGAGGTCCTCCGCCAACCAGGCGCCGACCGCGATCTCATCGTCGCTCATGCCCGGCAGCGCCGGGGCGCCGGCAACCCCGGCGACGAAGCTGTAGGGACAGGCGTTCGTGCCGCTGTGCAGACGGTTGACGATGTAGGTGAGCGAGGCCTCCCCCCCCGGCGCGGCGGCCAGCGCGGCCTCGACGGCGGCCGGTTCGAGGAAGACGCGCGAACTCCGCATCTCGACGCCGCCGGCCGGGGCGTTCGTCAGCGGGCGCAGCGCGAGTTCATGGTCGGCGAGAGTCCGGACGCCCGCGAGGGCGGCGTTCGCGGAGGAGGGATCGGTTGTCGGGTCGTCGTCGGCGGCGGCGGCGAGAAGGAGATTCGCCCGGCCCGGGGCCTCCATGCGCGCGGCCAGGTGCTCGCGCGGGAGGAAGACGGTGAGGGGCGCGGCCTGTGTGGCGCGCAGGCTGAGGCGGCCGAGGTGAGCGTCGTCGAGCACGGCCTTCACAACGACACGGAGGCTGGTCCACGCGTCCGACTCGTTGCCCATCGGGACGTCCGCCGGCAACGCGCCGGCGCGGGCGAAGCGGAGGACCAGCGGATCGCCGGCCTTGAGCCCGAGACGTTCGGCCAGAGGCGTATTGACGAAGGCCTCGCCCCCGGCCAGGGCGCCGAAGCCGGACGGAGTGTCGGCGAAGCGGTCGAGGGCGGCGTCCGCCCCGATCAGCGCGACCTGCGGCGCGCGCAGGCCGGAGTCCGGCGCGGAGGCGGAGCCCGGCACGGCCAGCAGCGCGGCGGTGTCGCGGCCGAGGGCGGCCGCGGCGTCGGCGGCAAGCGCGGCGCGGAAACGGCGATCGCCGGATTCGACGGCAAGGTCCGTCCGCCCAAGCCGCCGCAGGGCGAGGGAGCGGAGGCTCGACCGCACCGAGTCGCCGACGATCATCGAGGCGGTGAGAATCGCGGTTGCGGTCGCCGCACCGAGCACCGTGCCGGCGTGGCGCCGCCGGTGGTGGCGGGCATTCCGCAGGATGAGCGAAAGCCGGTTCACGCCGCGGGATCCGGATCGGGCCGGAGCGCGCCGCCCTGCAGCCGGAGGCGGCGGCCCATGCGGGCGGCGAGCGCCGGCGAGTGGGTCACGGTCACGAGCGCGACGCCCTCGGCGCGGTTGAGATCGACGAGCAGGTCGCCGAGCGCGGCGGCGGTATGCGCGTCGAGCGCGCCGGTGGGCTCGTCGGCCAGGACGAGGCGCGGCGCGTTGATCAGCGCGCGGACGACCGCCACGCGCTGGCACTCGCCGCCGGAGAGCTGGGCGGGGCGGTGGCCGATGCGCGGGCCGAGTGCGACGCGGTCCAGGAGCGCGCGGGCGCGTTCGAGCGGGAGCGCGGCGGAACGGTCCGCGAGAACGGGCAGCAGCACGTTCTCCAGCACCGTCAGTTGCGGCAGCAGGTGATGCTGCTGGAAGACGAATCCGATCGAGCGGTTGCGGACGCGCGCGAGGTCGTCATCGGAGAGCGAGGCAAGGTCGCGCCCCTCGAGCAGCACCGCGCCCGCGGTGGGACGGTCCAGCGCCCCGGCGAGGTTGAGCAGGGTGCTCTTGCCCGAGCCCGAGGGACCGAGGATCGCGACGGCCTCGCCCGCGGCGACGACCAGGTCGAGGCCGCGCAGGACGACGACCGGCTCGCCGCCGGCGGGGCCGGGGTAGGCCTTCGTCGCGCCCCGGATCTCAAGGACAGGCGTGCTCATCGCTCAGCCTCCACATCGGAACCGGCGTCCGGAGCTCTCCGCGTGCCGCGCCCGCGGTCCGCCGCGTCAGCGGAGGAGGGCCTCCATCGATTCCGTCGCCTTCGCCCATCCCTCCGCGCCGCCGCCGCCGGCGACGCCGAGAAGGTACACGGGCTTCGCGGGTTCGTAAACGGCGCCGGGGGCGAGGACCGTCTCCCCCAGCTCCAGCCGGGCGTCGGGATGCGTGCTGCCGTGGGTCGTGTCGACCCAGAAATCGATCCGCAGGCCCGACGCGCGCGACGCGACGGCGCCGAGGAATCGGCCGTCGGCCCCGTCGAGCCAGGCGTCGGCGACGGGCGCGCCCCAGAGGTTCGGCGGAAGGGCCCCCGGGCGACCGCGGTAGTCGGCGTGGAGCCGGAAGAAGAGGCTGCGCAGTCGCAGCGGCGCCGCGCCGGTGTTGCGCACGCTCACGGCCTGCGCGATGAACCACGGCATCCCGGGCGGCAGCAGGAGGCGGTGGGTCACCTCGAACGACGGGCGCGCCGCGGCGGCGGTGATATCGAAGACCGCCACGCCGTTCGTGACGCGGCCCTCGACGGCGGTGACCGTGGCGGCTTCCGTCCACAGGTCGCGGCCGCCGTCCTCCGCGCTGTGGATCAGGGCGTTGTAGCGGCCGTGGGGCTTCGCGGCGCCGTCGAGCGTCACGGCGCGGAGCATCGGCCCGTCGCCGGTCGCTCCGGACAGGACGAGCCGTCCGTTCGCGGCTCGGAACGTCCCGCCGTCGCGCGTGAAGACCGCCGGCGCCGCGCCCGGCGGGGCGGCCTTCGCCGCGAGAGCCAGAGGGTCGGCTGCGCCGCGGACCGACGGTCGCGCGCGGGGCTCGGGGGGCGGCTGGAAGCGCAGGGCGCCGGCCTCGCGGTGCAAGGCGGCGAACATCGAGGTCAGCAGCGCGTACGGCTTCCCGTCCTCGTTGATCAACCCGTAGTTCGAGTCCTCGGGGAAGACGGAGGTGATGCCGAGGGCAGGCTCGTCGACCCACATGAAGTAGTCGTAGCCGAGCAGGAAGGGGAGGCTGAGCATGGTGCGGGCGAAGAGCTCCGTCGCCTGCGTGCGTTCCCGCTGCGTGCGGAAGCGCTGGCCGGCGCCGTGGACACTCGGCAGGCCGGCGTCGAGCGCGGGGAACGACCACTCGGTGATCAGCATCGGGCGGCGCACGTAGCCGTGGTAGGTCGCGAAGTGGTCGGTCACGGGTTCGCCGCCGGGACCGAGCCTCGTGTAGACGCGCCCCTCGTCGAGGTCGGCCATCGGGTAGCAGTTGAACGTGACGACCTCGCAGTGCCTGCCGGACACCTCCCAGACGACCGGGTGCGCGCCGCCGGTGCCGGCGAAGCGCGCGCCAAGGACGAGGTGGTTCGGGTCCGCGTCCCGGATCGCGCGGGTGGTGACGGAGAAGTAGCGCTCTGCGACGAAGACGAGGAACGCCTTCTTGATCGCGCGCTGCTCCGGCGTGGCATTCGGAAGCGCGTCGAGGGCGAGAAGGCCGTCGAAGTCCGCCAGCTTCGTGCCGAAGGACGTGTTGAACCCTTCGATCCTCCGGTCGCACCGGGCGGCCACGAAGTCCAGGAGCGCGAGCTTGGCGGTGTGCGAGGGGCCCTTCTTCATCACGGCGTCGAAGAGGCCGGTGTCCGGCGCGCCGCGGCCCCACCAGGCGAGTTCGTTGTCGATGAAGGTGCCGAAGAGCCAGGGATCGGTCCGGTTCGGCGCGCACATCCGGCGCGCGCGGTGGCGGCAGTAGGCCTCGAAGTCGGGATGGAAGACGTTGGGGAAGGCGGAGCAGGGTCGGCGCTCGTTCGGGGTGATGTCGTACTCGTCGCCGAGCGAGGCGAAATGCGAACCGGCGTTGAGGAACTCGGTGTGCACGAGGCCGCGGTGGCGCAGCGCCGGGTCGCAGCCGGCGCCGAGCATCGTGAAGCCCCACGCGTGGAGCCGGCCGAGGGTCTCCTCGCGCCATGCGTCGCGGCTGGCGTACTTCGCCTCGTTCTTGCGGCCGTGGGGCGCGTACCCGAGCGTCTCGCACCAGTGCCCGTGGAACGTGACGTGGTCGACGCCGAGAAGCACGAGGCCGCGCCCGAGCGGATCGATCGCCCACCAGCGTCCGTCGGGCTTCTGCACGACGCGGAAGAAGCCGGTGGCGGTGTCGGTCACCTCCGGGACGAAGCGGTCCGAGGCGTAGGGTGGAAACGACGGCTCCGCGGCGACCGGGGCCGGGGCGCCCCAGGCGGCGCGGACCTCCGTGAAGACGCCGCCGGTGCCGCCGGTGCGCAGCGCGGGACGTCCGCGCGCGACGGCCGGTCCGTTGAAGGCGTGGCGGCGGCGCAGCAGGACGGTGCCGTCCGGCGCCGTGACGCTGCCGGTGATGCCGGACGGGTCGAGACCCAGCGCGAGCCGGTACGGGATCCCGAAGGCCCAGGGTACGGGGGAGGCCTGGTCGGACTCGATCCGCAGGTTCGATTGGGCCAGCCACCGGCCTTCGCGCATCTCGCACAGTTCGACGCGCGGCTTCGAGCCGTCTTCGGGCGGGGACTGCACCAGTGCGACGTGCCAGAAGTTGTCCTCGTCCTCCACGATCGCGACCGACGCGACGTTCCATCCGCCGCCCTGCGCGGCGGACGGGGTGAAGAGCGCCTCGACCTCGACGTTCGACGAGAGCGGCGCGGCCTCGTAGACCGCGAAGCCGTGCCCGTTCGAGACGGCGCAGGCAAGGCCCCCCGGCCGGAACCTCCAGAGCAGCGGGTCGCCAAGCCACCCGTCGCCGCCGGTCGGCAGGTCCCGCAGTTCCGCCCCCGCCGCGATGCCGGCGGCAAGTCCCATGCACGCCACGAGATGCTTCATGTCGGAAGTGTAGCAGAGTCGGTTTCCGGCCGCCGCGCCCCGCGGCAGACTCCTCCATCGTGGAACGGGCGCTGCACCGAGTGTGCGACGGCAAGTCGCCTGGTCCGAAGGCTTGCGCAGGGGGCGCGACCATGCAAATATTCAACCAGGCAATTGAATAATGGGGATGGAAGACGGTCATGGATGCGCATCGCAGGTTCAAGAACGCGATCTACGGGCAGTTCGCGCGGATCGGCAAGGCGGTGTCGTGCCCCGCGCGTCTCGAACTTCTCGACCTGCTCTGCCAGGGGCCGCGGACGGTCGAGGCGCTGGCGGACGAGGCGGGGCTTTCGGTCGCGAACACATCGCGGCATCTGCACGTCCTGGGCGGCGCGAGCCTGGTCGAGGGCCGGAAGAGCGGGCTGTATGTGACGTACCGGATCGCCGATCCGGCGGTCTGCCGCTTTTTCCGCGGCATGCGGGTGCTCGCCGAGGGCCGGCTGGCGGAGATCGGACGGATCTCGCGGGCCTACCTGGGACGAAGGCGGGGGCTGGAGCCGGTCGACCGCGAGGATCTGCTGCGGCGCGTGCGCGACGGGCGCGTCACCGTGCTCGACGTGCGGCCCGGGGAGGAGTATGCGGCGGGGCACATCCCGGGCGCGATCTCCGTGCCGCTCCAAGAGTTGGAAGCCCGACTGGACGGGCTTTCCAAGGATCGGGAGATCGTCGCCTACTGCCGGGGACCGTACTGCGTGCTCGCGGTGGAGGCGGTTCGCCGGCTGCGGGCGAAGGGCTACCGGGCCGTGCGGCTGGAGGAGGGCGTGCAGGACTGGCGGGCGCGGGGATTCAAGGTTGCGGTGGGGCAATGACGGAACACTAGGCGAAGGGACGAGCGACATGAAGCTTGCGATCATCATCTCGACGAACGAGCCGGAGACGGCCTTCAACGCGCTTCGGCTGGGCTGCTACGCGCTTGGACAGAAGGACGAGGTCGGCGTGTTCCTGCTCGGCAAGGGCGTCGAACTGGACCACATCGACGCGCCGAACTTCCCGGTGAAGGCGCAGGCGGAGGCCTTGCTGGCGGCGGGCGGGCGGATCCTCGCATGCGGCACGTGCCTGAAGCTGCGGCAGTCCGGAGGCTCCGAACTCTGCCCGCTCTCGACGATGAAGGACCTCTACGAACTCGTCCGCGACGCGGACCGGGTGGTGACGTTGTAGCCGGAGGCCGGCCATGGACCGGATCTACCTCGACCACAACGCGAGCACGCCCGTCGACCCCGGGGTCGTCGAGGCCATGAGGCCGTTCCTCGAGTCGCATTTCGGGAATCCGTCGAGCCGCCACTGGGCCGGCGCGCCCGCCCGGGCCGCGGTCGAACGGGCGCGTGGGCAGCTGGCCGCGCTGCTGGGGTGCGGGGCGGACGAAGTCATCTTCACGAGCGGCGGGACGGAGTCGAACAACCACGCCATCCAGGGGACCTTCTTCGCCCTGAGCGACCGGGGCCGGCATATCGTCACGACGGCGGTCGAGCATCCGGCGGTCCTGAACCCGTGCCGGTTCCTCGAGCGGCTCGGGGCGGAGGTGACGGTGCTTCCGGTGGACGGCGCCGGCCGCGTGGATCCCGGCGACGTGGCCCGGGCGATCACGCCGCGTACGATCCTGGTGAGCGTCATGCACGCCAATAACGAGGTGGGCACGGTGCAACCGGTCCGCGAGATCGCGCGCATCGCACGGGAGCGGGGCGTCCGCATGCACGTCGACGCGGCGCAG